>NZ_CP053344.1:2513092-2827228 GCF_013113715.1 Herbiconiux sp. SALV-R1
GCGACCAGCCGAACTGCTCCTCGAGCGGCAGCATGAGCACACTCGGCGCCGCCCGGAACCCTGCGGCGCCGACGAGGGCGAGGAAGGCGACGGCGGCGACGATCCAGGCCGGATGCACGCGGCGGGTTCGCAGCTCGGTCGACACTCCCCGAGTATCGCACCCGGGCGGATTCCGGGGGCCCGTGCCGGGCAGTCCACCTGCCGGTCGACGGCCTTGCGTCTCCCGCCCCAGCCCGGCGGTCTCGGCGTTCGGCGGGCCACCACGACCCGTCCTGGCTTAGGCTAGCCTCACCTGCCCTTAACGACACCTCGCGGGACAGCTGCGCGACACCCCGCGCGACACCCCTGTGCGACACCCCTGCGCGACACCCCACCGACGCACCGCCCCGCCCGACCCCGCCAGCCCGCCACGCCCTGAGGAGGCCCGCTCATGAGCGCCGACCTCGACAGCCTGCGTCTGCCGACCGCCGCGGAGCGCGCCGAGGCACGCGCCTCGACCGGCATCGCCCGCAGCACCGTGACGCGCCTGGCCATCCTCCTCGCCGCCCTGCTCCTGCTCGCCCTGGTCTCGGTGGCGAGCCTGTTCATCGGCTCGGGCGGCTTCTCGCCCGAGGTGGTGTGGCGCGCGCTCACCGAGGGCGGCACCGACACCACCTCCGTGCTCATCACCGACTTCCGGGTGCCGCGGCTGCTGCTCGGGCTCGTGGTGGGCTGCGCCCTCGGGCTCGCCGGGGCCGTGATACAGGCGGTCACGCGCAACCCGCTCGCCGACCCCGGCATCCTCGGCGTGAACTCGGGCGCCTACTTCGCGGTCGTGGTGGCCGTGGCGGTGATGGGCACCGCCGACCTGTCGAGCTACATCTGGTGGTCGTTCGCCGGCGCCGGGATCGCCGCCGTGGTCGTGTACCTCATCGGCTCCCGCAGCGGGGCCACCCCGGTGCGACTCGTGCTCGCGGGCGTCGCGCTCTCGGCGGCACTGCAGGGCGTCACCTTCTCCATCACCCTCCGCAACCCCGACATCTTCGACAAGATCCGGTTCTGGCAGGCGGGTTCGCTGCAGAACCGGCAGCTCGACACGGTGCTCGGCGTCCTCCCGTTCTTCGTCGTCGGCGTGCTGCTCGCCCTGCTCGTCGCCCGCTCGCTCAACGTCGTCGCGCTCGGCGACGACCTCGCCACCTCGCTCGGCGCGAAGATCGTGCGCACCCGCCTCATCTCGGTCGTGGCCATCACTCTGCTCTGCGGCGCCGCGACCGCCGCCGCCGGCCCCATCGCCTTCCTCGGCCTCATGGCGCCGTTCATCGCCCGCGCGATCGTGGGCCCCGACCAGCGCTGGGTGCTCCCTCTCACCATGGTCTTCGCGCCGCTCGTGTTCGTCTCCGCCGACGTCGTCGGCCGCGTCATCGTGCAGGGCGAGATGCCGGTGGGCATCGTCACGGCCTTCGTCGGGGCCCCCGTGCTGGTGCTGCTCATCCGCCGGTCGAAGACACAGGGCCTGTGACCGCCCGCCGCACCGCCCGTCGCACCGCGCGACGCGTCGCCCGCCGCAGCTACCGGGTGGGTCCCGTGAGCGGAGTGCTGCATCCGCGCACCCTCGTCGTGGTCGGAGCGCTCGCCGTCGTCACCGTCGTCGTGGGCGCGTTCTCCCTCACCCAGGGCGAGTACCCCATCCCGCTCGATCAGCTCGTCGCCGCCCTCGGCGGCACGGGTTCCGACGGGGTGCTCCGCATCGTGCTCGACTGGCGGCTCCCGCGAGTGCTGCTCGCCGTGCTCGCCGGCATCGCGCTCGGACTCTCGGGCGCGGTGTTCCAGTCGCTCACCCGCAACCCGCTCGGCAGCCCCGACATCATCGGCTTCAACTCGGGCGCGTTCTCCGGCGCCCTGCTCGTGGGGCTCGTGGCGGGCGGCAGTTACCTCGCCACCGTGACGGGCGCGCTGCTCGGCGGTCTCCTCACCGCGCTCGTGGTCTACCTCCTCGCCTTCCGCCGTGGCGTGCAGGGCTTCCGTCTCATCGTCATCGGCATCGCGGTGGGCGCCGTGCTGAACGCCCTCAACGACTTCATCCAGCTGCGCGCCGACCTCAACGTCTCCATCGCCGCCGCCAGCTGGGGCATGGGCTCCCTGTCGAGCCTCGGCTGGAGCGAGGTCGTGCCGGTGACGATTGCCCTCGCCGTCATCGTGCCGCTGCTGGCGCTCACCGCGGCCAGGCTCCGGATGCTCGAACTCGGCGACGACACGGCACGCGCCCTCGGCGTTCCGCTCGAACGCACCAGGCTGGCGCTGCTCGTGCTCGGCGTCGCGCTGGTCGCGACGATCACCGCCGTGACCGGCCCGATCGTCTTCATCGCCCTCGCCGCGCCGCAGATCGCCCGCAGACTCACCCGCGCCCCCGGCCTTCCGCTCGTGCCCGCGGCGGCGATGGGCGCCGCTCTGCTGCTCGCCAGCGACGTCATCGCCCAGCGCATCATCGCCCCCGCCCAGCTCCCCGTCGGCGCCGTCACCGTCACCCTCGGCGGCGTCTACCTCATCGCAGTGCTCATCTCCCCCCTAGGAAGGCGGTGACCGTGTCCTCTCGTCTCGAGGCGACCTCCCTCCGCGTCGGCTACGACCAGCGCACCATCATTTCCGAACTCGACGTCGCCGTGCCCGACGGCTCGTTCACCGTGATCGTCGGACCGAACGCCTGCGGCAAGTCGACCCTGCTGCGCTCGCTCGCCCGGTTGCTGAAGCCGAGCGGCGGCCAGGTGCTGCTCGACGGCGGTGACATCGCGCGGCTGCCCTCGAAGGAGGTCGCGAAGCGGGTGGGGCTTCTGCCGCAGACCTCGATCGCGCCGGAGGGCATCTCGGTGATCGACCTCGTCTCGCGCGGGCGATACCCGCACCAGACCATCCTCAAGAGGTGGTCGGAGAGCGACGAGGCCGCGGTGGCCAGGGCGATGGAGGCGACGAACGTCACCGAGCTCTCCGGCCGCACCGTCGACGAGCTCTCCGGCGGTCAGCGGCAGCGCGTGTGGGTGGCGATGGCGCTGGCCCAGGAGACCCCGCTGCTGCTGCTCGACGAGCCGACGACCTACCTCGACATCACCCACCAGGTCGAGCTGCTCGAGCTGTTCACCCGCCTCAACCGCTCGGGTGACCGCACCCTCGTGGCCGTGCTGCACGACCTCAACCAGGCCGCCCGCTACGCCACCCATCTCATCGCGATGCGCGACGGGGCCATCGTCGCCGAGGGCGCGCCCGGCGAAATCGTGACCGCCGAGCTCGTCGAGGAGGTGTTCGGGTTGCGCTGCCGCATCATCGACGACCCGGAGTCGCACACGCCGCTCGTGGTCCCGCTGGTGGGAGCGCACTGAGCGGCCCGCCATCGACCGTCGCGCGGTCGAGTCGGTGAGCCCGGTCGTTATCTCGCCGTGACCCAGTCAGGGTAGCCTTACCTACATACCCGTTCGCCTCCTCGAAAGACTTCCATGCGCATCCTTCGTCGTTCGCTCGCCGGCATCGCCCTCGTCGCGGCCTCGGGCCTCGTGCTCACCGCCTGCTCGGGCACCTCGTCGGCGACCTCCGAGTCGCCCGCCGCCGACGCGTCCTCCGCGACCGTCGACACGCTGTTCGGCGAGATCGCCGTTCCCGCCCCGAGCGACGACCTGAAGGTCGTGGCCCTCGGCTGGTCGGACGCCGAGATGGCGCTGGCGCTCGGCGTCACGCCCGTCGGCGTGTACTCGTGGCAGGGCTTCACGGCCGACGAGAAGGGGGTCGGCCCGTGGGCGACCGAGCTCTTCGGCGACGTCACCCCCGAGCTCATCGAGAGCACGGGAGACAGCGTGAACTTCGAGCAGATCCAGGCGCTCGACCCCGACCTCATCCTCAACACCCGTTCGGCCGGCGACGAGAAGGAGTTCGAGCGGCTCTCCGAGATCGCACCCACCGTCTACGCCCCCGAAGGCACCGCGGCCTTCGCCACCGCGTGGGATGTCCAGCTCGAGCAGGTGGGCGCCGCCCTCGGCAAGAGCGACGAGGCCGCAGCGCTCGTGGAGGAGACGAACGCCGCCATCGACGAGGCGGCGGCCGCGCATCCGGAGTTCGACGGGCTCACCACCGTGGCCGGCACGAAGTTCGGCGACGCCTACGGCGCCTACCTCGCCGGCGACGGCCGCTTCGACCTGCTCGCGCAGCTCGGCTTCGTGCAGAACCCGGCGGTGCTCGAGCTCGAGCCGGCCGGCTTCTTCGCCAACGTCTCGGCCGAGCAGATCTCGGCGCTCGACGCCCAGGTCGCCGTGCTGCTGCCGATCGGCTTCACCGCGGCCGAGACCACGGCCGACCCGCTCATCCAGACGCTGCCTGTGGTGAAGGACGGTCGCGCCGTCGTGCTCGACCCGAGCGACGAGCTCACCATGGCCTACAGCGCGGCCTCGGTGCTGAGCATCCCCGTGGTGCTCGAGGGCCTGGTGCCCCAGCTCGCCGACGCCGCCGCCAAGGTCGCCGCGAACTAACGTCGCGCCCGGCGCAGGGTCGGCCGGTTCAAAAACGCAAACGTGGCGCCTTCCGAGCCCTGGAGGGCGGCGGTCGGCGCCACGTTTGCGGTTTCGAACCGGCCCCAGAAGATCCCGAGGTCGAAGATCTCCGCCCTCCCGGCCTCACGGCCTCTGCGCGCGGGGCAACCCGGCCACGACCAGGTCGTAGGAGTTGATGACGAGGTCGATCACCAGCTGGTGGTCGACCTCGTCGCCGTTCAGCGCGACCGTCACCCAGTGCCGCTTGTTCATGTGGTAGCCGGGGCGAACCCACCCGTGGTCGCGCACGAGCGCCTCGCCGTGCGGCGGCGCGACCTTGAGCGTCACCGTCTCGGAGCCCGCCGGGGTGTCGAGCGGGACGATGGCGAACACCTTGCCCACGACCTTCGCCACGGCGGTCTCGGGCCCGAACGGGCGCTCGTCGGTGGTGGCGGGAAGGCCGGCGCACAGCTCGAGTACCTGCTCGCGCCCGAAGCTCTCGGTCATGGCCCGAGCGTAGCGCGGGCATGCGACATCGCCTGTGCCTTCGTCGGCCCAGCTTAGGTTAGGTTGCCCTAAACTGGATACATGTCGACACAGCTCACCGTCACCGAGGCCGGGTGGTTCACACCCACCATCCGGCGCGTCAGATTCCACAGCGACGACCTCTCGGCGTTCGACGGGAGCAGCTTCACCGACCGCTACGTCAAGCTCCTGTTCCCGAAGCCGGGCGTCGACTACCCCGAGACGCTCGATCTGAGGGCGCTGCGCGGCACGATGCCGCCCGAGCAGCTGCCCGACG
Source organism: Herbiconiux sp. SALV-R1 (assembly GCF_013113715.1). Classification (GTDB taxonomy): domain Bacteria; phylum Actinomycetota; class Actinomycetes; order Actinomycetales; family Microbacteriaceae; genus Herbiconiux. Next base: position 2,518,382 of record NZ_CP053344.1, read on the forward strand.
TGCGCACCTACACCGCACTGCACCCCGACACCGCCGCGGGCACCCTCACCATCGACTTCGTCGTGCACGGCGACACCGGGGTCGCAGGCCCATGGGCTGCAGCGGCGAAGCCCGGAGACACGCTCGCCGTGAACGGCCCGGGCGGCGCCTACCGGCCCGACCCCGGCGCCGACTGGCACCTGCTCGCGGGCGACGAGTCGGCGGTTCCCGCGATCGTCGCCGCGGTCGAGGCGCTCCCCCGCGACGCCGTGGCCCGGGTCGTCCTGCTGGTCGAGCGCGAGGGCACCGAGCCGCAGCTCGATCTGCCGTCGCGCGGCACCGTCGAGCACCTCTACCGGCACGCCGCCGACGGAACGGATGCTCCTGCCGACGCCCTCGAGACGGCGGTGCGCGCGCTGGAGTGGCCCGAGGGCCGCGTTCACGCCTTCGTGCACGGCGAGGCGGAGGAGGTGATGCATGGCATCCGCCCCTACCTCCTCACGGAGCGCGGACTCAGCCGCAGCCAGGTCTCGATCTCGGGTTACTGGCGACGCGGCCGCACCGAAGAGGGCTTCCGGCAGTGGAAGGCCGAGCTCGCCCGAGCGGAGGCCGCAGCGGAGGCGGCACCGACCGAGACGGTGCAGGGGCAGCCCGGCCCGACGACCGGCGCAGCCGCCTGACATGACCGTCGTGCTCGCCGCAGGCGCGGCCGACTTCGCCGCCGCAGCCCGCCTGCTCGTCGACTTCAACCGGGAGTACGACGACCCGGCACCCGAGCCGTCCTGGCTCGCCGACCGGCCCGCAGCCCTCTCCGCCGCGGGCGACACCAGCGTGCTCCTCTCCGGCGAACCCCCACTCGGCGTCGCGGTGCTCCGCTTCAGGGAGAGTCTCTGGCAGCCCGGCCTGGAGGCCTACCTCGCCGAGCTCTACATCGCACCCGAGCACCGCGGCCGGGGTCTCGGCACGGCGTTCCTCGACGAGGTGATCGAACACGCCCGCTCCCGCGGTGCCGACTACCTCGACCTCAATACCTCCGAAGACGACCTCGCCGCCCGCCACCTCTACGAGAAGCGCGGCTTCGACTGCCACGAGGGGCGCGGCAGCGGACCCCTCGCCGTCTACTACGAGCTCGACCTGAGCTGACCACCGGCCGTTCTCGCCGATCCCCCGGTTTCTCTGACACCCGTCAGAAAGAGGCGTAGACTCCGATCAGGTCCCCGCGGTCCCACGCGGGTCGCGATCGACTCGACGTGCCTCACGGGAACCGACCCGTTCGAGAAAGGCACACCATGACCACCACCGCCCGCGCGGCAGTCCTCCGCGGCACCGACACCCCGTTCGCGTTCGAGCAGATCGAACTCGATGACATCCGCCCCACCGAGCTGCTGGTGAAGATCGTCGCCACGGGCCTCTGCCACACCGATCTCGCCGTCGTTCACGGCCACATCCCCGCAGCGCTCCCCATCGTGCTCGGCCACGAGGGTGCGGGCATCGTCGAACAGGTCGGCGCCGGCGTCGGCGACTTCGCCGTCGGCGATCACGTCGCCCTCTCCTTCGCCTCCTGCGGCAGCTGCGTGAACTGCCTCGAGGGCCGCGAGGCCTACTGCACGAAGTTCATGCTGCTCAACATCGCGGGTGTGCGCGAAGACGGCTCAGGCACCCTCACCGCCGCCGACGGAGGAGAGCTGCACGGCGCCTTCTTCGGCCAGAGCTCCTTCGCCACCCATGCCATCGTCTCCTCCCGCAACGCGGTGAAGGTTCCCGACTCGGTGCCGCTCGAGATCGTGGGGCCGCTCGGCTGCGGCATCCAGACCGGCGCCGGCACGGTGCTCAACTCGCTCGACGTGCGCGCGGGCTCGAGCATCGTCGTCGCGGGCACGGGCGCGGTGGGCCTCTCGGCGATCATGGGCGCGAAGATCGCCGGCGCCACCACCATCATCGCCGTCGACGTGCTCGACGAGCGTCTCGCGTTCGCCGAGAAGCTCGGCGCCACCCACCTCGTGAACGGCAAGACGGATGACGTGGTCGCGACGATCATGGAGATCACGGGCGGTCTCGGCGCGGCCTACGCCGTCGACACCACGGCGGTGCCGCAGGTGATCGAGAACGTCGTGAACGCCACCCGATTCGGTGCCACGATCGCGCTGCTGGGTGTCGGCAAGCCCGACGCGGTGCTCCCGCTCGGGCTGGTGTCGGGCGCGGGCAAGACCCTGGTCGGCGCCATCGAGGGCGACTCGGTGCCGCAGGTGTTCATCCCCGCGCTCATCGCGCTCTACGAGGCCGGAGTCTTCCCCTTCGACGAGCTCATCACGCGCTACCCGTTCGACGAGATCGAGAAGGCCATCGCCGACACGCAGTCGGGCGCCTCGGTGAAGGCCGTGCTCACCATGCCGTGAGCCCGCCGGCCACCTCGACTCGCGAGAGCCGCCCCGGAATCGGAGCGGCTCTCGCGAGTTCGCGGCCGGCGGCTCAGGCGCCGATGGTGGCGGTGTCGATGACGAAGCGGTAGCGCACGTCGCTCGCGACCACCCTGTCCCACGCCCCGTCGACCTCGGAGGCGGCGATGGTCTCGATCTCGGCGGCGATGCCGTGCTCGGCGCAGAAGTCGAGCATCTCCTGGGTCTCGCGGATGCCGCCGATGTTCGAGCCCGCGATGATGCGCCGGGCGCTCGTGAGCGAGAACATGCTGAACTGCTGCGGGTTCTCGGGGAGCCCGACGAACACCAGCGCGCCGCCGGTGCCGAGGAGGCCGAGGAAGCGGTCGAGGTCGATGTCGGCCGAGACCGTCGAGATGATGAGGTCGAAGCTGCCGCGGAGCGGGCGCATGCTCTCGGCGTCGCTCGTGGCGACGTACTCGTCGGCACCGAAGCGCAGGCCGTCGTCCTTCTTCGACAGGCTCTGGCTGAGCACGGTGACGTGGGCGCCGAGCGCGTGGGCGATCTTGACGCCCATGTGGCCGAGACCGCCCATGCCGACGATGCCGACGCGCACGCCGGGCCCGGCCTTCCAGCGCTTCAGCGGCGAGTAGAGGGTGATGCCCGCGCAGAGCAGGGGGGCGGCGACGTCGAGGTCGAGGGAATCGGGGATGCGCACCACGTAGTCTTCGTCGACGACGATCTGCTGGCTGTAGCCGCCCTGGGTGCGCACGCCGTCGTGGCCGACGGTGCCGTAGGTGTAGATGACGCCCTTCTGGCAGAACTGCTCCTCGCCGGCGAGACACTCGGGGCACTCGCGGCAGGAGTCGACGAAGCAGCCGACGCCGACGCGGTCGCCCACGGCGTAGCGGGTGACGCCCTCGCCGACCTCGGAGACGATGCCCGCGATCTCGTGGCCGGGGGTCAGCGGGTACTCGGTGGCGCCCCACTCCCCGCGCACGGTGTGGATGTCGGAATGGCAGACGCCGGCGTAGGCGATGTCGATGCGCACGTCGGCGGGTCGGAGGTCGCGTCGCTCGACGGTGCCGTGCTCGAACGGACCGGTGGTGGAGGTGGCGACGAGGGCGGGAACAGATGTAGGCATGGGTCAATTATCCCGTGGTCGGGAGACATTCGGGTTCCCGGTTCGAAACCGCAAACGTCGCGCCCTCCGCGGCCCTCCTGGGCTCGGGTGGCGCGAGGTTTGCGGTTTCGAACCGGGATGTCGGAGGGTGCTCGTAGCGTCGCAGCATGACAGGCCCGGGATTCGCCACGATCGACTTCGAGACTACGGGCCTTCAGCCCGGGCGCCACCGGGCGGTCGAGGTAGCCGTCGTGCACTCCGATGCCGACGGCACGGTCACCGGCCGGTGGGACACGCTGATCGACCCGGGCGACGGGCTCGGGCCGGGCCCCACGCGCATCCACCGCATCACCGCGGCGCAGTTGCGCGGGGCGCCGCGCTTCGCCGACATCGCCCGCGGCCTCATGGGCCTGCTCGCCGGACGGGTCATGGTGGCCCACAACGCCTCGTTCGACCGGCGCTTCCTGCTGGCCGAGCTCGCTGCGGCCGGGTACCGCTCCTGGGCGCCGGCGGCGACACTCTGCACGCTGCAGCTCTCGCGGCAGTTCCTGCCGCACGGGCCGCGCTCGCTGGCTGCGTGCTGCGCGGCCTTCGCCATCGAGCTGAAGGGTGCGCACCGCGCCTCGGTCGACGCACTGGCGACCGCCCAGCTGCTCGGCGCCTACCTCGACCACTCCCCCGCCCGCGACGGCTGGAACGAGCTGCTGGCCCGCGCTGCGGCGCAGCCCGTGCCGGGCGGTGGGGCCGAGACCGGGCAGTGGGTGCCGCGCGAAAGGGCCGGTGGCGGCGTCTTCGCCGCACCGGCCCTCCCCTCCTTCGGCTTCGCCCTCGGGTGAGGCGCGGCCGAAGGCCGACCCCGGCTCAGCCGAGCCGCTTGGCCCCGGCGCCCGAACCGACCAGCTCGGGCTGGACCTCCTGCAGCTCCCGAGCGTCCCGAGCCTCCTGCGGCTCCAGCGCCGCCGTCGCCGCGGGCGCCGCGGGCGTCGCCGCCACCGGCTGCTGCTCCCGCTGCACCTCGGCCGCCTCGTCGGCGCCCAGGTGGTCGTCGACGCTCATGGTCGACTCGTCGAACGGCCGCTGTCCGGCCAGCACGGCGGTGAGCTGCTCACGGTCGAGCTCCTTCGTCCAGGTGCCGACGAGCAGGGTGGCGACGGCGTTGCCAGTGAAGTTCGTGAGCGCCCGAGCCTCCGACATGAAGCGGTCGATGCCCACGATCACGCCCACGCCGTCGACCAGGTCGGGCCGGTGCGCCTGGAGCCCGCCGGCCAGGGTGGCGAGGCCGGCCCCGGTGACACCCGCGGCACCCTTCGACGCGACCATCATAAACAGCAGCAGCGAGATCTGCTCGCCGATCGACAGCGGCGTGCCCATGGCGCTCGCGATGAACAGCGACGCCATGGTGAGGTAGATGGCCGTGCCGTCGAGGTTGAACGAGTAGCCGGTGGGGATCGTGATGCCCGCAACGGGCTTCGACACCCCGGCGTGCTCCATCTTCGCGATGAGACGCGGCAGCACCACCTCGCTCGACGAGGTCGACACGATGAGCAGGTACTCGCGGCCGAGGTACTTCATCATGCGGAAGATGTTCACCCGGGCGACGAGCCAGAGCAGCGAGCCGAGCACGACGGTGATGAACACGGCGCAGGTGATGTAGAAGGCGATCATGAGGGTTCCGAGGGCGACGATGGCGCCGAAGCCGGTGTTGCCGACGACCGCCGCGATGGCCCCGAAGGCGCCGAGCGGCGCGACCCACATGATCATGGCGAGGATGCGGAACACCAGCGCCTGGATCTGCCGGATCGCCCCGAGGATGGGCGTGCCCTTCGACCCCATCTTCTGCAGCGCGAAGCCCACGAGCAGCGCCACGAACAGCACCTGCAGGATGTTGCCGGCCGTGAGCGACGACAGCATCGAGGTGGGGATGATGCCGAGCAGGAACTCGGTGGTGGTCGCCGCCTCCTTGGTGCCGCTGGCGTCGTAGCTGGCGCCCGCGATGTCGAGCCCCGCACCCGGGTGGATGAGGTTGCCGACCACGAGCCCGATGCCGAGCGCGAAGGTCGACATGATGATGAAGTAGCCGAGCGCGAGCCCCCCGACCTTGCCCACCGTGGCGGCCTTGGCGATCGAGCCCACCCCGAGAACGATCGTGCAGAAGATGATCGGGGCGATCATCATCTTGATCAGCGCCACGAACGCGTCGCCCACGGGCTTCAGCCCGACGGCGAACTGCGGGGCGGCGAGGCCGACGATCGCGCCGGCGATGACGGCGACGATCACGGCGATGTAGAGCAGGTGCGTCGCGCCCAGGTGCCGGCGACGGCGGGGGGCGGTGTCGGTGGTTCGTGATCGGAGCGCCATTGCTTCCCTCGTTCCTTGAGGCGGAATCGCCTGAGACGAATTCCTGTGATCGGATGCGTGACGATCAGCCTCGATGCCCGGCCGGCCCCCGGGCGCCTTCTGTTCATAGTGTTCGCGTCGCTTCGTCCCCGTGCGCCGCGTCGCACGCCTACAGTGAGGAATGCGGGCGAGGAGGCGGCAGGAGGTGACGCGGTGATGCGACGATGGAGCATCGCGACCAGGCTCTTCGTGTCGCAGCTCGTCGTCATCCTGGTGCTCACCGGGGCGGCGGTGCTGGCGAGCTGGGCCGACGCCCGCGCCGACGTCGAGCGCGACGCCGCGGCCCGGTCGCTCGCGGTGGCCGAGACCATCGCCCACGACCCGTTCGTCGTCGAGGGCGTGACGTCGCCCGACCCGACGGCGACCCTGCAGCCCTACGCGGTCGAGATCATGGACTCGGCGGCCATCGACTTCATCACCATCATGTCGCCCGAGCGCATCCGCTACACCCATCGCGATCCCGACGAGATCGGCAAGCAGTTCCTCGGCACCATCGACCGCGCGCTCGCGGGCGAGTCGTTCACCGAGACCTACACCGGCACCCTCGGCCCCTCGGTACGGGCGGTCGTGCCCATCGAGGATGCGGGCGGCAGCGTCGTCGCGCTCGTCTCGGCGGGCATCACGGTGTCGAACACGCAGGTCGCGCTGGGCGGCCGCATCGCCACGGTGCTGCTCGCGGCAGCCGCGGCGCTGGCGCTCGGCGCCCTCGCGTCCTGGGGCGTCAGCCGCTACCTGCGGCGGGTCACCTGGGGCCGCGGCGCCGAGGAGATGAGCCGCATGTTCGCCTACTACGAGGGCGTGCTGCACTCCATCAGCGAGGGGCTGGTGCTGCAAGACGCCTCACGCCGGGTGGTGCTCTACAACGACCGGGCTGCCGAGCTGCTCGGCCTCCCCCGCTCGAGCGGCGGCGCGCCCGTGGCGGTCTCCCAGCTGCCGCTGGATGCTCCCGTCGCCGCCGCGCTCGACTCGGCCGAGGTGGCGGTCGACGAGATCGTGGTCACCGACACCCACGTGCTCGTGCTCGACCGCGACCGGGTGGTGTCGTCGCCCGAGTCCGGGCGCGCCCGCGGACGCGCCCACCTCATCGGCACCGTCACCACACTCCGCGACCACACCCGGCTGCAAGAGCTCGCCGGCGAACTCGACACCATGACGACGCTCTCCGACGCCCTGCGCTCGCAGACCCACGAGTTCGCCAACCGCCTGCACACGATCACGGCGCTCATCGAGCTGGGTCGTGCGCGCGAGGCGGCCGAGCTCGCCTCCTCGCAGCTGGCCGTGAGCCAGCAGCTCGCCGACCGCATCCTCACCGCGCTCGACGAGCCCGTGCTGCTGGCGCTGCTCCTCGGCAAGGCCGCTCAGGCCGCCGAGCGCGGCGTCGCCCTCGAGCTCGCCATCCCCGACCGGGTCGACGTCGGCGGGCTGCCGCCGCACGAGCTCATCACCATCGTCGGCAACCTCGTCGACAACGCTCTCGACGCGGTGGCCGGCACCGAGCATCCGGTGGTCGAGGTGGCAATCGGGGCGGATGCGCGGGGCGCGTTCCGCATCGAGGTCTCCGACAGCGGGCCGGGGCCTGGCGAGCGGCTGGCCGACAGTGTCTTCGGCCTCGGGGTCACCACGAAGACCGGTGAGGGCCACGGCATCGGGCTGGCCCTGGTGCGGCAGGCGGCGAAGCGGCTGGGCGGCGACGTGACCGTCGAGGGGTCGCGCTTCACCGTCACGGTTCCGGTGCCGGCGGAGGCGGGACGATGAGCGGCGGCGCGGCCGCGGCGGGCTCGGCGGCGCCCGCCCTGCGCGTGCTCGTCGTCGAAGACGAGCTGCTCACCGCCGAGGCGCACGCGGCCTACCTCGCCCGGTTGCCCGGCTTCGAGGTCGCCGCCACGGCCCGCTCGGGGGCCGAGGCGATGCGGGCGGTGCGGGCCGCCGTCTCGGGCGCCGCGCCGCCGATCGACCTCATCCTGCTCGACGTGAACCTGCCCGACACCACGGGCATCGAGTTCTGCCGGGCGCTGCGTGCCGCGGGCGTGGAGACCGACGTCATCGCGGTGACGGCGGTGCGCGACGCCTCGGTGGTGCGCTCGGCGGTCTCGCTCGGCATCGTGCAGTACCTCATCAAGCCCTTCGGCTTCGCCGTCTTCGCCGAGAAGCTCGAGTCGTACCGCGACTTCCACGCGCGCATCGCCGGCTCGACGGTGACCGACCAGCAGGAGGTCGACTCGACCTTCGCGGCGCTGCGCCGCGACCATGGGGCGCCGCTACCGAAGGGGCTCACGCCCGAGACGCTCGAACGGGTGCGCGGGGCGCTCCGCGAGGCGGCGCCCCGGGGCGTCTCGGCGTCGGAGCTCGCGGCCTCGCAGCACGTGTCGCGCGTCACCGCGAGGCGCTATCTCGAGCACCTCGCCGACACCGGGGCCGCACACCGCGAGCAGCGCTACGGCACCCCGGGAAGGCCCGAGGTGGAGTACCGGGCGGCCGCTCCGGCCACGCGGGAGTGAGGTCCGACGCGCGCCGCGGCTCAGTGCCCGAAGGCGGCACCCTCCGCGGCGGCGTCGGCGTCGGCCTCCAGCAGGCCCTCGTCGCCGGGAGTGACGGCGGTGGGCTTCCGCACGAAGAACGACGCGACCACGCCACCCAGCGAGATGACGGCGCCGCAGAGGAACGCGGCCTTCACTCCCGCAGCGCTCGCACCGACCTCGCTCGCACCCGCGGCGGCGGTCGAGGCCGTCACACCCGCCATGACGGCGATGAACAGCGCGGTGCCCGCGGCACCCGCCAGCTGCTGCACCGTGCCGATCGTGGCCGAGCCGTGCGAGTACAGCTTCGGGCTGAGCGACCCGAGCGCTGAGGTGAACAGCGGCGTGAACATGAGCGCGAGACCGGCGCTCAGCGTGACGTGCGCGGCGAGCACCCACCACATCGAGGTGTTCTCGTTCACCAGCGTGAGTCCCCAGAGCACCCCGCTCACGATGAAGGCGCCGGGCACGAGCAGCGGCGTCGGACCGAAACGGTCGTACAGACGACCGACGAAGGGGGCGAGCACACCCATCACGAGACCACCGGGCAGGAGCAGCAGACCCGTGGTGAGCGCGTCGAGCTGCAGCACGTCTTGCATGAAGAACGGCAGCACGATGACCGTGCCGAACAGCGCCATCATGCTGATCGCCATCATCACGATGGCCACCCCGAAGGTGCGCGAACGGAAGGTGCGCAGGTCGAGCAGGGCGCGGGAGCGGCGCTGCAGCACGATCTGGCGCCACACGAAGGCGCCGAGACCGAGCACGCCGACGGCGAGCGGAACCCACGACGACATCGGGTCGCCCGCACCTTCGCCGAGGTTGCTCAGGCCGAACACCAGGCCGCCGAACCCGAACGCCGAGAGCACCACCGAGAACACGTCGATGGGGGTCGGCCGCGGCTCGGTGACGTTCTGCACGCGCAGGAAGCCGAGCACCAGCGCGCCGACCGCGATGGGCAGCACGAGGATGAACATCCAGCGCCAGGACAGCGTGCTCAGGATGATGCCCGAGATGGTCGGTCCGAGGGCGGGCGCCACGGAGATGACGATCGAGATGTTGCCCATCGTGCGGCCCCGGGTGGCCGGGGGCACCAGGGTCATCACCGTCGTCATGAGCAGCGGCATCATGATCGCGGTGCCGCTTGCCTGCACCACACGGCCGACCAGCAGCATCTCGAAGCCGGGCGACGAGGCGGCGATGAGCGTGCCGATGCTGAACAGCGACATCGCGGCGATGAAGATCGGCCGGGTGTTGAAGCGCTGCAGCAGGAACCCGGTGATGGGGATGACCACGGCCATGGTGAGCATGAAGGCGGTGGAGAGCCACTGGGCCGCGACCTCGGTGATGCCGAGGTCGGTGACCAGGTGCGGGATGGCCACACCCATGATCGTCTCGTTGAGGATCACGACGAAGGCCGAGACCAGGAGGAGGTTGATGACGAGCTTGTTGCGGCGCGCCAGGCGCGTGGCGTCGTCGGGTGTCGCGGTGTCGGCGGCGAGCGCGGTGGAGCCGGTGATGCTGTCAGTCACGAAGAAGGTCCTGTCGAGGCGCGGAGGGGCAGGTGTGATGGCGTGGAGGAGACGAGGGGCTATCGGTGTGCAGCGCGCGAGGGGCGCCCGATATTCCGCGGATGCGGCATCCCGTCGATGTGAACAGCGTCCACATTAGCGGCGGGGCCGACGGATGCGCAATCCCGATCGACCCCCGGGCACGATGTTCATCGATGTGAAAGACTCGAGCCATCCTGTCGACCTGCACGAAAGCGCACGATGACCCACGAGACCCCCTCCGACCGCGCCGACCTCGCCGCCCGGCTGGCCTTCTCGATCGGCCGGCTCAACCGGCGCATCCGGCCGGCCAGCGAGCTGACGCCGGGTCAGGTGTCGGCGCTCGCCACGATCGTGAGCAGCGCGCCCATCCGCCCCGGTGACATCGCCCGGCTCGAGCGGGTGGCGGCGCCCACCGTCACGCGCCTGCTGGCCGACCTCGAGTCACGGGGCCTGGTGCAGCGCTCGGCCGACCCGGGCGACGGCAGGTCGTTCTTCGTGAGCCCCACGACGGAGGGCGCGGAGGCCATCCGCATCGCGCGCGACGAGCGCGCCCACCGGGTGCTCGAGGTGTTCGACGAGCTGAGCGAGGAACAGGTCGCGAGCATCGCCGCCGCGATCGGCGCCCTCGAGGCGGCCGCGGAGATCACACCGAACTGAGCGGCGCGCGCCGCGCCTCAGGAGACGGGGTTCGACAGCACGCCGATCCCCGACACCTCGATGTCGACGACGTCTCCCGACTCCACGAAACCCACGCCCGCGGGCGTGCCGGTCAGGATGACGTCGCCCGGCAGCAGCGTGAACACGGCCGAGGCGTAGGCGATGATCTCGGGAACGGTGTGGACCATGTCGGTGAGCGGGGCGCTCTGCACCAGCGAGCCGTTCAGGCGGGTCTCCACGGTGGCGGCGCCGAGGTCGAACTCGGTCTCGATCACCGGACCCAGCGGGCAGAAGGTGTCGAAGCCCTTCGCCCTCGCCCACTGGCCGTCGCTCTTCTGCAGGTCGCGCGCCGTCACGTCGTTGGCGACGGTGTAGCCGAAGATCACGCGCTCGGCGTCGGCAGCAGCGACGTTCTTGGCCACACTCCCGATCACGACCGCGAGCTCGCCCTCGTAGTCGACCCGGTTCGACTGCGGGGGCCGCACGATGGTGTCGCCCGGGCCGACCACCGAGGTGTTGGGCTTGAGGAACAGCAGCGGCTCGGCGGGCGCCTCGCCTCCGCCCATCTCGGCGACGTGGTCGCGGTAGTTCTTGCCCACGGCCACCACCTTCGACCGCGGGATGACGGGGGCGAGCAGGGTGGCGCTCTCGAGCGGTACCCGCTCCCCCGTGGTGTCGTAGCCGGCGAACATCGGGTCGCCGTTCAGCACGACGAGGTCGCCGTCGTCGACGATGCCGAAGTTGATGGCGCCCTGGTGGCTGAACCGTGCGATCTTCATGCCCTGGAGTCCTTCATGCTCAGGCGTCCAGCCGGGTGAGCCAGCCGTGGCGGTCGGGGATGCGCCCGTACTGGATGTCGGTGAGCTCCTGCCGGATCGACATGGTGAGCTCGCCCGCCGGCGCGTTCTCGTCGCCGATGGTGCCGTCGGGCGACTTCAGAGCCGAGATGGGAGTGATCACCGCGGCCGTGCCGCAGGCGAACACCTCGGTGATGGTGCCCGACTCGACGCCCTCGCGCCACTCCTCGATGGTCACGTCGCGCTCCTCCACCGTGAGCCCGCGGTCGTGCGCGAGCTGGATGATGCTGTCGCGGGTGATGCCCTCGAGGATGGTGCCGGTCAGGCGCGGGGTGACGATCTTGCCGCCCTCGTGCACGAAGAACACGTTCATGCCGCCGAGCTCGTCGACGTGCTGGCCGGTCTCGCCGTCGAGGAAGAGCACCTGCGCGCAGCCGTGCTCGTAGGCCTCCTGCTGCGGCAGCAGCGACGCGGCGTAGTTGCCGCCGCACTTGGCCGCACCGGTGCCGCCGCGGCCCGCGCGGGAGTACTCGGTCGAGAGCCAGATCGACACGGGGGCGACGCCGCCGGTGAAGTACGCGCCGGCGGGGCTCGCGATGACGTAGTAGCCCACCTTCTGCGAGGGGCGCACGCCGAGGAACGACTCGTTGGCGATCATGAAGGGGCGGATGTAGAGGCTCGTCTCCGGCGCATCCGGAACCCAGGCGCCGTCGACGGCGATGAGCTGCTTGAGCGACTCGATGAAGTCGTCGGTGGAGAGCTCGGGCAGCGCGAGGCGGCGGGCGGAGCGCTGCAGACGCTCGGCGTTCTTCTCCGGCCGGAAGGTGTGGATGGAGCCGTCGGCGTGACGGTAGGCCTTGAGGCCCTCGAAGATCTCCTGCGCGTAGTGCAGCACGGCGGCGGAGGGGTCGAGCATCAGGGGGCCGTAGGGGATGACGCTGGCGTCGTGCCACCCGGCGTCGATGGTCCAGTCGATCTTCACCATGTGGTCGGTGAAGTGCTTGCCGAAGCCGGGGTCGGAGAGGATGACCTCGCGCTCCGCCTCGTCGCGAGCCGCCTGGGAGGGCGTGAACTCGAAGCGGAGCGGGAAGGTGGAGGTCTCTGCGATGCTCATGGGCTGTCTTTCGGTCAGTGTGTCGTGGCGGGTTCTGGGGTGGCCAGCGCGGCGACGATGGCGTCGCCGACCGCTGCGGTCGCGCGGGCGGAGCCGTCGCGGCCCGCGATGTCGGCGACCACGGCGGTGCGCACCGCCTGGGCCTCCGCCTCGAGCCCGAGGTGCTCGAGCAGGAGGGCGGCCGAGAGGATCGCCGCCGTGGGGTCGGCCTTCTGCTGGCCTGCGATGTCGGGAGCGGAGCCGTGCACCGGTTCGAACATCGAGGGATACGTGCCGTCGGGGTTGATGTTGCCCGAGGCCGCCAAGCCGATCCCGCCGCTGATTGCGCCGGCCAGGTCGGTGAGGATGTCGCCGAAGAGGTTGTCCGTGACGATGACATCGAATCTAGCAGGGTCGGTGACCAGGAAGATGGTCGCGGCGTCGACATGCAGGTAGTCCACGGCCACTTCTGGGAAGGTGGCCCCCACCTCGTCGACGACGCGCTTCCACAGCCCGCCCGAGAAGGTGAGCACGTTGGTCTTGTGCACGAGGGTGAGCTTCTTGCGACGCGCCTGGGCGCGGGCGAAGGCGTCGCGCACGACGCGCTCGACACCGTAGGCGGTGTTCACCGAGACCTCGTTGGCGATCTCGTGCGGGGTGCCCTGACGGATGGCGCCGCCGTTGCCCACGTACGGCCCCTCGGTGCCCTCGCGCACCACCACGAAGTCGACGTCGCCGTGCGAGGCGAGCGGGGAGGGCACGCCCGGGTAGATGACGGTGGGGCGCAGGTTCACATAGTGGTCGAGCGCGAAGCGCAGGCGTAGCAGCAGGCCGCGCTCGATGTTGGCGTCTTTGAGCCTCGGGTCTCCGGGCACGCCGCCCACCGCGCCGAGCAGGATGGCGTCGTGCGAGGCGATGGCCTCGAGGTCGTCGTCGGTGAGCACGTCGCCGGTCTCGAGGTAGCGTGCCGCACCGAGCGAGAAATGGGTCTTCTCGAAGGTGACGGAGCTGTCTGCGGTCACCGCATCCAGCACCTTCACCGCCTCGGCGACCACCTCCGGTCCGATGCCGTCGCCGGGAATGAGTGCGAGTTTCACGGTGCGTGCCATAGCTGAATTCTAGTGACCCGCACGGGCCGCCCTACTCGACGATGTCGATCTCGCGCAGCACGTCGGCGTCGATCGCCACGCGCACCGTCTCGAGCAGCCCGTCGGGCACCGGGGAGTCGACGGTGAGCACGCTGAGCGCCTTGCCTCCGGCCTCGTGGCGGGCGATCTGCATGCCCGCGATGTTGACGGATGCCTCGCCGAACTCCTTGCCGTAAATGGCGACGATGCCGGGGCGGTCGGTGTACAGCATGACGATGAGGTGCTCAGCGAAGGGCACCTCGACGTCATAGCCGTTGATGCCGACGATCTTCTCGATCTGCTTGGTGCCGGTGAGGGTTCCCGACACCGAGATCTGCGAGCCGTCGCCCAGCGCGCCCTCGAGGGTGATGACGTTGCGGTACTCCTCCGACACGGCGTCGGTGATGAGGCGCACCGCGACACCGCGCTGCTCGGCGAGGAGCGGCGCGTTGACGTAGGAGACCGACTCGCTCACCTGGTTGGTGAACACGCCCTTGAGGGCCGCGAGCTTCAGCACGCTGACGTCGTAGTCGGCGAGCTCGCCGCGCACGATGACGTCGACCGAGGTGAGCGGGCTCGTGGCGAGACCCGCGAACACCTGGCCGAGCTTCTCGACCAGAGGGATGCCGGGGCGCACGTAGGGGTCGATGACCCCGCCGGCGACGTTGACGGCGTCGGGCACGAGCTCGCCCGAGAGCGCGAGCCGCACCGACTTCGCCACGGCGACACCGGCCTTCTCCTGCGCCTCGTCGGTGGAGGCGCCGAGGTGGGGGGTGACGACGATGTTGGGGAGGCCGAGCAGCGGCGAGTCCTTCGGGGGCTCGCTGACGAAGACGTCGAGGCCGGCGCCCGCGATGGTGCCGTTCGTGAGGGCGCGGTGCAGCGCATGCTCGTCGATGAGTCCGCCGCGGGCGACGTTCACGACGAAGGCGCTCGGCTTCATGAGCTTCAGCTGCTCGTCGCCGATCATGCCCGTTGTCTCGGGGGTCTTCGGCATGTGGATGGTGATGAAGTCGCTCTGCGTGAGCAGTTCGTCGAGGGTCACCAGGGTGACGCCGAGCTGCTGCGCGCGGGCGCTCGTGACGTAGGGGTCGTAGGCGATGACGTTGACGCCGAAGGCCTGCAGGCGCGCGGTGATGAGGGCGCCGATGCGGCCGAGGCCGATGATGCCGACGGTCTTCTCGTAGAGCTCGACGCCGGTGTAGGCGGAGCGCTTCCACTTGCCCTCGGCGAGCGCGGCGTGCGCGGCGGGGATGTGGCGGGCGAGGCTCAGGATGTGCCCCACGGTGAGCTCGGCCGCCGAGATGATGTTCGAGGTCGGCGCGTTCACCACCATGACGCCCGCGGTGGTGGCGGCGGGGATGTCGACGTTGTCGAGCCCGACGCCGGCGCGCGCGATGACCTTGAGCTTCGGAGCCGCCGCGATGGCCTCCGCGTCGACCTTGGTGGCGGAGCGCACGAGCACCGCGTTCGCCTCGGCGAGCGCCGCGAGCAGAGCGGGCCGGTCGGTGCCGTCGACGTTGCGCACGTCGAAGTCGGGGCCGAGGGCCTCGACGGTGGCGGGGGACAGTTCTTCGGCGATGAGCACGACCGGCTTCGACACGGAATCGGGTCCTTCGGTTCTATGGTGGGGAACCCGACAACTCTAGTGCAGGCAGAATGAGGGCATGGACCCGATGACGCTCGATGTCGTGGCGACCGTGCTGCGCATCCTCGTCGCCCTCGTCTTCGTCGGCATGGGCGTCAACCACTTCGTGCCGCGCTCGGTGCGCACGATGGCCGCGATGATCCCCCCGGGACTCCGCCGCGAGGGAGCCCTCTCACCCCGGATGCTCGTCTACCTCACCGGGGTCTGCGAGATCGCGGGCGGGCTGGGTCTGCTGTTCCCGCCCACGCGTCTCGCCGCGGGCATCGCGCTCGTGGTGTTCCTGGCCTGCGTGTTCCCGGCAAACGCCTACGCCGCACGTCACCCCGACCGTTTCGGGGTGCTCGCCATCCCGCTCCTCCCCCGCCTCCTCGGCCAGATCGTGCTCGCCGCCCTCGTGCTCTTCGTCGCGATCGTGTGACGTCAGCCCGCCCGCGTGCTCCGCGGCTCAGCCCGCGAAGAAGTCGAGCAGCACCGGCGCGACGCGGTCGGCCGCCCCCGCTCGCCACGGTTCTGGGTGACACTGTGCCACTCCCCCGGCAGCACGACGTGCTGCGCGCCCGGTATGCGCTCGGCGACGGCCGTGGCCGCACGCTTCAGGTAGGGCCGGGTCGCCGACCCCGAGAGGACGAGAGTACGGGCCGTCACGCCGGCGACGTCGTCGACGCGATCGGCGTTCTCCCGCACCACCCCGAAGTCGGCGACGAGCGCGCGCGCCCGCTCCGCCACCACGGGCGATCGCAGCATGCGGCGCGACGCTGCGGCAAGCACGGGGAGGGGCAGCCCGAACATCCACGGCGGGCCCATCTGCGCGATCTTCATCGCCACGCCCATCGCGGTGGGCAGATCGTCGCGCTCGATCGCCGCGTCGAAAGCGGACAGGGCCCCGAGGTCGGCGCTGCCGTCGATCACGAGCGGCGGCTCGAACAGCGCGAGGGCGTCGATGGGCGCACCGACCAGCGCGGCCCGGGCTGCAATGATCGCGCCCGAGCTCACGCCGAAGACCGACGTCGCGCCGGTCGCCTCGAGAACGGCCCGCAGGTCGTCGGCCTCCCGAACCGTGTGGGGCGGGCCCGGATGCGGCAGCGCTCCACTGGCGCCGTGCCCCCTCCGGTCGACGAGGTGCACCGTGTGCCGCTCGGCCAGCAGCTCGGCGAGGTCGCGCTGGCTCGACGCTTCCTGCATCGCCCCGTGCACGACGACGACACCCGGCCCGCTGCCCGACGTCCGGTAGGCGATCGCCGTGCCATCGGAAGCTCTCGCGGTGGCGGATGGGGTCTCGGCGACCTCATGGAGCGGCTCGCGGTCACCTCGGGTGCCGTCACCGGCGTCATCGAGCGGCTGAGCCGCGAGGGCATCGCCCGACGCGAGGTCGACCCGCTCGACCGCCGCCGGGCCGTCGTCTCCGTCGACCTCGACGGGCTCGCCGGGCGCGAGAACGTCTACCTCTCGATCGGGCGCGCGTTCGAGGAGCTCTACTCCGGCTACACCCTCGACGAGCTGGCGTTCCTCGAGCGCCACCTGCGCGCATCCGTCGAGATCACGCGCGCCGAGACCCAGGCACTCGCCGCCCGCCTCAAGGCGCGCTGAACCGGGTCAGTTGGCGAGGGCCAGGATGTCGAGCGAGATCACCGACACCACCGCGAAACCCACCGCGAACACCACGATGCGGCCGAGGTTCGTGAGGGTGCGGCCCACGAACAGCGCCGCGAGGTACACCACGATCGGCACCACCGCGTAGCCGATGACAAGCGCCCAGACACTGCCCGAGAGCTCGACGCCGTAGCTCGAGAAGGTGGAGACCACGCCGATGAGGTTCGCGACACCACCCCACAGGTGGTACGCGTAGAAGAACGCGGCGACGACCGCCACCGCCCAGCCGCGACGGCCGAAGGTGCGGAAACCGCGCTTGGTGGGCTTGGCGGCGGCGCCCGGGGCGCCGGCGTGCGGCACGGATGCTGTGGTCACGTCACACTCCCATCAGGAACGGCCAGGGCACGAGCACGAGCACGCCGACCACGAGCCAGAGGAACGTCCAGCGCACGTCTTTGCGCTGCGTGAGCAGCAGGGTGGCGACGAACCACAGCGGCACGGCGGCCACGGCGAGCGCCTGCGCGATGCGGTGGCTGAGCACGGTGAAGTCGACGTCGATCGGCTGCTGGTACCGGGCGAAGCTCACGATCCAGCCGATCGTGAAGAGCAGGTAGACGCCGCCGATCACCCCGTAGCCGATGAGCGCCGCCGAGTTCAACTGCGCACTCTCCGCCTCCGCCGCCGCGAGCTCGCTCTCGGCAGCGCGGTCTTCGGCCTCCTCGGCCTCGTCGAGAACGGTCTTGCGGGGCGCGGCGGCCTCGGCACCCCCTGCCGTGGCGCCCGCTGCGGAACCCGCGGCGGGCCGCCGTGCCGGCACCCCCACCGGGGTCAGCGTGGGGTCGTCGTCACCGGCCCACCCCAGGCCCTCCTCGTCGTCATCCCGCGGGTCGCTCATGCCCCTCACTGTACCCGCCTCGCGCGCCACCGCCCGAGATGCGCACCGTGCCGGCCACCGCCTCGCCGAGCACGAGGGTCTCGAACATCCGCGACGTCCACGCGCGGAGGGCCGTCTCGGTCCACCCGAAATCGCGCACGTAGAGCTGATAGGGATCGAACCCCGTCAGGAGGGCGACGGTGTCGGCGTGCTCCTCGACGGGCACTCCCTGCCTCAGCACGCCTCGCTCGTGCAGGACTTCCACGGCCACGAGGTTGTCGGCGCGCCGGCGCCCCGCGAGAGCGGCATAGTGCGGCTCCAGCTCGGGCTCGTCGCGCACCGCAGCGACCAGCGTGCGCCACAGGCCGATACCGCGAGCCTGACCCGTCACGATCACCTCGGCGAGCGCATCCGCTAGCCGTTCCCGGGGCGCGCGCAGTGCCGACGCCCACGGCTCGCGCGTCGACAGACTCCCCTCGGTCTCCTCACCGGCGAACGACAGGGAGAACGCGGCGATCATCAACTCTCGCTTCGGACCCGCCGCCGAGACCGACTCGACCGACACCCCCGCCCGCTCGGCGACGGCCACGAGCGTGGTTCGGCGGTAGCCCAGCTCGTCGAAGCACGCGGCAGCCGCCTCCACGATGCGGTGCCGCGTCGCAGCGGCAGCGGCGGCCCGCCGCGACCCGTCGTAGCGACGGCGGATTGCAGGTCGATTGCGGGGCTGCAATCCCGATCCACGGTTCTCCATATTCACTACGGTAGCACCGTATCCAATATTTCCTCACCGATCACCCCGAAAGGACCCGTCGTGGCCTCCCTCCTTCTCCCCAGCTCCCCCATCTACGGCCACCTCGCACCCATGGTGACCGTGGCACGAGGCCTTCAGGCCCGCGGCCACGAGGCGACGATCCTCTCCGGCCGGAAGTACCGCGAGCTCGTCGAATCGCACGGCATCCGCTTCGTCGCCCTCCCGGCCGAGGTCGACTACGACGATGCAGACCTCGACGCGTGGCTTCCCGGGCGCGATCGCTTCTCCGGCCTGGCGGCCGTGCGCTACGACCTCATCGGCATGTTCGCGAAGCCCATCCCCGGCCAGCACCGCGCGCTGACCGCCGAGCTGGCCCGTCATCACTACGACGCCGTGGTCTCCGAGGGCGTGTTCATGGGCGCACTGCCGACGCTCCTCACGGTTCCCGCCGCCGACCGCATCCCGTTCATCGGCGTCTCGGCCCTGCCCCTCACCCTCACGAGCGTCGACACCGCACCCTTCGGCCCCGCCCTCGCGCCGGGCGACTCGCCGCTCAGCAGGCTCCGCAACCGGATGCTCAACGCCGTCATCCACGCCGGCCCGCTGAAGCCCATTCAGATCGCGCTCGAGAAGGCTCTCGCGGAGGTGGGTGCGCCTGCGCCGAAGGGCAACTTCTTCGACCAGCCCGTGCGCTTCGACCAGACGCTGCAGCTGTCGCCGGCGGGCATCGAGTACACCCGCCGTGAGCTCCCCGGCACGGTGCACTTCGTGGGCCCGCTGCGGCCCGAGCGGCGAGCGGGCGCGCAGGTGCCCACCTGGTGGAGCGAGCTCGACGGTTCACGGCCCGTGGTGCACGTCACCCAGGGCACGATCGACAACACCGACCTCGGAAAACTCGTCGCCCCCACCATCTCGGGGCTGGCCAGCGAGCATGTCCTCGTCGTGGCCGCCACCGGCGGGCGGCCGATCGCGGAGCTGGAGAGGCTCTTCCCCTCCGGATTGCCGGAGAACGCCAGGGTCGCCGAGTTCCTCCCCTATGACCTGCTTCTGCCGAAGACCTCGGTCGTCGTGTGCAACGGGGGTTTCGGCGGGGTGCAGCAGGCCCTCTCGCACGGCATCCCCCTGGTGGTGGCCGGGGCGACGGAAGACAAGCCGGAGGTGGCGGCGCGCGTGGCGTGGTCGGGTGCCGGAGTGAATCTGCGCACGGGGCGGCCCGCCGCGGCCGACATCCGTTCCGCGGTGGGGCGCGCGTTGCGTGAGCCCTCCTTTCGAATCCACGCCGTCCGTCTGCAGAACGAGATCGCTGCGCTCGGCGACCCGCTCGACAGCATCGCCCGCACCGTCGACGACGAGATCGCCGCACGGGCCCGGGCGTGACCCACTCGCGCGCACGACGAAGGGCCCCCGAACCGGAGTTCGAGGGCCCTTCGTGAGGCGAGTGCCGGCGGCTAGCGCTCAGCGCAGATGTCAGCGCGCAGCGCTGCCATCGGTGTAATCCGCGTCCTGCTGCTTCCAGGCGAAGAGGGCGCGGAGCTCCTTGCCGGTGGCCTCGATGGGGTGCGCGGCACCCTTCTCGCGGAGGGCGAAGAACTCGGGGGCGCCGGCGTCCTGGTC
Source organism: Herbiconiux sp. SALV-R1 (assembly GCF_013113715.1). Classification (GTDB taxonomy): domain Bacteria; phylum Actinomycetota; class Actinomycetes; order Actinomycetales; family Microbacteriaceae; genus Herbiconiux. Next base: position 2,538,476 of record NZ_CP053344.1, read on the forward strand.
GTCGATGAAGCGCTTGGCGAAGGCACCCGACTGGATGTCGGCGAGAACGGCCTGCATGTTCTCCTTCACGTGCGGGTCGATGACGCGGGGGCCGGAGACGTAGTCGCCGTACTCGGCGGTGTCGGAGACCGACCAGCGCTGCTTGGCGATGCCGCCCTCCCACATGAGGTCGACGATGAGCTTGAGCTCGTGCAGCACCTCGAAATACGCGATCTGCGGCTGGTAGCCGGCCTCGGTGAGGGTCTCGAAGCCGTACTGCACGAGCTGCGAGACACCACCGCAGAGCACGGCCTGCTCGCCGAACAGGTCGGTCTCGGTCTCTTCGGTGAAGGTGGTCTTGATGCCGCCGGCACGGAGGCCGCCGATGCCCTTGGCGTAGCTCCAGGCGAGCGCCCAGGCCGAGCCGGTCGCGTCTTTCTCGACGGCGACGATCACGGGCACGCCGCGGCCGGCCTCGTACTCGCGGCGCACGGTGTGGCCGGGGCCCTTGGGGGCGACCATGATGACGTCGACACCCTCGGGCGCCTCGATGTAGCCGAAGCGGATGTTGAAGCCGTGGCCGAAGACGAGGGTCTTGCCGTCGGCGAGGTTGGGCTTGATGTCGTCGGCGTAGATGCCGCGCTGGTGCTGGTCGGGCGCGAGGATGACGATGACGTCGGCCCAGGCGGTGGCCTCGGCGACGGAGAGCACGGAGAAGCCCGCCTCCTCCGCCTTGGCGGTCGACTTCGACCCCGCCTTGAGCGCGACGACGACCTCGACGCCGGAGTCGCGGAGGTTCAGCGCGTGCGCGTGGCCCTGCGAGCCGTAGCCGACGACGGCCACCTTCTTGCTCTGGATGAGGGACAGGTCGGCGTCCTGGTCGTAGAAGATCTCGGTCACGTGGTTTTCTCTCCTTGGTTGTGGTTCGGTGCCGCCGGGAGGCGGCTAGCTCTTGAAGACGCGTTCGGTGATGCTCTTGCCACCGCGGCCGATGGCGAGGAGGCCCGACTGGGCGATCTCCTTGATGCCGTAGGGCTCGAGCACCCGCAGGAAGGCCTGCGTCTTGCCCGAGTCGCCCGTGACCTCGATGACGAGGGCGTCGGTCGCCACGTCGACGACCCGGGCGCGGAACAGGTTCACCGCTTCGAGCACCTGCGAGCGCGTCGTGTTGTCGACCCGCACCTTGATGAGCAGGTGCTCCCGCTGGATGGCCTGGGCCGGGTCGAGCTCGACGATCTTGATGACGTTGATCAGCTTGTTCAGCTGCTTGGTCACCTGCTCGAGCGGGAGCTCCTCGACGTCGACCACCACGGTGATGCGCGACAGGCCCTCGATCTCGGTGGCGCCCACCGCGAGCGACTCGATGTTGAAGCCGCGCCGGGCGAACAGGCCCGCCACGCGGGTGAGCAGGCCGGGCTTGTCTTCGACGAGCAGGCTCAGAACGTGTGTGCTCATGGGTCTACTCCTCTTCCCACTCGGGGGCGTGCTCTTTGGCGTACTGGATCTGGCTGTTCGAGGTGCCCTGGGGAACCATCGGCCAGACCATGGCGTCGGCCGAGACGATGAAGTCGATCACCACGGGGCGGTCGTTCGTCTCGAGGGCCAGCTTGATGGCGGCGTCGACGTCTTCGGCCTTCGTCACACGGATGCCCAGCGCACCGTACGCATCCGCCATCTTCACGAAGTCGGGGACCATGCGGGTCTCGTGCCCCGTGTGCAGGTCGGTGAACGAGTGGCGCCCGTCGTAGAACAGGGTCTGCCACTGGCGCACCATGCCGAGCGAGGAGTTGTTGATGATCGCGACCTTGATCGGGATGTCGTTGATCGTGCAGGTGGCGAGCTCCTGATTGGTCATCTGGAAGCATCCGTCACCGTCGATCGCCCACACCACGCGCTCGGGCTCGGCGACCTTCGCGCCCATGGCCGCCGGAACGGCGTAACCCATGGTGCCCGCACCGCCGGAGTTGAGCCAGGCGTTGGGCCGCTCGTACTGGATGAACTGGGCTGCCCACATCTGGTGCTGGCCGACGCCCGCGGCGTACACGCCCTGGGGGCCGGTGAGCTCGCCGATGCGCTTGATGACGTACTGCGGCGCCATCAGACCGTCGGTGGGCTCGGTGTAGCCGAGCGGGAACTTCTCCTGCAGCTCGGTGAGGTACGCCCACCACTCGGCGATGTCGAGCTTCTCGCGCGAGATCTCGGCGTAGGCCTTGATGAGGTCGGAGATGACCTCCTTGGCGTCACCCACGATCGGCACGTCGGCGACCCTAATCTTCGAGATCTCGGCGGGGTCGATGTCGACGTGCACCACCTTGGCGTGCGGTGCGAACTCGCTCGCCTTGCCGGTCACGCGGTCGTCGAAGCGGGCGCCGAGCGACACCAGCAGGTCGGCCTCCTGCAGCGCGAGCACCGCGGGCACGGTGCCGTGCATGCCGGGCATGCCGAGGTTCTGCGGGTGCGAGTCGGGGAAGGCGCCGCGCGCCATCAGCGTGGTGACGACGGGTGCCCCGGTGACCTCGGCGAGCTGAGCGAGCTCGGGGGTCGCCTGCGCGCGGATGACACCGCCGCCGACGTAGAACACGGGCTTCTTCGACTCGGCGAGCAGCTGCGCCGCCGCCTGGATCTGCTTGCCGTGCGCCTTGGTGACGGGACGGTAGCCGGGCAGTTCGACCTTCGGCGGCCAGATGAACGGGGCCGTGTTCTGCTGCGCGTCTTTGGTGATGTCGACGAGCACCGGGCCAGGGCGACCGGTGGAGGCGATCTGATAGGCGGCAGCCAGCGTCGGTGCCACGTCTTCGGCGCGCTTGACCAGGAAGGAGTGCTTCGTGATGGGCATCGTGATGCCCTGGATGTCGGCCTCCTGGAACGCGTCGGTTCCCATGAGGTGCGAGAACACCTGGCCGGTGATGGCGAGCAGCGGCACCGAGTCCATGTAGGCGTCAGCGATCGCGGTGACGAGGTTCGTGGCACCGGGGCCGCTGGTGGCGATGGCGACGCCGACCTTGTTCGTGGCTGACGCGTAGCCCTCGGCCGCGTGACCGGCACCCTGCTCGTGACGCACCAAGATGTGGCGGATCTTGTCTTGCGTCATCAGCTCGTCGTAGAACGGGATGATGGCACCGCCCGGGAGCCCGAAGACGTCTTTGACGCCGAGGAGCTCGAGGGCGCGCAGCACGGCGCCGGAGCCCGTGAGCATCTCGGGCTCGGCGGTGGTCTCGGCGCCCGGGGCGGGTGGAACTGTCTTTCTGGTCGGCACGGGGAAGGCATCCGTGGTCATGTGGTGTCCTCAGATCGAACGCGGTAGATGGATGCGCGCAGTACTACCCGGTGATGGCGCCGACAGCGGCGGAGTGCACCAGTTTGGAGTACTTCGCGAGAACGCCTCGGGTGTAGCGCGGAGGGAGGGGCGCCCAGCCTTCTCGGCGGGCTGCCAGCTCAGCGGGATCGACAAGTAGGTCGAGCGAGCGAGCGGCGATATCGACCCGTATCAGATCACCATCGCGCACGAAGGCGATCGGACCTGCGTCGACCGCTTCGGGTGCTATGTGGCCGATGCACAGGCCGGTTGTGCCGCCTGAGAATCTGCCGTCGGTCAATAGTAGTACATCCTTGCCGAGCCCGGCGCCCTTGATGGCGGCGGTGATGGCGAGCATCTCACGCATGCCGGGGCCGCCCTTCGGGCCCTCGTAGCGGATGACGACGACGTCGCCGGCGTTGATGCGGCCCTCGGTCAGCGCATCCATCGCCGCGCGCTCGCGCTCGAACACCCGCGCGGGGCCCTCGAACACGTCGGCGTCGAAGCCCGCCGACTTCACCACGGCGCCCTCGGGGGCGAACGAGCCCTGGAGGATCGTGAGACCACCCGACTTGTGGATGGGGTTGGTGAGGGGGCGCAGCACCTCGCCGTCGAGCGGGGCGATGCTCATCTCGGCGAGGTTCTCCTCCACCGTCTTGCCGGTGACCGTCATGGCGTCGCCGTGCAGCAGGCCCTCGTCGAGCAGCGCCTTCATGACGGCGGGAACGCCGCCGTGGCGGTCGACGTCGTTCATGACGAAGCGGCCGAAGGGCTTGAGGTCGCCGATGTGCGGCACCTTGTCGCCGATCTTGTTGAAGTCGGCGAGCGTGAGCTCGACCTCGGCCTCGTTGGCGATGGCCAGCAGGTGCAGCACGAGGTTGGTGGAGCCGCCGAACGCCATGCCGACGGCGATGGCGTTCTCGAGCGACTTCTTCGTGATGATGTCGCGCGCGGTGAGACCGAGGCGCAGCATGTTGACCACGGCCTCGCCCGAGCGGTGCGCGAAGTAGTCGCGGCGGCGGTCGGCGGCGGCGGGGCTCGCCGAGCCCGGGAGGCTCATGCCCATCGCCTCGGCGGCGCTCGCCATCGTGTTGGCGGTGTACATGCCACCGCACGAGCCCTCGCCCGGGGCGAAGGCGCACTCGATGCGGTGCGCGTCTTCCATCGACATGCGGCCGGCGCGCACGGCGCCGACGGCCTCGAAGGAGTCGATGATGGTGATGTCTTTCTCGGTGCCGTCGGAGAGCTTCACCCAGCCCGGGGCGATCGAGCCGGCGTAGAGGAAGACGGAGGCGAGGTCGAGTCGGGCGGCGGCCATGAGCATGCCGGGCAGCGACTTGTCGCAGCCGGCCAGGAGCACCGAGCCGTCGAGGCGCTCGGCCATCATGACGGTCTCGACGGAGTCGGCGATGACCTCGCGGGAGACCAGTGAGAAGTGCATGCCCTCGTGGCCCATGGAGATGCCGTCGGAGACGGAGATGGTGCCGAACTGCAGCGGGTAGCCGCCCCCGGAGTGCACACCCTCCTTGCTGGCGCGCGCGAGGCGCTCGAGCGAGAGGTTGCAGGGGGTGATCTCGTTCCACGAGCTGGCGATGCCGATCTGCGGCTTCTCCCAGTCGCCGTCCCCCATGCCGACCCCGCGGAGCATTCCGCGCGAGGTGAGGGCTTCGATTCCGTCGGTGACGGTACGGCTCCGCGGTTTCATGTCTGTTTCGGGCATGTGACGAGTTTAGAGGCGCTGGCGCCCTGGTGATGCACGACGACGAATCTGTGGAGAGGCATCGCCCGCCGACGGGCTGTGCAGAACAGACGCGCTGCCCGCGGGTCCGGCACTCAGCGCCCGGCGCGCAGCTCCGCGAGCCGCGCCAGCACCGCCGCCACCTCGGCGGGCCCGGCGACGCGATGCTCCGCGACGGTCTCCCCCGCCCCGCTCTTCAGCCCGAGGTCGCCGTCGCCGAGCGCCCGGAACCCGTCTTCGTCGGTGACGTCGTCTCCGGCGAACAGCACGGCGTCGGCGCCGACCAGCTCGCGCAGCCGTTCGACGGCGTCGCCCTTCGTGGTCGAGCGCACCGCGAACTCGATCACGTTCTTGCCGCGGCGCACCGTGAGTCCGTTCTTTTCGACGCCCGCGGCTTCGAGCGCGGCGCGTTCCGCCTCCGCGCTGTCGGCCTCGCCGGCAAGACGGGTGTGCAGCGCGAAGCCCGCGGGCTTCGTCTCGATCCAGGCGCCCTCGACCGGCTCGGCGACCGCGCGCAGTGCGTCTCCGAGCGCCGCGACCTTCCGCTGCTCCTCGGCGTCGAGCGCGAGCTCGGTCACGCCGTCGTGCCGCACCTCGACGCCGTGCGAGCCCACGAGCAGCGCCGACTCGGGCAGACGCGTCACGTGCTCGAGACTCGCCATGGCGCGCCCCGAGACCATCGCCACCCAGGTGTCGGGTTGGTCGAGCAGCCGCAGCACCGCCTCGTGCGCCTCGGGGAGGGCGCGCGCGTCGTCGGGCCGGTCGACCTCGGGGGCGAGCGTGCCGTCGAAGTCGAGCGCCACGAGCAGCCGGGGAACGGATGCGAGGCGCTCGAGCGCAGACTCCGTCGCCTCCGGGAGCGGCAGGCCGCCGGTCTCGGTAAGCGGGCCCGCGGTCACGCGCCGTCTCCTTCGATGCCGTCGTCCGCATCCGTCGGCCGGGTCGACCGGGCGGCCTTCCCCGGCCCGCGGTTCGCCTTCGGGAGCGACAGCCCGTCTGACGGGGTGGTGAGCGTGGAGAGGAACGACGACGACCAGCGGGCCACGTCGAACTCCTGCACGCGCTTGCGCAGGGCGCGCATCCGTCGTGCCCGTTCGGCCTGCGGCATGCCCGCGGCCTGCATCATCGCCTCTTTCAGCCCCTCGATGTCGTGCGGGTTCACGCGCAGGGCCGTGCGGAGCTCGTCGGAGGCTCCGGCGAACTCGCTGAGCACGAGCACGCCGTCGTTGTCGAAGCGGGTGGCCACATACTCCTTGGCCACCAGGTTCATGCCGTCGCGGAGCGCGGTGACGAGCATGACGTCGGCGGCGAGGTAGAGCGCCACCATCTCCTCGCGCGGGTAACCGTGGTGGAGGTAGCTGATGGCGGTGTGACTGATGGTCGAGTAGTCGCCGTTGATGCGGCCGACCGTGAGCTCGATCTCGTCGCGCAGCATCTGGTACGTGCGCACCCGCTCGCGGCTGGGGCTCGCGACTTGCACCAGGGTGACGTCTTCGACGTCGAGCTCGCCGTCGGCGAGGAGCTCGCCGAACGCCTTCAGCCGGTGCCCGATGCCTTTGGTGTAGTCGAGCCGGTCGACCCCCAGCATGACGACGGAGGGGTTGCCGAGACCCTCGCGGATCTCCTTCGCCCTGGCCTGGATGTCGGGGCGGCGGGCGAGCTCCTCGAAGCGCGCGGCGTCGATCGAGATGGGGAAGGCCTTCGCCACGACCGTGCGCACCGGCTGGTCGCCCTGCACGCTCGAGATGCGGTGCTTGGCGCTCGCCACCTCCTCCTCGGCCACGAGCGGCACGTCGATGACGGAGCCCTTGGTCTGGTAGCCGAGCAGGCGCCTCACGGCGCGGGTGAAGTTGCCGGCGTCGGCACTGCGCTGGAAGCCGATGACGTCGGCGCCGAGCAGCCCCTCGATGATCTGGCGCCGCCAGGGCAGCTGCGAGTAGATGCCGTATGCCGGAAAGGGAATGTGGTTGAAGAAGCCGATGGTGAGGTCGGGGCGGAGCCGCCGCAGCATCGACGGCACGAGCTGCAGTTGGTAGTCCTGCACCCAGACCGTGCCGCCCTCGGCGGTGACGGCGGCGGCGCGGTCGGCGAAGCGCTGGTTGACGATGACGTAGCTCTCCCACCACTCGCGGTGATACGCGGGCGGCGCGATGACGTCGTGGTAGAGCGGCCAGAGCGTGTCGTTCGAGAAGCCCTCGTAGTACTCCTCGACCTCTTCGGGCGAGAGCACGACGGGAACCAGGTGGATGCCGTCGTGCTCGAAGGGCTCGACGTGATCGTCGGGCTGGCCGGTCCAGCCGATCCAGGCACCGTCGGCCTGCTGCATCACGGGCTCGAGGGCGGTGACGAGGCCGCCGGGAGAGGTACGGAAGGCGGGCTCGCCCGCGCCGTCGGAGATGCGGTCGACGGGGAGCCGGTTCGAGACCACGACGAAGGTGAACTCCCCGGCGAGGTCGTCGCCGGAGGTGGACGCGGAGGAGCTGTCTGAAGAAGCCATGTCTCCTCGCGAGTCTACCCGGGGTCGGGTCGGGGTAGTTTGGTCGCATCGACGAGAGAGGACGGCCGTGCGCAAGTACATCCTGAACACGAGCATCATCAGTTCGGTCATCGGCGCCGTGTCGGCGATCCAGACCACCCGCAAGGGCCCTCGCGACTGGCGGCTCGTGCTCATGTGGGTGAGCTGGGCCATCACCGTCGCCCTCGCCATCGGCAGCGTGATGGAGCAGGACGAGGACGCCCGGGAGCTCGAAGAGCGCTGACGCCGGCGAAATCCCTCCCCCACCTGCGGTTTGCTCGGCCGGTGCGGCGTGTCGGCGCCTTCGATGTCGCAGGCGGAGCGCACACTGTTCTCACGGGCGGCGGAGAGGGAGTTCTGATGATCGGATGGCGGCGGAGAGCGAAGGCGGTTCGCGAGAGCGCCGTCAGCCAGGAGCGGCTCTACGAGCTGGTCAACCAGACCCTCATGGAGAACTTCGGCCCGCTCGGGTCGTTCGCCATCACGCGTCGCACCGCCGTCGACACCGACGACATCTTCCACACCGTGCTGGCCCGATCGGTCGCCCACGATATCGTGGCGAACCTCGCCGAGCACGGCATCGTGGTGAGCACGGCCGCGGGCGAGCGCGCTGCCGCGGCCGCGGCCGTCGCCGCCACCTCGGCGCCGCGTGCCGGCGCCGCCTTCACGGCCGCGGGTTCGTCGCGCACCACCCGGCCCTGGCTCGCCCCGGTCGAGTCGGTGCCGGTGCACCGCGACCTCGCCCGCGCGGTGTCGGCGGCCACCCGCTCCGACTCCTCGCTCGAGCCGGCAGCCCGGGTCGCCGAGTCGGCCCCGGCAGCCCGGGTCGCGGAGATCCCGGCCTACCCCACCACCGAGCACGGCGTCGTCATCGGCGAGCGCCCGCTGATCGACGGGCCCGACCCGCTCGACGACGACGCGATGCGCTCCCTCGTCGCGCACCACCACGACGTCGAGGCCGCGGCCGCCGAGAAGGCGGCCCGCAGCATCGCGATCTGACCCGCCTGCGCCCCGGGTCTGCACGGGGCGCGGCTGGACGCGCGGCTGAGGGGACCTGCCCGACGCCCGTCAGCCGATGGGCGCCCAGTCCGACGGCCCCGAGCTGCCCGCAGGGTACTCGTCGAGCGGAACCTCGTCGGCCTTCCAGGCCGCGATGACCGGGGCGAGGATGCGCCACCCCTCCACCGCGGAGTCGCCGCGCACGCTGAGCGTGGGGTCGCCGTCGAGGATGCCCGCCAGCACTTCGCGGTAGGCCAGCAGCTGCCCGTCGCCGAACGTTGCGTCGAGGCTCGCGCGCTCGAGCTCGTAGGGGTCGCCCGGGCCGTTGATGTCGATCTCGAGCGACATCGCGTCGGGCGCCAGGAAGATACGCAGCACGGTCGGAGAGTTGACGCCCGTGAGCCCCTGCGGCACCTGCTGGGCGGGCTTGAAGGTGATGACGATCTCGCGGCGACGCTCCCCGAGGGCCTTGCCCGAGCGCAGCGTGATGGGCACGCCGGCCCAGCGCCAGGTGCGCACCTCGAGCGCGACCTCGGCAAGCGTCTCGGTCTCGCGGGAAGGGTCGACGCCTTCCTCGGCGACGTAGTCGGGCAGCTGTCGCCCGTCGATGGTGCCGGCCGTGTAGCGGGCGCGGCGGCTCGACGCCTTGGGGTCGTCGCCCAGCAGGTGCGTCGCCCGCAGCACGAGCTCCTTGGCGTCGCGCAGGTCGTCGGAACCCAAGGTCGACGGCGGCTCCATCGCCAGCACCGCCATCACCTGCAGCAGGTGGCTCTGGATCATGTCGTCGAGCGCGCCCGCCTTGTCGTAGTAGCCCGCGCGCCCCTCGAGACCCAGCTGCTCGTCGTAGACGATGTCGACCGAGGCGATGTGGTCGGAGTTCCACAGCGGCTCGAAGATGCGGTTGGCGAAGCGCAGGCCCAGGATGTTGAACACCGTCGATCGGCCGAGGAAGTGGTCGACGCGGTGGATCTGGTTCTCGGGAACGAGTTTCGCCAGTTCGGCGTTCAGGGCTTCGGCGCTCGCGACATCCATGCCGAACGGCTTCTCGAGGGCGAGGGTGAGGCCCGACGGGAACGGGATGGAGTGCAGGGTGGTCACGACCGCCGCGGCGACCGCCGGCGGCAGGGCGAAGTAGATGGCGGGCGTGCCCTTCGCCATGCCGAGAACCCTGCTGAGCTCGTCGGGGTCGGTGACGTCGGCCTTCACGTAACGCGTCGAGGCGAGCACGGCGTCGACTGCCGCGCCGGAGGCGTCGACCTGGGCGAACGACTTCTTCACGACGTCGCGCCACTCGTCGTCGCTCCACTCCACTCCCCCGGCTCCGATGAGCTCGAGGTGGCGCTGCGGCTGATCCGTGAGGAGCTGCGCCAGACCTGGGAGGAGCAGTCGCGCCGTGAGGTCGCCGCTGGCGCCGAAGATGAGCAGGGTGTCGACACGTTGCGTGGAAGCCGTCATGTCTCTCACAGTAGCGACATCACGGCTCGGAGCGGCCGCGCATCCGCTGTTCTCTCGAGCCGCATCGAGGAGAGCAGGCGCACCCGCACCAGCACGGGCGCACGCGAAAGAGCAGGGGCGACCACCCGAAGGCCGCCCCTGCTCACGGGCGCCGGCCGCGATCATCGCGCGGGCCTCGAGACCTGGAGCTGACGAGTGAACCAGGAACGGCCAGGGACTGGCGCGAGAACCCGCGCTGGTGGATGACCCGCTCAGCGCCTAGACCCATTCAAACGTGCAGCTCGCCGCAACCGTGATGAGTAATTGCTACTCGATCTCTGCCCGCCTAATCGATCTCAGCCCGCCGACGACAGCGACTCGTAGGGGCTGTCGAGCTGGAGGTTCTGCAGCTCGGCGGCGAGCTCGCGACGCCCCGAGATGCCGAGCTTCTTGTAGATGCGGCTGAGGTGGTTGTCGACGGTGCGCACCGAGATGCCGTGCTGTTCCGCGAGCTCGGCGCTGGTGCGCAGGGCCGCGGCGCCGCGGGCGAGCTGCCACTCGCGGTCGGTGAGCGGCATCACCCGCGGATGCAGCTGCCGGCGGTGCTGGGCGAGCGCCACCCCGGCCCGCACCGTCCACTGGTCGGCGAGCCGCGCGGCCTGGGCCGCCCGGGGCGCGTCGCCGGTGTTCTCGGCGACCCAGCGGGCCGCGTCGATGGCCGGCCCGAGCATCCCCTTCTCGGCGAAGGCCTCCGCCACGGGCATCACGTCGTGGCGGCCGAGCACCGCGCGGGCGTGTGCCTCGCAGAGCGGGAGCGCGTCGCCGACTGCCGCGAGGTAGGGCAGCGTGACGGTCGCGCCCACGACGGGGTCGATGCGCACCGCCTCGTAGGCCACCAGGGCGGCGAGGTAGCGGTAACCGCCGGCCTCGGCAGCGGCGAGCGCGGGTGCGAGGCTGCGCACCGCGAACCCGGGCCGACCGGCGGCCGACGACACCCAGGCGCGGGCGAGGGCGGCGTAGAGCTCGACCTTGGCGTCGTCGAAGCCGGCCTGACCCACCTGGTCGAGCCAGCTGCGGGCGATGGCGAAGCGGCCGGTGCGCGCGGCGATCGCGGCGGAGAGGGCGTCGGCCACCGGCAGGAGGCCCGCGGTGTCGCGCCAGACGAGGTCGCGGCGACCCGAACGGATGTGCTCCCAGGCCCTCGCCGGTGAGCCGGTGTGCAGCTCGATCATGGCGAGCACGAACTTCCACAGGCCCCGCGCGCTCGGGTTGTTCTCCTCGGCGCAGGCGAGGTTGTCGCGCGCCGCCTGACGCGCTTCGGGGAACCGTCCCGTGAACGAGAGCACGAGCACCCGCGAGAGGTGCAGCTGGTCGCGCGCGTTGGGCAGGTCGGCCGGGAACCGCTCGCACGCCTCGAGACCGCGTGCGACCGCCGTCTCGGCGAGCGCGAGGTCGCCGCCCATGGTGTGGAGCATGGCGGTGAGGATGAGCAGGTTGAGATCGGCGGGCGTCGTCACCTCGCCGAGTCGGTCGAGGTCGAGCGGCGGGGCGTCGGCGATGCCGCCCGCATCGGCGCCTCCGCTCGCGACGCTGCCCGCCCGCGCTCCCGTCAGCAGGCGCCACCGGGCGGCCTCTGCCTCGACGATCTCGCGCGACGCGTCGTCGGTGAGCCGCGCGAGCGCCTCCTCGGCGCGCCGCAGTGCGAGCTCGGGCTGCAGGGTGCGGAAGGCGAGGTGGTTGCCCTCCGCGACGGCGAGGCGCGCGGCGAAGTCGTCGAAGCCCGTATTCGAGCCGTCGTGGTCTGCTGCGGCGAGCGCAGCCCAGGCCGCCGCGAAGCGCTCGTCGGCCGACGCGAGCCTCCCGATCTGCGACTGCGCCTGGGCCTGCACGAGCTCGCCGCTGGCCCGGAGCACGGCGTCGTCGCCCGCTCCGGCCACGGCGTGCTCGCCGAGGGTGACGGTGGTGGCGTAGCGCTGCGCGCCGAGCTCCCCGTGGGCGAGGTCGAGCAGGCGGCGCGAGTCGACGCGCTGGCCCGCCGAGAGCTGCAGCACGGCCCGGCGCACCCGGTGCTCGGGGTAGCCGTCGAGCATGTCGGCTCCGGCGGCGCAGAACCCCGCGCGCCACAGCTCCGACACCGTGGGGAGGATGACCGGTTCGAAGAGCGGATGCGCGAGCGACACCCAGACGCGGCCGTCGGCCGAGCGGGTGCGCACGAAGCCCCGCTCCTCGGCGAGCGCCGTCGAGCGGGCGGAGACGCCCGAGGTTCCCGCCTGCTCGACCGGCAGGTCTCCCGCGATGGCGAGCAGGGTGAGCAGGTCGCCGACGAACTCGTCGGCGGCGAGCGGATCGGCGGGCAGCGAGGCCACCACCTCGGCGGAGAGGTAGGGCCAGCTGGTGTGCCAGGCGGCGCCGACGTCGTGGAGGTCGTCTGCGCAGACGGCGGCGTCGGCGAGCGCGACCAGGGTGCGGGTGCTGCCGGCGGCGAGTCGGTGCATCTCGTCGGCGGCGTCGGTGCTGACGCTCGGGCCGAGCCGGTCTTTCACCACGTCGTGGCTCTCGGCGGCGGTGAGCGCCGCAAGGTCGACGACGAGCGTCGCGCGCTCCGTCAGCCGCGACAGCGCCGCGGCGGGTGCCGCCGCCGCCCGGCCCGCGGGTGTGGGCGCGGGCGTGGGGCACGACAGCAGAAGCGTCGCGGACCCCGCCTGACACAGCTGCTCGAGCACGCACAGGCTCGAGGCGTCGAGGTCGTGCACGTCGTCGACGACGAGGAGCGCCCCCTGCGCGACAGCGCGGTGCAGGGCGACCATCAGCTCGCCGCTCGACGAGGTGGGTGCCTCGGCGGTCGGCGCGACGGCCGGGAAGGCGCCGGCCCCCTGGGCCGCGGGGCCAGGAACGAGGTCGACGACGACCGGCGCGAACGCCCCGAGCGGCACCCCCGAGAGCTCGGAGCGCCCGTGCACCGAGATGACCCGGCGCTCCGGCCCGAGCGCGGCGATCGCCGCCTCGAGCAGGGCGGAACGGCCGACCCCGCGAGCGCCGGTGACGAGCGCGACGACGGGCCGGTCTGCCGGGGTGAGGGCGCCGACGAGGCGCTTCAGTGCGCGGTCGCGGCCGTGGAGTCGAGTGGAACCGGTGGGGAGCGCGGCGGGCGAGTGTGCGGGCATGAGGTCTGCTTTCTCGATCGAACCGGTGGGCGGCCGGTGAGCGGATGCGCGTCACGATTCGGGTGCAACGCGTGGGTCTTGAGTAGGTTTTACTCATCGAAGGAGCCCCGCACCGCAGCATCCGGTCTCGTTACGTAGTGGCGAAGCCAGAGATACGTAGCCACCTGCGACGGTGGTGGCACGCCGGCCCCCGCAGCCCCTATCGTTGACCCGTGACCACCGGCACCGCGCGCCTCATCGTGCTGCTCCGCGTCGCCTACATCACGGGGGCGGCGCTCTTCCTCGTCGACGTGCTCATCAACGTGGCGCTCCAGGTGCTCATCAGAACCGGCCAGGTGCCGTACACCGAGCCCAAGGGGCCCATCTTCACCGCGATGGACTGGATCGCCATCATCGCCTTCGTCCTGGCGGCGATCGGGGCGCTGGCCACCGTCATCGCCACCTCGGAGCTCACCCGCCAGTCGGGCGGAGACTCCTTCGAGCTCGACGACACCCGCTGAGTGACGGCCGGCCGGCCGGCTTGCCGATCGGCCGGTCGGGCGACCGGGCGACCGTGGTCAGCGGCGAGGGGCGCGGGGCGGGGCGTCGGTCCAGCGCACTCCCCGGCGTCTCGCCGCCGCGAACCCCGCGCAGAAGGCGCCGGAACCGAATCCGAGCAGCACGAGCGCCACTCCCACCACCGTGGCGGCCCCCGACAGCAGACAGACCACCCCCGCGATCATGATCGCGACGGCGAGACTCCCCGAGAGCGCCAACCAGCCCTGCACCGTCATCGCGTCATGGCTCCCCTCGGGAGTCGGAGTGCTGCGACACCCACTTCTTCGACTGCCGCATGCTCAGCTGGTCGCCGAGGTCGAGTTCGTGCAACGGGAACTCGGTGACCGCGTCGACGCCGTCGAGGATGACGCGGAGGTAGTCGTCGCTGGTCGAGCCGACGATGACGCCTTGCAGCCCGGTGGCGATGACGGTGAACCGGGTACCGGGGAGGTTGCGATAGGGCACCGCGATTCCTGTCTCTCAGAAGAGACCGAGGCGGCCGCGACGTTCCTCGCAGCCTAACCGGGACCGCCGTTTGCGCACCCCGAGCCGATCACGGCGCCCGTGACGTGTTCGTCCAGCGGACAAGTGCACCCTCACCGGCGGCGTGGTGCCCTTGTCGGCGCGACGCGGCCGGTCGCGGCTCAGGCGCCGAGGCGCGACGCGTAGGCGTCGAGTTCGGCCGACTCGCCGGGCCGGAAGGCTCCGCCGAGGTACCCGTCGGGCCGCAGCACGACCGTGCCTCCCTCTGAGCCGAGCCCGAGCGACCGGGCAGCCGGATGCGCACCCGCGACCTCGACGCGTGTCACGCCGAGCGGCGACCCGGCCACCGCATCCGTCGTGCGCAGCGACACGGGGAGGGCGTCGCCCGCCCGCACCGACGACCGACGGGGGCCGCCCCCCGGAGCACCGAGCGGGCCGCCCCGGTAGTCGACCCCGGTCTCCTCGATCTCGGCGGCGAGCCGTGCCCGGGCGGGTGGGAGGCTCGACATGGCGGCGAGGAGGTGATCGCGGATGAACCGTCCCGGCCCGGTGTCGAGGGTGCCGACCTTCGTCATCCCGGTGCTGAAGCGGAGCACGCGGGCGGCGATGGGGTGCCGTTCGGCGTGATAGCTGTCGAGCAGCCACTCGGCATCGGCCGGCTCGAGCGTTCCGTCGGCGACGAGGGCGAGCTTCCAGCCGAGGTTGAACGCATCCTGCATGCCGGTGTTCATGCCCTGCCCGCCGGCGGGCGAGTGCACGTGCGATGCGTCGCCGGCGAGCAGGACGCGGCCGACGCGGTAGCGCGGCACCTGGGCGTGGTGGATGTCGAAGGTGGTCAACCAGTGCGGGTCGTGCAGCCGCAGACCCATGCGCCGCTCGTCGACCACCCGTTGCAGCCAGTCGAGCGTCGCGGGCGGCGCCTCGCCGGCGGAGTCGATCTCGACGATGACTCGCGCCCGGGTGCCCGCCATGGGGAACACGACCCCGGGCCCGTCGGCCGCGCCGAGGTACATCTGCATCGAGGAGCGGTCGAGGTCGTCCTCGGCGTCGGCCTCGACGTCGCCCATGAGAAAGCGCTCGCCGTGGAACGAGCCGACGAGCTTCTCACCCACCAGGTGCCGCACCGCGCTGCGCGCCCCGTCGCAGCCCACGACCCAGCCGACCTCGAGCGTCTCGGCGCCGGCCTCGCTCGTGAGGTGCACGGTGACACCCGCATCCGACTGCTCGAGGCCGATGAGCTCCACCCCGCGCTCGATGCCCACGCCGAGTTCGCCGAGCCGCTGCGTGAGAATGCGCTCAGTCTCGGTCTGCGGAGTGGTGATGCTGTACGGATGCGTGCTGTCGACCCCCTCGAACGAGAAGCGGGCGACCGTGCGTTCCGCGCCGTGGAACTGCACGCCGGTCGTGACCACACCGGTGGCACGGAGCTCGTCGACCAGCGAGCCGCCCAGCGCATCCATCATCTCGAGGCTCCGCGCGTGCACCACCACCGCCCGCGACTCGGTGGTCGGCGCCGCCAGCCGATCGACGATGCGGAACGGGACCCCGCGCCGGGCGAGCTCGATGGCCAGCACGAGGCCCACCGGCCCCGCCCCCACGATCAGCACCCGCGCACCGGCGGACGGGCGGGCGACAGCAGACTCTTCGGGCTCGACCATGCGCCAAGACTGGCACCCCTGCGACCCCCGGCACCAGCACCCCGTCCGGGGTGCACGCGCCATTCCCCTGGAGCACCACTCCACCGAAAGGGGGATGGTCTGGTGGCCCAGCGAGTGGCTACGTTCATCGGCGATGACCACCTCACGAAGCACCACCCGACGAGCCCGTTCCTGGACGGTGTTCGGCTCCACGCTCGCCGCCGTGGGTCTCATGCTTGCCACGACCGCCTGCACCAGCGCTGAAACTCTGCCGAGCACGCCCGTGCACGCCGATCCATCAGCCGAGCACGTCCGCGCGACCCGCGAGCAGGTGCACCTCGACAGAGAGCTCCAGACGACAGGCTGGACGATCGACGAACCGGGCCTCTACCACCGGGTGACGACAGCATCATGCGCGCTCACGTGCGACCTCGAGCTGCTGAGTGCGTCGGGATGCCCGACGGGTGCCACCATCGCCTCGTCGAGCCTCGGGCAGGTCACCACGATCATCACCACCGACCCTTTGCCCCCAGCCGAGGTCGTCACCGTCACAGTCCCAGAAGGCGGCCTCCGCTCGATCAGCTGCGGCGAATAGCGCGCACAGCGAGTCATCGCGCAAGCCCGGACGGATGCGAAAGGCCCCGCCCTCCGGTGTGCGGAGAGTGGGGCCTTCATCGTGTGGTGCACCCCCAGGGACTTGAACCCTGAACCCACTGATATGGAGTGCTAGTTCTGACCATTGCCGACGACTGCCGAGAGGCGCGGCATTCCGCGGGAGCAGCGGCGGATGAAGTGTCGGTGAGTGCTGCCAGTCACCGATGCTTGCCGACTCAATGTGGCGAGTAAGTGGCGGATCTCGTCAGCCAGCGCGACCCAGCAACCGCCGCTACCCCATCCCCCTTCGGGCCTCGATTCGTGCGCGTAGCCGGTAGACGAGCTGAGGGTACGCCGCCATGGCCGCTTGGGTGTCGAGCAGCTGGTTGAGGCGCTGCACGTAGCGGGCGTAGGTCCACCCGAAAGTGCGGCGGATGGCCTCCTCGCGAGCACCCTCGGGGCGGTCGATCCAGCGGCGTTCGAAGTCGAGAATGATGCGGTCGTTGTAGGTGAGCATGGCGGGATCGTGCCACCCGCCACCGACAATGCGACGACCAAAGGGCCCTTAGCCGGCGACGACTTCACCGCCGAGAGATCCAGCAAGGTCCTCCGCCTTGTCACTCACAACCACCCAGCGCTCGCCCGCGACGATGGGGCTCTCTTCGGATGCGACTTGCGCCACGTACCGGTTCTTCTGGTCGGCGGAGTCGAAGACGATCAGCATGTCGATGTTCTCGGGGCATAGGACGGCGTGCGCCCCTTCTCCGACCATCGCCTCCATCACGTCCTGCGGGTCGTCGCAAGTGCCGCCTGCGGCCACGAAGGCGTCTAAGAGCTGACTAGGGGTGTCGTATGACTTCGCGCCCGAACACCCTGCAAGCACTGCCACAGCCATCAGCGAGATGACAAATCCTGCGAGCCTCTTCATGTGTCGATGATGGCGTGTCGTCGGTGGTCCTGTCTACGATCTTGCTGCGCGGGCCGGCGCGCTTCACCACGAGGAGCGCACATGATCGGCACTGGGCCCATCCGTATCGGCAGAGACGAGTGGGCACTCATCCGGAACGACCCCACCACCCCCGCGGCGCTCGTGCGCAGGATGCACCCCGGCACTGAATTCGAGCACTACCGGGTCGTCACCTTCGACATCGACCCAGCGGAGCGTCGCCTGATCGGCCGGTTCCGCACGCTGGAGGCAGCCGATCGCGCCGTCCGTTACACGGTGCCTGCGGGGCGCATCCGGCCTGCGCTGAACCTCATACCGAAGGGCGCGTGGGGGAAGCTGTGATCTCCACCTGCGGCCGCAGCACTTCGCGACGCTCTTCGGGGTGAAGCCCCTACCGGCGCCACCCAGACCAGTCGCTGCAGACGAACGCTCCGAATGGAAGCAATGGCTCCCGCAGCCAGGCTCGCCCGATGCCTCGTCCGCTTCTTCGGTCTACGGTGTCGTCAGTGCGGCCGCCACCTGCCCGGCGCGAAGAGGTTCTCAGGCGACCGGTTCTGTTCCGACGAATGCGCTACGAACCATGAAGAGTCGCACGCCTGGTGAGATGCGGGTGCACGGAGCGTTCATCACAATGAAGCCGATGCCTCAGCCGCGTGAAGGGCGCACTCGGCGTCACTCCGGTGCAGTCTCATTCGCGGTCTCCGCATGTGAGAACGTGTACGTGTAGGTTGCTACGAGCGTGAGATCGCCGATCGGCAGGACAGCCGTGAAGGTGTAGGGCACCCCCGTAGGAAATTGCTCGAGGCCGATAATGCCCATCCCGTCGGAGGACAGGAAGAAGAGGTTGCTCCCAAAGACGCGGCCTCCAGACGGTGTCCACGAAAGTGTGCCACGAGGATCGCTTCCGGGCGGCAAATTGTCGACCTGCAGATAGAGGTCGTGGTACGTGTTGTATCGCAAATCGACGATGGTAGTGATTCTCATCGTCGGCGCTAAGGCACTGGCCGCAGCTGCAGGAGCCGCCACAGCCACCGCCACCACCGGCGCTCCCCACACTCCGGCACGGAGGACTCCACGACGCGTCACTTCACTCATGCGTGAAGCGTGACAGGAAATTCGATGGTGCGCTAGTCCACCGAAAGGGGGATGTCCATCAGGATTACGCGGGCGGCAGCTGGATGGTCTTCCGTCGTCGAGGTGTCTAGTTCTGTCGTTTGCGGATGGTGGCGCGTCGCCGGACGATGCCGATGATCGCGGTCGCCACGAAGAGGACGATCGCGATGATCGCCAGCCATAACAGGCCCTTGATCGTGAAGCCCACGATAGCGAGGATGATCCACGCCGCGAGGATCACCACGATCGCTATCAGCATGACTCCTCGAATCGGTGGGTGAGGTCGGGATGTGATGCGGTCATGGGATGCCTTCTTCCGTCAATCCCGACACTAGCTTCGCCACATGTGTGGGCACACAAGTTCAGTTCCACACCGGCACGCGCGCAGGTCAGCGGTGTTGTAGCGGTCTCGCCTCGGGGGTGCAGGTCAGCTGTACGTCGAGGCTCCCGTGTCGAGGCCGCCGCTGGGCTGGAAGCGGATCGTCGCTGCCGCCAGCGCGACGAGCGCTGCGCGGTCGGTCTCCTGTTGCGTCGCCGCTGACAGTGCGGCCGACATCCGGTCACGTTCGGCGGCAGCATCCGCGCTGATGGTCTGCAGGCGGTCCGCGAGAATCGTCGCGAGGCCGTCTGCGAGCTCTTCCAGGTTCGTGTTCTCGATCTGCAGCCGGCGATCGCTGACTTTCAGTTCCACGGTCGTGTAGCCCGCGGCGGTCAGATGGTCTCGGGTGTCTGCCGAGAGGATGCCCGTGATCTCCTCCTTCATCGGCTTGCGGGTGAAGACCGCTGACACCGTGTATCGCTCCGGCGCCTCGGGGGTCAGCAGCGAGGCGGGAAGGTCGTTGGTCAGGACGGTGGCCAGCCCGAGCGAGGCGGTGCCGGCGGGATGGGGATCTGAGTTCATGTTCGGACGGTACGGGGTCTGACTGTGGGGCCTCACAGCCGACAGTGCATCGAAGTCCCTGCCGTGACTGCACACTCAGCTGCACGAAGCAATCCCTGTCGGCCTCGCAGGGCCGCACGTACGCTCTCCCCTGTCCGACGAAGGGAATGTCGGATGGCCACCATCGGAATCTGAGCGAACACCCAATTCGCACCGATGGATCACGGGTCGATGGCTTCTCGCCAGCGCGACCCCAAACGCTGCTGGCGAGAATGCCCCAAAATCCGCCACTGATAAATCCGCCTCGCCCCTACCTGAGTACGCTCGGGCGCATGCTCTTCCTCGCGCGCGGCATCGAAGACGACAACTACATGGTCGTCGAACAGGTCGATGGCATGCTCGTCGATGCGGCGTGGAGGATCGATAAGGAATGGGACGGATGGGCGGTGTCGCATGCCGACAGCAACGACGTCACGGCAGCCGCTGGGCTGCGCGGATACGGAACGCCCGAGGCGGCAGTCGACGCACTACGAGCGCTCCTCTCCCGGCCATAAGAAAAATGCACTGGTATCGTGCGTCTATGGACGACGTGGAGCCGGGGCCAGGGATTCGCCGACGCACCCTCATGGGGGCGGTGTGGGCAGCACCGGTGATCGTCGCGGCCGTCGCAGCCCCGTCCGCGGCTGCATCGGGCAGTTATCGGATCAGCGTTCGTGACGCTTGGCAGGTAGGCCCGAGGAATGCTTCGACAGCCGTGATCACGGGTTACGTGTTCCTCCGAGCAGACCGGACAACGCCGGCATCCGGAGTCGCGCTAACCATCACTGTGTTGCCGGTCGGGACAGTGGGACTGACCACCACGAGCGACGACGGGTTCTTCATCACTCGCATCGACACCGGCACGAGACAGCTCACCTACCAGGTAGTCGCATCCGACGGATCGAAGGTCACGGGCGCGCTTCGTTAGGCAAGGCCGCATGCGGGCGCTCGGAGGGTTTCGCTCACTGCGGGATGCGGTCGAGTCGCCACAAGTCTTCCTGACGCGGGAGAGCCCCCTA
Source organism: Herbiconiux sp. SALV-R1 (assembly GCF_013113715.1). Taxonomy (GTDB): domain Bacteria; phylum Actinomycetota; class Actinomycetes; order Actinomycetales; family Microbacteriaceae; genus Herbiconiux. The sequence goes on from NZ_CP053344.1 coordinate 2,558,848, forward strand.
TGGCGCTGTCGCCAAGCACGTTCGTGACCACTACCATCTGCCGTATGAGCCCGAAGAAGATCGAACCGTCGCTCGAGGACTTCATCAAACTTGTGCTGGATTTACGCTCGAAGCCAGACGCTGACATCGCCATCATCGGGGGATCGTTTCTCGATATCGCCCTGCAACAGGCGCTCTTGGCGAGGTTCGTCGAACTCACCGACAAAGAGAAAGGCGATCTGTTCTTCCTCGCGAACGGGCCCCTCTTCGATCTGGGCTCGAAAATCGGCGTCGCGTACGCGTTGAACGTGATCTCGCGCGGCGTGCGGGACGACTTAGTCACGATCGCGAGGCTCCGGAACCGTTTAGCGCACCGGATGGAGGACTTGGACGCCAACTCGCCCAGCATCCGGAACGAGCTCTCGAAGCTCGCTGTGTGGAAGGACCCGTGGACCCATGTTCCTGGCACGAAGATGCGACATGGTGGTGAAGGCTTCATCTTTGAGGGCCAGTACTTTCTCCTCCAAACGACGCACGTAATTGCCAGTGACCCGGACGACTACATTCTGTTCTTTGTCCCGGGTGCTGGCGACGATGTAGCCAGCGATCCTAGGCTCATCCTTCTCCACGGCATCTGGTCATGCCTCTACGCGATCATGGTCACCGCGCTCAGGAACTGGAATGGCTTCGAGTACACCGAAGGCGTCGACGGGGCTCCGTCGGGCGAGTAAGGTCGGGCCGCTCAGGGCGAATCTCGCGGGCAAACACGAAAGCGCCCCCGCACCCTCTCCGAAGAGAAGATGCGGGGGCGCTGAGCATTCGCTAGCTATTCGCGGGTAGCGTCGTGCGCGATCGCGTCTACCAACTTATCCATCGACGGTCGACGTATGAGCTTCACAAGGCTAACGACCAACCAGACACCTCCCGCGATAGTGCTAACGATGAAGATACCGCGCCAGGCCTGTCCCGGTAGTGCCAGGAAGTCACTGAAGGTAGCCGTCATCACGGTGATGAGGAAGGTCAGGAAGACTCCAAGCACCGCCAGGAACTCACCAGTGGGCACGTAACGAGGCAGCTCGCGTCGCAGAGCGAGTTCTACCTTGTCTCGGGTCGTCACAAGAACCTCCTGGTCGACGTTGCGGGAAACGCTTGACGCTCGGATAGTCAATGCGTCGAAGTTGACTTGTTCGCGTTCAACCCGTAATTCTTCAGGTCGATCGGGCTCATCCATTTGACTTCGCCTCATCGGTGATGCCCATGAGACCGAGCGCTCCCAATGCGTGCTGGTAGATCGCACCGCAGTTTGAGCATGCCACCACGACTACCGGCGCACTCTGTTCCTCGATTCGCCCGCCTATAGACTCAGCCAGCGTCTGGAGCTGGACATACGACAGCCTGGGGAATATCCCTAAGTGCTCCGATCCACAACGGGAACAGGGTCGCATCGCACCGCGCTCAGCCAACACGTCCCTAATACGCTCGCGGGCGAGTTCGTCAAGCAAACCAGACGGATCGTCGAACTGTTTCTCCCCAGCCATGCCGAGAGTATGACAGTAAACGGGTGGTGGCCCCATTCGTAATTGCTGAGTTTTCCTAGCCTCGGCGTCGCAGCGGAGCGATCCGACATGGTCAGGTCGCGTGCTTGCCCTTCGAGTAGACGACCGGGGACTTGGCGAGCCCGAGGAGCCAGCCGAGCTTCGGAGTGACGTACGTCTCCAGGATTCGCACTGCGACGTAGTACAGACCGGAGAATGCGAGGGTGAGCGCAGAACCGAGAAGCGGCTCGAATTCGGGGTCGAGGGTGATGCCGCGGCCGACGAGGAACGCGACGACGGCACCGACGATGATGGGGACGAGGGTGCGGACAATGGATGCCCAGAGGGCGGTGAGAGCGGTGTTCACGAGGTCTCCTTCGTTGGGGCGGTTGCCGGTTCGGCCGGCCGCGGTGGGATCTTCTTGAGATCGGGCCACTTCGGGATGATGCTGGCGAGCCCGTTCTCGATGAGCAGCCGGCGCAGCTCGGAGACGTGCTCGGCGAGGATGCGCCGGTTCATGGCCTCGGTCTCGGCGCGGTCGTACTCGTAGTCCCGCTGGGCGACGAGGTCGTTCTTGCGGCGGGACTCCTTCGCGGAGACGCCGTTGCGGACGAGGGTGACGACGGAGACGATCTCGCGCGCGAACACGCCGAATCCGCCGGCCCCCACGACGGCGACGATCAGGGCGACGAGGTTGATCTCCATGCGTTACTCCTTCCGGGGAGCAACGTTCGACGTTCTCCTCCTCAGTGCGTCGGCGAGCCGGGACTGGAAGTCCTTGTGCGACGGGTCGCTGCCGAAGATCTGCAGTTCGACGTAGCGGCGGAGCATCATGAGCATCGCGATGAACACGAGGACGGACGCGACGGCGGCGGTGACAGAGGTGAATGCGGTGCGGCCGAGAACCACGAAGTAGATCAGGATGCCGACCACGGCGGCGACGTCGGCGGGGGTCTCGAGTATCCAGTACCTCGAGACCCTACCGACGAAGCCAAGCGCCCCGCCGACGAGGAGGAATCCAGACCACACGGGCACGAGCCATTCCCACCCGGCGAGCTCGGTTGTGACCGTGTTCGGGGTGAAGATCAGCGCGTAGACGCCGCCAAGGAAGACGGCGCCGTAGACGATGATGTCGATGATTCGGATGAGCGCTTCGAGCCTGCGCCGCTTCGTCGGGTCGATGGGATACTTGTCCATCGCGGGTTCCCCTCTCGGGATCAAGAGGGGGTCAGACGGAGACGGGTTCGAGGCCGAGCTCGAGGCGGGTCTTGTTCGCCTGGGCGATGAGCCAGGTGAACAGCTCACCCGGGATCACGGTCTCGCCGGGGTTGTCCTCCGTGCTGCGCTCGAGGAGGCCGAGCTGCACGAGCTTCTCGCGGTCCTCGCCGAGGAGGTGGCGGATATAGCCGGTGGCTATGCTGATCGCCCACTGGCCGGGGGTGTCCTCGACGCGATAGGCGATGAAGCCTCCGCGGACGGCGGTCGCGATGACCTGGTCGAGGCGGCCCACGATTGCCTGGAACAGCATCCCGTCCTGGTGCAGGGCGGGGGCCTTCGCGATCGCGTCGTCGACGTCGCCGCGCACGATCGTCTGCAGGCTCTTCGGCTGCTTGACGGTGGCGGGGTTGAGGAACGCGTCGAACACGGCCTGGGTGGCGTCGCGCTTGATGCGGGCGAACTCTTCTTCGGTGATGGGCATGTCTTCCTCCGGGGTGATGGGGGTGGCGTTGCCGCCCGATGCGTAGGCGGACCCGAACGGGGCGCCGCGTGCGGCCATGAAGCCGCGGGGATCGACGGGCGAGTCGTACGCCGCCGAGGTGTGGGTTTCGAAGTGCACGTGGGTGCCGGTAGATGCGCCCGTGGTGCCGGCGCGGGCGATGTGCTCGTGGTCGCCGACGTTGCCGGAGCCGCGCACGATCGAGGTGTTGTGGAAGTACTTCGTCTTCGACCCGTCCGGGTGGTTGATGTGGACGGAGTTGCCCTCGCCGCCGTTGTAGCCGGAGAAGGACACCCATCCGGCCGACGCGGAGTAGACGGGCTGGTTGGTGTAGGCGCTGAGGTCGATGCCGCGGTGGAGGCGGCGGTCGCCGTAGATGGGGTGGGTGCGCCATCCGAACTCGTCGGTGACGCGGGGGTTGTCGACAGGCCATGACCAGGTCATCGCTTCGTCCTCCAGTCCGGGTCGATCTCGTCGTAGGGCGGGAGGGTGTCGACGATGACACCGTCGGCGGTATCGACGAGCACGGCGTCGAAGTCGGCGTCCGTGGAGGCGGCGTCGATGTCCGTGCGCTGGTAGAACACCTCGACGCCCACGAATCGGTCGGTGCCGCCGACCTCGCGGGCGAACGCGATGATGCGGGCGTTCTGCGCCTGTCCCTGCTCGAAACCGTCGTCGGTGCCGTTGAGGGAGCCGTCGTGCTCGAGGCTGAGGCGGTGTGTCAGATCGGGGATGGTGTACTTCATGCCGAACTCCTAGAGTCGTGGGATGTTGACTGCTGAACTGTTCTGGGGCACTGCGATCGCCGCCTTCTTCGGCTCTCTGGCGGCCGCGGCGATCGCTTTCTACGGACAGTGGCTCGCAAGTCGCGCCAGGGCGCGCAGCGAAGTCCTCGACGCGATCGCTGCGCACATTCGTCGGCTGTGGGACTACCAGCTGGCGTACCGGAAGTCGCAACTCGACGGGGCCGCCAACGGGGCGACGAACAAGGGGCAGTTCGCCCCCGTCAAGCCACCCATCGACGACGTCCTGGTGGTCATCGAGAAAGCCCGAGGCCCGTTTCTTTTCACAGGGCGTGCACGTCTGGACAAGCTCTACGAGCGGGTGCGTATCAGCGGGATGGATCAGTCGGACGGGAAGAGCATCGGTGGTTGGGATGTCGAGGCCCAGCAGCTACGCAAGTTGGCCCGCTCCTACGCTCGCGGTGAATCTCTCGGGACGACAGAGTCGAATGGAGCGAGCGGAGCCTGAGCGGGGCGGGCGACGGTCAGAGCCCGTAGGCGGAATTCTGCGATGCGGCGATCAGCGAGAGCTCGTCGGCGGACCACACCTTGCGGGCTCCGATCAGTTCGCCGATCGCGCCCGACCAGCCAGTGCCGGTCGTGGAGGGCGCCCCGATGTAGTGCTGGGTGAAGGAGTGAGCTCCGGCGCGGGTGTAGGCGACGTCTGCGAGGTCGGTGCCGCGCACACGCTTCTTCCACACGGTGCCGGTGTCCCGGACCACGAACCGGGATGCGGTGGCGGCGGGGAACGCGTCGGGGTCCTCGTTCACGGTGCCGGCCGCGAGCTCGAACGTACCGGCCTCGTTCCGCACCGCACCGGTCAGTGTGTAGGAGGTCGCCTGCTGCCCGTACACGAACTGGGAGGTGCCCGCGCCCCGCTCCATACCCAGCACCGCGAGCTGACCGGTGTGAAGCCCCGTGACGGCCACGACGGACGCCCCACCAGCCCCGTACAGGTCCGCAGACGCGCCGACGAGCACCTGCCGTGCACTGGACCCGCCCGAGAAGCGCACCACGGGGATGCCGTTGATGGTCGACACGGTGCCGGCGACGCAGATGCTCGGCTGCAGCGCCGTGGTGGGCTGGGCGGCGTGGCGGCCGTTGCCGGACTGGTCGTACCAGATCGACACGAACACGTCGCCACCGAGCGACCACGATGCGATCTCCGCTGCCATGTTCGCGGAGGCGTCGAAGTCACGTTCGGCGTTGTCGACCGCGCGCCGCAGCTTCATGATGTGCCCGGTGTACGCGGTGGCGAGACGGCGTGCGCTGAACGCCCACCCGATGCTGCTGAGTCCGTCGAGGAGGGGCAGGTTCAGGGGCGGGGTGGTGCTGCCGGCGTCGGAGAAGCGGATGCCGTCGAGCTTGACGACCTGCTGCGTGATGGTCACGGGAGGAGTCCCTTCGTGGTGATGAAGTCAGCGGTGATCTGCGCCCACGCCTGGTAGACCTCGGGCTTGAAGTGGGTCTGGTCGGTGGCGGCGTTGCCGTTGTAGAGCCGCTTCGGAATCCACCCCTGCCCGGTATCGATGGCGTCTTGCGCGTCGGCCGGGAGGCCGAGGTACGCGACGGCGTTCTCGTGCATCCACCGGTTCAGGTCGAAGCAGTTGTTCGGCCACTTCGCCAGGCGCCGGTTGTTCTCCGCGTCGATGAGGAGTCGCTGCGGTTCCCCTGTGCGCTCCGCGGAGATGTACCGGGTGGTGATCGTGAACACCACGAACCGGTTGTGACCGAGTGACTGCACTGCCGCATTGAGATCCGCTGCGACGTATGCCCAGGAGCCCTCTTCGACGGCGTACGGGTTGTTCCGGCCGCCGTCGAAGATGGTGAGCGTTCGTCGCAGCGCCTCCGGGGCAGAGGGCACGAACCCGGCACCGCGCTTCATCGGCACCGCGGACCCGGCCGTGTAGCGGGTGAAGTCCCATCCCCCGGTGCCAGTGCGCTGAGTCAGGAACCCGTCGACCCGTTGCCCGGATGCGCCGAGGAAGTAGCCGTGCCAGACGTAGTCATTCGACCCGATCGAGAACGCGTTCGACCCCCGAGCTGGGGCGACACGCGTCAGAGTGTGCGGGCCGACCGTGCCGGGGAGGCTGTCGCCGGGGAAGTCGAAGTGCACCCGAAGACCACCGGCACCGAGCGCGATGTGCTCCATCCGCATACCCGACTTGCCCGCGTTATGGGCAGGCACGCCGAGGTTGATGCCGAGCAGGTTGATGAAGTCGGTGCCGACCGTCTCCATCAGCGAGTCGCCCCACCCGGTGACGGCACGGTTCACGAACGTGTCGGCGGCGGAGGCGGCCCCCATGCGGATGCGCAGCCTGTCGACGTTCTGCTGCAGGAACATGCCGTCCGGGCCGATCGCGTCGTCGGCGGGCACGTTGTTCGCATCGAGGTGACCTGCGATCATCAGGCCGGCGGGGATCTGCACAACGCCCTGGGCCTCGGAGATGTGCTGGATGGTGTGGGGGAAGAATCTCCCGTTCGGGCCGATCGCGTCGTCAGCGGGGCGGCCGTCGGCATCAACGTGCCCAGCGACCATCTGCTCGGCCACGGGCACAACACCTCGAGCGACACCGGAGTCATCGAGCGCTGCCTGCACAACGATCGGTGCCTGTGTGGCGATCGCCGACGCGATCATCGGCCCGATGGTGGGGTTACTCGCGAGCGCGTTCGCCAGCAGCGGGTTGAAGATAGCGACTGCTGCGAGGTAGGTCTTTGTCCCCTCAGTGCCCAGCAGCAGCGCGTTTGCGACATCCGATAGGGCCCGGAGCTCGAACGGTGCGCTGATCTTGAACGCGGGCATCAGAACTCCCTCACTTGGGCGGTGGCGGGGTCGGTTGCGAGGTTCACCCACATGTAGCCGGAGAACCAGTCAGGCCATGGCCCCATCCCTGAGCCCCAGGTAGTCGTGGGGCCGAGGTCGGCGAGGGCCATGAGGTCGGCAAGGGTGCCGCTCTCCTCAGGGATGGAGAAGGGGCCGAGCTCGAAGTGGGAGTCGTCCCCGAGCCACTCGCCGACGAGCTTGACCTGTGTGAACGGGGTGAGGCCGATCGTGGTAGCGAGAGTGAGGGTCACGTCACCGTTGGACTCGATCTCCGCGACCGAGGAGCCAGCGTACGCATTGCCGTCGACGTCGACACCGGCGCGGACGAGCCTGGCCGTGATCTTCGGGTAGCGGCCGGGTCGGGGCTCAATGCCCACGGTCTTGAGGTTCCCGGTGAAGGTGGGCAATGCAATCTCCTGGGGTTTTAATCGACGAGCGTCGCCGCTACACTTCGGGGCATGAGAAAGCTCGGGGGAATTGCGGTTCTGGCCGTGGCGCTACTGCTCGCTGGATGCTCGGGCAGCCCGTCGGAGTCCGAGCAAGACTTGAACGGGGATCAAGACAGGGCTGCGGCAACGCCAACGCCGACAGAGCCAGGAGATCTGACCGACGACTACACGCCGGACCAGCTATTTCTCGCGATCATGGATCGCTATTGGCAGGGTGAAGGGCACCCGGACGATGCCACGCTGATCACAGCAGGAAAGAACGTCTGCGCCCAGTTGGAGAGCGGTGCGACCCGAGAGAGCATCGTTGTGATCGAAGGCGACAACACCAACAACGGTGAGGTTGTGAACTACGCTCCCCAGGCTTACTGCCCGGAGCTTCGCTAGAGCGCTACCACTACTTCCTTTGTGGCCGGGTCCTGCCAGAGCACACCGCTCGGGACGCCCGCTACCGGAGCCACAGACAAGCCATTGCTGTAGAGGCGTTCGTTGATGAGGACGTCGTCCTGGAAGTCGGTGGCGCCTCGTACGACCGTTCCGGTGCCCGTGATCGAGAAGGACGTCGAGCCCACCAGGAGTGTGACTGCCCCGGGGCCCACGGTGACGTTTGCATTCGCGGCTGCCAGCCGAAGGCCATAGGTTCCGCCCGTGATCTCAGTGCCATTCGCGAAGAGAATGGCACCGTTCTCGAGCGTGAACGGGACTGGGCCGTCGATGATGATGCGGCCGCCCGCTGCCACCACCATGTCGTTCAGCAGGGTGGTGAGCCCCTGCAGGACGGTTTCGGCGGACACGGTGAGGTCGTCAATGATGGAGACGGTGCCGCCGATGACGGTGTTGCCCTCGACCTCGAGCGAGTAGGTGATGTGCACGTTGCCGTCGAAGAGGGCGTCGCCGTGCCACTCCTGCTTCGCGCCGGCCTCACCGACCAGGTAGCCGCCGAAGAACTTCACCAGGCCCTGGTTGATGCCCGAGGACTCCAGGGGCTTCATCTTCGCGAGCTTCCGCACCTGGCGTGCCTGGCGAACATCGAGGGAGTCGCGGAGGTTGTTCCGTCGGACCATCAGGCGGCCTCCTGCCTCTGACCCTCGATCGACACCACCGGGGTGAGGTCCCCGGAGACGCCCATGCAGATGAGGTCGTTGCGGTCGTCGAGCCACTTGGAGCCCGGGGTCCACAGCCGCACCGGCGACCCCGGCAGTGCACCCTCGTCGCCGGTCGAGCTGTTCCGCGCGAACCATGCGGACGCGTGGGTGTCGAACGTGAGCTGCGAGGTGGGCTCGTCGTGGGCATCGCGCTCCGCCTCCGCGTGGGCGCGGAGCACGTTGAGGTCGCTGATGTCTTTGTAGTCCTCGTTCGTGACATCCAGCGAGGGGACACCGCCCGGCACCGCCACGGTGGCGGCTTCTCCGTGCGGGAGGAGGATGCCGGATCCGTCGCCGAGGGTGAAGACGCCGGTGACCATCTCCTGGCCCTCGCCGTCGTCGCGGACGTTCCAGGCGTCGGGCTCGGCCACGTTGGCGTGGTACTCGCGCATCGGCCCGGTGAGCGCCGGTGCGCCGAGGCGGATGTTCCACTCGCGGCGGTTGGCCGGGGTCCACCTGGGTTGGAAGTGTACGTCGGGCCCGTTCTTGGTGTCCTGGATCTCGGAGAGGAGCTGCTCGGCATCTTGGAAGGCGTAGTTCCAGTACTCGCGCCGTTCGGGCCCGAAGTCGGGCAGGAATGCCGGGAAGTAGAACGGCAGGTCCCATACGGCTGAGAGGCCGCCCTGGGTGGCGTACCAGATGATCTGGTAGGCCAGCCCGGGCAGGGAGCGGTTCTCGAGGATGCGGGTGCCGAACTCGTACGTGCCGACGCCAAAGAGGAGGCGGCGGGCAAGGATGCTGCGGATCTCGGCCGTGGCAACGGTGAGCTCTTCTGTGTCCTCGTTCCAGTGCCACCCCATGATGACGCCCGAGTACTGCAGGCGGCCGTTCCAGTCGAGGTCGATCGTGTTCTGCCACGGGCGGATGAGCTCGTGCCAGTCCGAGCGCGAGTACTCCGACGGGCCGAGGTGGAACGTGTGCTGTCCGGTGTCGATGCCATTCATGCGAGTCGCCCACCGGCACGACGACGGGGCCTCCATCTCGAGCATCGGGGCAAGGATGCTCCCGGACTGGGTGGCGGTGATGAGGGTGGTGTAGACCTCGTCAGACATAGGTGGGTGGCACCTCCACGGAGAACCCTCCGGTTCCGCCGCGGAGGTCGATGAACGTCTCGGTCACCGGGATGAGGTGGTGAGGCTGGATCACCCACCGGTCGAAACGCTCGATGCCGCCGATGACGGGGCGGCCGTCGACCCAGTGCTTCCCGGTCCTCGTGCAGAACGTGTGGGGATGACCTGGGGTCACCGGTGTCGAGACGCGGTAGCGGGATGCGCCGGCGCCGAGCTCGTACCCGTTCGGCATGTCGCCGGCGATCGTGTAGACGGGGAGTGCTGGGAAGTTGCCGCGGTTGAACACCTCCACCGAGGTCGCGGTGCCTTCTGTGGGGAATCGCTCGGCCTGCCCGTACTTGCGAGGGTCTGCCGCCCACATCTGCAGCTGGTAGCGGGCGACTGAGCCGTAGGTTTCAATCGCCCACGATGCCCGCTCGAGGCGCACGTAGGCATGCAGGGTGAGGCCCTGGTGGTCGACGACCATGCGGTCGCGCTGCCCGTCCGGAATGATGCCCGTGACGGCGTTACGGAGTGCCTGCTGCGACTCCGGAGACGCGCTCCCGGCCAGGCCGCCGAACACCACCAGGCGGGACGACTGGAAGCCGCGAAGGTCATATGATCCGTGCGCTTGCGCGTACTCGATCGCGGCCCGCCGCATCTCCCCGTTGTCGTCCCACCCCGCGAAGTCCTTGCCATCGATCGAGAGTTCGACGTCACCCTCTCCACCGTCAAAGACGAGGGTGCTGGAGTCGAATCGGATCTGGGTGTCGGTCATCGCTGCACTTTCCGTTCGAATTGGGCCAGCGACAGCGTCGACCGGGCGATGCCGTACGCGTCCAGCCCGGGGCCTGGCTGGATCGTCGGGGCGTAGGTGAACGCGTCGGTCGACTGCGACGACACCTGGGTGCCGTACTGCATCGGCGCCGACTGCCACGCACCGAGACGACGGCCGGCCTCAGCCCAGATGCCACGGTTGCGGGACTCCTGACCCCGCCGACCAGAGATGTATGCTTCCCACCCGGTCTCGGGCTCGGCGAACTTGTGGATCGCGCCCTTGCGGCCGGCGTAGATGCCGGTCGGGAACCCACCGTTCGCGTAGGCGTGCAGGCCGCCATTCGCGTTCGCGAAGCTCCCGCCGCCGCCACCGCGGGGGGCGAGCGGATCGAAGTCCGGGTTGTAGAACGGGCTGTCGACAGTCACGCCCACGGACGTCTGCCGGGGCCTCTCGACCTCGTTGAGCAGCGCCAGGATCTCCTGCGCTTTGGCCATGGCCTCGTCGACGCCGTTGAGGGTCACCTGGGTGGTGATCTGCTCGGGCGTCTGCATGAGCTGGTCGACGTAGCCCCACGCAGCCTCATCAGTGTCGAAGAACTGGCGGGCCTGGTCGTAGAGCGCCTGCCGGCCCTCGTTGAGCTTCCCGATCAGTTCGTCCTGCGACCCGGTCGTCTCGAATGTGACCGCGGCCATCTCGTTCGCGGCGTCCGCGATGTCGAGCAGCGCCGCCATGTTGTCTCGGCCCGCCTGAGTGGTCAGGTCGAGGGACCGCTCGAAGCCGTCCTTCCCGAACAGCTCCTTGGCGTCGTCGACGGACTGGTAGAACGCCGACGTCGTCGAGATCGCGTTGGAGATCGCGTCGTCGTAGCCGCGCACCGAGTCGGCGAGGTCATCGAGGTTCTGCGAGGCGACCTCGGCCGCGCTCGTGACGTTCTCGATACCGTCGGCGGCCTCAGTTGAGGCCCCTCCGATCTCGCCGAGTGCGAGCGCGACGAGGGTCTGCTGGTCAGCCGACAGTCCTGCGGCGCTGGCTTGTGCGCGCAGGGCCTCCTTGTAGGCCGGCATGCGGTTCAGGAGCTCGTTGATGGAGCGGTCGGAGCCGTCGGTCTTGTCGACGAGCAGCTGGAAGGCTTCGACGGCCTCGGTGGGGTCGGTAGCGGCGACCTGCGCGAGGGTCTCGCCGATGCGATTCAGCGCGACGTTGAGGTCGTTGGTGCCATCGGTGCCGTGCGCGAAGGTCGCGAACCAGTTCTCGCTGGTGTCGGCGAGGTTGTTCAGCATGCCCTGGAAGTCGTCGATGACGCTCACGCCGGTGACGAGCTCGCTCGGGCTCTTCAGGATGCCCTGCAGCCCGTCGGCGATGAGGTCGTTGGCGTCGGTCGCGGTGATCGCAGTGTTCTTCAGCTGCTCGTCGGTTGCCTCGAGCTTCTCGAGGAGGGTGTTGAGCAGGTCGATGCCGATGACGATGCCGGCGCCGACCGCAGCGCCCTTCGTGACGGCGCCGAGAGCGCGGGCTGTGCGCTGCGCGGTCGGACCGAGGTCAGCGAGCGCCGTCTTGTACTCGGCGATCTTGGGCACCCCGACCATGAAGGCGCCGTACGCCAGCGAAGCTGCCCCGGTGACGACGCCGATGGCGAGGCCAGTGCTCTGAAGCGGCTGAGGAAGGTCGTTGAAGCGGTCGACGGTGTCCGTTGCCGACTGGGCGAGGAACCGCAGGAGGTCGTTCGCGGCGGAACCAGCCTGGATGAGGCCGGTGTCGATGGCGCCGGTGAGCTGCTCGACGTCGCCCTTCAGGTTGTCGAGGCGCATCGCCGCGGTGTCCGAGGCGTAGCCGCTGTCGTTGACGGCGTCAGTCCACTCGGTGACCCCGGTGGCGCCCTCTTTGTAGAGGGCGGTCGCTGCGGTGATGGTCTCCCGGCCGAAGATGACGCCCATCGATGCCAGGCGCGCCTGGTCATCCATCGTGGCGTACGCCCGCGACAGCTCCCCCGCCGCGTTGGTGAGGCCAAGGAACTTCCCGTTGGAGTCGAAGAGAGTGAGGTTGAGTCGCTCGATCTCCTTGCCCGCCAGCGACGACGGCGACGTGAGCGAGGCTATGACGCCGCGGAGCGAGGTGCCGGCCTGCTCCCCGAGGATGCCCTGCTGTGCGAACAGCGCCAGCACGCCGGCGGTCTCGTCAAGGGAGATACCGATGGACGCGGCGACGGGGCCGACGAACTTCATCGCCTGGGCCAGGTCGTCGACGGAACCCATCGCTTTCCCGGCACCGGCAGCCAGGACGTCAGCGACATGTGCGGCGTCGGAGCCGCGGAGGCTGAACTGCTGCAGGGTGGTCGCGGAGATCTCCGCTGCGCGCGCGACGCCGAGGCCGCCGGCTGCGGCGAGGTCGAGGGAGCCGGTGAGGGCTCCCCCGACGATGTCGCCGGTCGAGATGCCCGCCTTCGCGAGCTCGTCGATCGCGTTCGCGGACTCCGTCGCCGAGAACACCGTCGCAGCACCGGCCTCGAGCGCGGCGTCGCGGAGGAGACCCATGTTGCCGGCGGTCTCGTGCGTCGAGGCCTGCACGTAGGACATCGACTGGTCGAAGGTCGCGAAGCTCGACACCGCGAGCCCCACCCCGAACGCGACGGCTGCACCAAACGCGAGGGCACTGCGCCCGATGGTCTCGAACGACTGCCGCTTCTGCGCCAGCTTCTCGAGCTCCGACCCGGTCTCGCGGACCTCTTTTCGGGCCTGCTGCAAGCCGTTGATGAAGCCGGTGGCCTGAGCGAGGAGGGAGACCTTGACGGTGCGGTCGGTCATCAAAGGCCTCCCGCCGTGTCGTGATGCTGCGCGCTACGGGGAGTCGCTGGCGGGTGGTTGGCGGTCGACGCGGCGGAGCATGAACTTCCTGGAGCGCAGGAAGTTCTCGCCGGAGAACGCTTCGTCCTTCTGGCGCATCTCGAGCGCGTAGGTTCCCCAGTTGCGGGCGACGTCGACGACGTAGGTGTGGGTGCCCTTAGGGTTGTCGGGGTCGGCGAGGATGCTCATCGTCTCCGAGCGCGGGAGGCCGTTCTCATCGAGACCGTCTTCGTACTCAGCGAGCGCGGTCATGAGCTCGCGTTGCTCGTCGTCCCACTCGACGTCGCGGGTGACGACGGTGCGGGTCAGCCGGCCTTCTTCGTCGTACTCGTGCGCGTGGACTTCGGTCGGCTCCCAGCCCCAGAAGCGCTTCGGCGCGATGCCTTGGGCGCGGGCGGCTCGGAGGTCTCGGAGGAGCTCGGGGTTGAGGCCGAGCTGCGCGACAAAAAAGCCGTTCCCTGCAGGCCCCTACTGCGATTCACTTCGACGATCGCCTGTGCGAGCTTCTCGTGCTCACCGTCCGAGAGGTCCTTCTCGAATTTGTCCCACTCGTGCTCGTCGATCTTGTGCTCTTCGCCTTCCGCGTCGACGTACACGGCCGAGCGGCGGGCGACGTAGAGGAAGAACGTCAGCGGGTTGTACAGCTCGTCCTTCCCCGGCCGGGGACGGTTCCGGGTCTGGAAGAGGTTGTAGTCCGCGAACGGGACCGCCCGGATGCGGAGGGTTACGGATGCGTCGCGCATCTCCTCCTCGATCGCAGCGAGCCTCTCGCTCGCTGCCTCGTACTCTTTCTCGGCGGCACGGATGGGTGATCCGACGGACCGCTGGTCGGCGCCGGGGTTCTTCCTGACCTGGTCGACGTGCTTTGCGGCCTGGATGAGCTCAGCGACGGCGGCCTCGCGCTGCGTCGCGAGTTCCCCGTCGAGGCAGAGCGAGACGTCCGTGCTGGCCGTCTTCCGCTTCGCGAGCTGCTCTCCGAATGCTGACATGATTCTTCTCCCACGGTTGACCCCACGGACGGATGAAAGTGGCCTGTGCCGCCGCCCGCGGGGACACGCGGCGGCACAGGGGTCTCTGGTCAGGAGCCGGCGACGACCTGCTTGAAGTGCACCGGCTTGCCGCGCACGAACTGCTTCTGCTGGATGCGGTCGACCGCGTTCGTCTCCGCCGGCATCACGACCTGCTCGCCGGACTGCACGGGCCACGCCTCGTACCAGTCGTCGACGGCGACGTCGTCATCCTCTTCGTCCTTCTGGAGGACGTTCACGAGGATGCCGGTGGTGCCCTCGGCGAGCGCGAGGCGGGCCTCGTCTTCGTCGGCATCGGCGAGGTTGAAGGTGTACTGCAGGGCGAGGGTCTTGGTCTTGCGGCCGGGGCGCTCGAAGTCAACGGACGAGCATAGGCGGCCGTCGTTGATGGTGCCCTGGTCCTGGGAAGGCTGCCAGCCGCTCGAGGTGACGTAGCAGCCGATGAACGTGCCGGCAGCGAACTCGGTCACCTTGATGGCGTTGATGTCCGCGACGGTCGGGAGGTGGTAGACCCGGCGGGTGCCCTCGACAGGCACCGAGGCGGGAATGGTCAGCGACATGATGCTCCTTTTCGGTTCCCCACGGATACGGTCACGGCTACTCGCCGGTCGGGCTGGTGCCCTCGTCCACCTCGGTGGTGGAACCTCTCTTCTTGAGCACGACGAACTGCTTCGGGCGGCGCGGCCGCCACGAGTCCGGGACGCGCTTCACGCGCTCGTGCTTGGTCTCGTCGAACGACTCGCGGCGGATGTCGAACTGCGCCTTCGTGGCCTTGCTGCGCACCCTGATGAACGGCTTCTGCTGGGGCATCACGCGCCTCCTGTCGGGTCCGTGATCTCGGTGGCGAACCCGCACTCGGAGATGTGCAGGAACACGGGCGGTGTCGGGTCGGTGTCCATGTCGATCGGCGTGGGTGAGCTCCACCAGAACGGGTGCGCGCTCTCGCCGGCGAACACCGGCCGGACCGGCACTCCGCCCGGGATAAGTTCTGCCTCGATCGCGTCGCCGAGCCAGCCCGCCTGGTCGGCGGTGCTGCCGACGGCGTGGATGGTCCAGCGGGGGTTCTTCTGCCGGATGCCGCCGGCGGAGCGTGTGCGCTCTGCGACTCCCGTGACGGGGTGCAGCACGATGTAGGGGGGCGCGACGTCCAAGGCCTGGTGCGGCCGCGGGTAGACGGCCTGGGTGACGAACACCTTCGCGAACGACGCCGGCACGACGCCAGAGGAGGTTCGGACGGCGGGAATCGTCGAGAGGCGTGCGCGCAGCCAGTCGGTGTGGTGTCTCACCTGAACGACCCCCGCACGATCGCTCCGGCGGACCTCGTGATGGAGGAGCCGACCTCGACGACGTGGATGGCGTCGGCGAGTGCCTGTTCGAGGCCGTCCTGGAAGTCCTGCTCGTTCTCCTGCAGTGCGGCGAGCCCGTAGCCGCGGGGCGGGTTGTTGACGGATCCGTACTCGAGCAGGTTGCCGAGCGCGCCTTGGGGGCGGTCTTTGTCTGGGCCGATGTCGGAACGGAGGACCGAGGCTCCGAAGCCGTGGTAGACCTCGAGATCGTAGGTGATAGAGCCGGGGAACTGGGGCGCGTAGGGGTTCCCGGTGGCCTTCTCCCGCCACGCCTCCTGAATGTTCACGGAGGTGCGCTGCATGCCCGAGTTGATGTATTGGCCGGAGCTCGCCACGGCTTCACCGAGGTCGGCTTCGAGTTTGCCAAGCTGTGAGGTGTCGATCGAGAAGTCGTCGGGCATCAGGTCGTCTCCTCCACTCGGAACCGGCGGGCGACGGCGTGCGAGGTCTTCGCGAACGGCCCCGTCACCCGCACCGCTTTGCCGACCAGACCCGGGTCGAAGGCCGAGGTCACCCAGGTGACTATGTCGTTCTTCGTGATGGCGGCGGTCGCCGCTGTGACGGGGAAGGAGACGGAGGCGTCGGTCTCGACGAGCAGCTGCGCGGCCGCGTCGATCTCCCCCGCGGCCGTGTTCACTCCACGGGATCGGAACGGGCCCGTGTACACCGTCGTGGGGGCCGGGTCGTCGTACAGGCCGGTGGCTTCGTTGAGGACCGGCTCCCCGCCCGGGCGGGTGACCTTGCAGGTGTCGGGCATGAGCCCGTCCGACATCGCCCGTCCTCTTCCGAGTAGGCCGGCGGAGATCACGACTGCCCCAGCCGGATGGTGAACGACCCGCGTCGCGGCCGTCGATGCGGTGCGAACTTGGCCAGCTCGAGTTCGGTCGCAGCGAGCGCCCCGGACGCGAGTACCTCGGCCCGCCGGTAGGAGTACTCGCCCTCGACGGTCTCCGAGAGGAAGCCTTCAGGGTTCAGCAGCAGCCGCTTCACCATCGCGGCCACCGTGCGCTTGTACCGGCGCGCTTTCTTCTCGTCGGTCCAGTCGATCGGCAGGTAGCCTGCGGCCTCGATGTCGTCCTCGAGCTCGTCTTGAGCATCGAGGATGAGCGTGTCGATGATGGAGAGTTCGGCAGCCGTGAGTTCCCGCCACCGGTCGGTGATGTCCTTCTTGGCGACGGGAACCCACGGCATGACCTACTCCTTCGCCTTCGTCTGGATCCCGGCCTCGTCGAGAGCAGCGATGATGTCGCCGCGCTTCGCGTCCTCCGGGAATTCGATGTTCTGGCCCGCCTTCGCGACAGCCGCGACCGCGTAGGCCTTCCAGGCGTCCGCGCTGCTGCCGGCGCCGACCATCGGCGGGACGACGAGCTCGCCATCTTCGGAGCCGGTGGGCTCCTGGGCGGGCTCCTGCTTGGGCTCGGACTTCTCCTTGCCCTTGCTCTTCGTCTTGCCGCTGGACGCCGCCTTGGAGGGCTTCTCCGCCCACACGTTCGGGTTGGTGATCGCGGTCTCCGCCCATCCCGGGACGGTGTCGTCCGGAGTGAACGTGTGGGCCACGCCGTTCTCGTCGTGCACGGTGACGTGCGTGTTGAGCTTGCTCACGCCAGCACCACCGCCTGGAACGACAGGTCCGGGTTGGCCAGGACAGGGAGGGCGATGCCCGCCGCCTTGGTCCACAGCGCCACCGGGTCCTTGGTGCTGTAGGCCCCCGCGACGATGCCCGCCTCGTCGCCCTCGATGCCGTAGTCGGGCTCGAGGGACTCCGCGGTGGTACCCCAGAACGTGCCTCCGAGGTTGCGATCGCCGACGGCGGGCAGCATCAGGAAGTTGTTCTCGGGGATGACGCGGGTGGCGATCCCCTCCACGTTGATCTGCGCGTCGTTGACCACGATCGGCGGCAGCGAGTACGTCGCCAGGATCGAGTTCAGCAGCAGCGGCGAGATGATCGACGGCACGGTGCCGTTCGCGGCGGCGAGGTTCCGCACCTCCTGGGCGCGGAGGATGTTCGACACCACCGTCTCCGAGGTGAGGAACGCGCCCGGGTTCCGGCCACCGTTGTTCGCGCGGTAGGTCTTGCGCCAGGCGATCATGTCCGCGATCGGGGTTGCCGATGCGGCCACGGACCAGAGGGTGCCGGGGGCGACGTTGGTGTGACCGGCACGTCGACCGAAGTCGACGGTCGCGATGACACCGTCCTCGTTGATCGTCACGGTGCCGGCGCTCAGCGCAGACCCGCGGGCGAGCTCGATGCGAGCGGCCACAGCCTCGACCATCAGGTCGGTGTCACTGTAGATCGCATCCGCGACCGGGCCGTCAGCGTGACGCTGACGGAGTCTGTCGTACTCGCTGAGGCGGATCTTCCGCGACACCGGAGGCAGCTCGCCCTGCACGCGGGCGGCGCCGGGGCGCTTCCCGATCGACGCCTCCGCGTCGTAGGAGCGGTAGGTCGCCGCCTCGGCGAGTCCACGGCCGCCACGGGTGAAGCGGTAGACGAGGTCGTCGACGGCCACGGAGGGCAGGAACTCCGAGAGGGTGAACTGGTTGACCTCGAGGTCGGCCAGAGCGGCGCGCGCGTAACCGGTGAGTTCCGCGGGCGGGATGAAGTCGGTGTTGATGAGCATGGGTCAGCCTCCTTAGACGAACTGGATCCGGCCGGCGACGTCGGCCTTGCCGGCGGCGTCGACGGTGAACGGGAGCTTGGACTCGTTGACCCTGCCGTGGTCGAAGAGCGGCGCGATGACATCGCCGGTGCCGATCTTCTGGGCGGTGAGGGTGAAGCCGACGAGGGTCTGGCGGCCGTCGGTCGCGGCGTCGTCGTACAGGCCGTACTTGCCGCTCGCGGTGACCTTGCCGAGCTTCGTGCCCGACGGCAGATGCCCGGCGGGCCAGTGCGTGCCGGCGGTGAAGCCCTTGGTGATGTCGATGGTGACGGAGCGTGCCGCATCCGTACCATGGGCCGAGTCGAGCCAGGTCTGGTCTTCCTGCCCGAACGTCTCAGTCTTGAGGCTGAGGTCCATTGCTCTCTCCTTCCGAGAGTGTCAGGGGTGGCGCGCCCGTAGCGGGATGCTGGGTCTTACGCCGACTTCTTGTGCCGCTCCGCGTAGCGGTCGCGGCCGGACTGAACCGAACCGCCGTTCGCCGACGAGTCCCGCTGCCCCTGGGAGGGATCGCGGCGGGGTCGCGGCTCGGGCGCGTCGGTGGTGTTCTCCTTCACCCAGTCGGAGAGCTTCTGCTCGTCGACGTCACCCTCGGGGGTGACGTAGTCGGAGGCAGTGAAGCTGAGGAGCTTCGAGGGCGACACGGTCTTCGCCTCGAGGGCCTTATCGAGCGCGATGCTGACCAGCTTCGAGCCGGACTTCGTGCGCTCCGCGGCGAGGGCATCGTCGATGCGCTGTTGCACGTCGGCGTCGCTGAGCCCGGTCGGCTGTTGGCCGCCCTTGCCGTCGCCGCTCTTGTCGCCGCCCTTCTGGTCCCTCGCCTGCGCGGCCTCGTGGGCGTCCCACTTGGAGGCCTTGACCTTGAAGTCGTCGAAGCCGTCGAACTTCTTCCGTTCACGCGCGAGACGCTGTTCGACGATCGCGTCGGCCTCGGCCTGCGTGAGGGTCTTCTCGTCGCCGTTGTCGTTCCCTCCTCCGCCGCCGGTTCCTTCGTCCCCGGCGGGGAAGAAGAAGCGGATGCCTCGGATGTCGTGCGCGGAGATCGCGCGCGGCCCGAAGGCGGGGAGGGTGCAGGTGCTCTTCATGGGTGGGTGTTCCTTTCCGTTTTCGGCCCGTCGGCACAGTCCGTTTACAGCCCGTCGGCTATCCCGCGACACGCTCGCGTAGCGCCCCCACCGCGGTGGTGGGAAGTCAGATGAGCCCGAGGGTGCGGGCGAGGTCCCGGACCTGCTGGGGCTGGTTCGGGAGGTCGTCGAGCTGCCGCTGCAGCTCCCTGGCGACGAGCCCCCGCTGCTGATCGGTGATCGGCATCATGCGGGTGTTCTTGTCGGCGGAGTTCGCACCGATTGACCTGGGCCAGTACCCCGACTTCGCCGCGTTGGCCCGGTACCAGGCGTCGTACATGCGCCGCTCGGCGGCCGTCATCGTGTACCGGTCCAGCGGGTTCCGCACCCCCGTCATGGTGGCTTCGATGACCGAGTCAGATGCTGCCCGTGCGCGACCGCCTTTGCCGAGCTGCCCGAACCCGTTGACGCGGCCGAGGATGTTGCCGGCGGCGTTCTGGGGGCCGGTGATGTAGCCCTCTTCGGTCATCATGCGGATGGCGTTGGTGCGGTGCCCGGCCTGCCGGTAGATCTCGTCGACGGTGAGCCGCGACGGGGTGCCGTATTTCGCTGCCTGGCGTCCGCCTGTGGCGAGGCCGCGCGTCTTCGTGTTCATGACGCGGTAGATGTCGGCGCCGTCGTTGATCGCGCGCGCCTCGATACGGCCGAAGAGCTTGTCCTGCTCGGCGGGTGCCAGGGAGCGGAAGTACTCGTACGGATCTGTGGTGAGGTCGCCGGCGATCGACTCAGAGGCCGGGATGTGGCGACAGTCGCACCGGGGGTGGCGTTGGAAGCCCTGGTTCCAGCGGAAGAACTTACCGGCGAGGATGGCGCAGCGCCCGCACGAGGGCGGGTTCAGCATCCGCACCCAGCCCTCCACGGCCGGGCGGATGCCCATCGCGCCGCTGACAGCCTCTCGGTTCGAGTCCGCGACCGTCGTGAGCGCGAGCTTCACGAGCTCGTTACGGCCCTGCAGCAGCGCGACGTCGATCGAGGCGCCGGCGGCGACGGCCTCCTTCGTCTTCGTGACCGAGGAGTAGAACAAGCCTCCGAGGTCACGGCCGTCCGCGGCGGTGCCTGCGAAGGCCTCTGGCCGCATCGTCATGACCGGGAGGTCGACCTGGTCGGTCTCGTACAGCACCTCGGAGACGTACGCGACGCCCGTGCGTGCCGCGGCGGCCTGGCCTGCGACGATGAGCTCGAGCACGCGCGGCTCGATGCGCGCGTATCCGGTGTCGAGGCCGACCGAGTCGTCGAGCTGGCTCCACAGCCGCGCGAGACCGCTCGCCGTGACGGCACCGATGCGCTGCTCCTGCTGGTAATGCGACGCCGCAGCGTCAGGTAGCGCTACCACCCGTGGCCTCCAACGCCCGGAGAGCCGCGGTCACCTGAGGGTCACCGTCGGCGTCGTACTGCAACATCCGCCGCTGCTGCTCGTCCGTGTAGCCCATGTCCTCACGGGCCTGCTGGATGGGCAGCAGCGAGCGGCCGTTGCCGTCCTTGGCCTGCACGAGCTTCACGATGGCGTCGGCCTTCTGCGCGATGGTCGGCGTGGACGGGTCACGCCACAGCACCTCAATCGGGGCGAGGTCGGCCTTCGCGGTGCCGTTCTCGAGCAGTGCAAGCTTCATGATCTGCCGCCACCGGGCGCCGTATGCTCGCTGCAGCCGTTCGGCGCGCTTCACCAACTGCGCCTCCGAAGAGCGGATCGCGTCGGCCGAGGGCGGGTTGTCGCCCATGAACGTCAGGTAGTGCGACGGGAGGCCGAGCTGCATCGCGATGACCTGGGTGAGGAGCTTGATCGTGTTGTGGAAGTTCTGCAGGTCCGCTTCGGCGAACTGCCCGAACTTTGCATCCTTGTTGGTGGTGCCCCACATACGGCCGGCGATCATCGAGTACACGTCGATCGGGTTGCCGTCGTCGTCGATGAAGTCGGTCTCTTCCAGCCCGGTGGCCCACCGGCGCGGGAGGGCGTGGAACTCGGCGGACACCATCATGTCGGAGGAGATCTTGTTCAGCGCGTCCATCACCGGGACGATGTTCGCGAACACCGACCGGCCGAGCCGCTGGTCGACGCCACGCACGGTGCGCCCGAGCATCCGCCCCTGGTGAGGCAGCGGCACGAGGGAGCACAGCTTCCAGTCGTGCTTGACCTCGAGGCCAGCGTCTTCCTTCCAGGGCTTGCCCTTCTCGGACACCCACGTGTTCCGGCCCTCACGGTGGTAGTACGTCACCCACCGGGTGCCGTCGGCGTCGCTCCACTGCTTGATGCCGTGCCGCACCGCCTTCGTGACAGGGTCGTCCTCATGGATGGCGTCGAACGCTGACTCCGCGGTGATGATCGGCGCGTCACCACGATCCTCGCCGGCGCCCACGATCGCGTACGAGCGGCCGAGCGCCAGGCTCTCGCGGTGGGCCTGCTGCGAGAGCAGATCACCGTCGTTCTCGATGAAGATGTCGCCGAGCTCCTTGTCGGCGATCGCGTCGGAGGTGAACCGGAACCCTTCGATGTCGAGGCGGTTGTCGTAGACGTCGGTGGCGAACTCCGCGAGGTTGATCACGATCGGCGAGAGCCTGTAGCCGAGCTCGCGCTCGAGCGTCGGTGCCACGAACCGGAGGGGCTGGCGGCCCTCGAAGTAGGCGTCGGAGCGGTCGAGGATCTTGAACTCGCTGTGCAGCTTCAGGCGGAGCCGGTCGCGCTCCTTCTCCATCTCCGTCGTCACCGCTACCGCCTCACCCGCGCCACACGCGTACTCGCCGCGGCTTCGGGGGTTCCCACCCTGCAGCCAGCGCATCGGACTTCGCTTCGTGCGCGACCACCCTGGTCATCGCGACGTCGATCTTCTGGTTCTCGTTCGGTTTCCCGAGGATGTACATCTGGCCGGGCTTCCCGACCTTCTTCGCGTTCCCGACGTGCTGCGCCGCCACCGGGCATCCGTCGTGGCGGATGCGCCCCTGGGCGAGGTCGTTCTCGAACCGGCGGATCGCGAGGTACATGCGGGAGATCTGGTTGGTCGGCCACTGCACGACCTTCTCCTCGCCGTGCTCGAGCGCGAGGTCCTCGATGTCGGTCTCCCAGTCGTGGGGGTCGCAGTAGGCGCGCACCACGACGAACCGGTCGAAGAGCTCCCCGAACGCGGTGTGCACCTCGCTGTGCGGGATGCGGCCGCCGTGCTCGGCGGGGTTCCAGATCGTCGCGACTTCGTCCGGGCCCCAGCGGGGTGTGAACGAGTACCCGTCCATGGTCTCGGCGCCGATCGCGGTCCAGTCGTTGTTCAGGGACCCGTCGAATCCGAGGCAGATCGCGGTGCCGTCAGGCGGATTTGGCAGCCAGAGTTGGTCGGGCATACGCGCTCTCCCACAGTCCGTCGGGCATCCACGAGCCGAGACCGCGGACGAGCTTGTTGCCGTAGAACCGTTCCGCCTGCGCGGGGTCCTGCTCGAGCAGCTCCGCGGCCTCCGCTTCGATTCCGTCGAGGTCGACG
This sequence comes from Herbiconiux sp. SALV-R1, assembly GCF_013113715.1. GTDB lineage: Bacteria > Actinomycetota > Actinomycetes > Actinomycetales > Microbacteriaceae > Herbiconiux. The sequence goes on from NZ_CP053344.1 coordinate 2,581,562, forward strand.
TGCGCGGCGCCGACGTACACGTAGGCGTGGATCTTCCGGCGGTCGCGCTTGTTCTTGTAGCTGAGGTTCTTCGGCGGCTGCCGGAAGAACCGGAAGATGTCCTGCGCCTTCGCGTCGTACGTCTGCTGCGCCGTCGAGATCTCCGCAGGGTCCCACGCGTTCGAGAGTTCGATGCCGCGCCCGCCCATACCCGACGTGCCGCGACGCATCGTCTGCGCCACCTCGAGCAGACCGTTCGCCTTCGTGTAAGTCCCGGTCTCCTCCTGCACGAACCCCGTCGTCGGGTTCCCCAGACGGGAGGACTCGGAGCTCGTAACCTTCTGGATCTCGCCGTCGTCGCCAATGCGCATGAACTTCGACCCGACACGGATGACCTCGGCGAGCGGGCCGCGCTCGATCATCGCCCGCAGCGGGCGCCAGATGTTCGTGTTTACCTGGTCCTCAGACGCGGCCATGAGTTGCACGAGCGGCGTCGGCCACGGCATGCCCATCGGCTCGCCAGCCTCGTACTCGTAGACGAACCCGCACCCGCACCCGTACCGGGCGCAGTCGTACACGTCGCCCGCCTCGGCCCAGCCGGCGAACAGGTCAGGACCCGCCGCCATGACCGCAGTCTGTGACGCCGCCCACGGGCTCTTTCCGTACTTCTGCGGACCCACGACCAGAGATCGCCGGTTGTGGAACGCCTGGTTCTTGACCGGGTTCTCCGGGATCCAAGGTGTGGCCGGCCGCACCCGCCCGTGGTTCGCGGTGCACCACAGCTGCCAGTCGGAGAGCACGAACGGCTGCCCCTTGTGGAAGCCGTCCGGGATCGGGCAGTGCCACGCAATCCAGTCCGCCTGCAGGTAGCCGAGCGTCGGGAAGTCGACCTGAAACTCATTCTTCGGAGCCGACATCCTCCACAGCTCTCAATCTGCCCCGCGACGACGGCACCTGACGCCGCGCCGCCGCCGGCTTGCTCGACGACACCGTCGGCGCCTGCGCCTGGGTCGTGATCCTGAACCCCGCCGACAGCAGCGCCTGGTGATTCAGCAGCAGCGCGTTCTCCTGACGCAACAGCAGACTCCGCAGCGACGCCGAAGCGCCAGCATCCTCAGCCTCGACCGACGTCCGCACATGCATCGCGACCTGACGGTGCGACGACTGCTCCTCCCACACCACGGCCTGAGGCAACTTCCACAGCTGCCGCCACACCGTCGTCTCACGCGCCGTCGCCCTCGACAACGGCCAAGCCGGCGCAGGACCCGAACGAGCCCTGGGCAGGGTGCGGATCGCACCCGTCTCCAGACGAACCGCCTCAGCGAGCGACGACGGGTCAGGCGGCCTACCCGCACCCGTCCGAGAACCACCACGAGGCATAGCCGACCCCCTCCGGAGCGATTCTTTGATTCCACCGCGCATCGGAGCCACCTCCCCGGCGGTCCGGAGGGGTGACCCCGTTGGGAGCATCCCCCCTCCCCCTCTGGGGGCGGTGAAGGGTAGTGGTCAGGGTGCAGGGGGTGTTGCATGGGCTCATGGGTGGCTCGCGCGAATATCGAGATGTGACGCGACCGACGGATTCCGATCGCCGCTTCCATCGGCAGTTGGCTCTGCTGATCGTTATCGGCGCCCCCGTCGTAGCGGTGGCGTTCGTGGTGCTTGCCGTTCTGAGTGCGACGTCCGGCAACAACCCTGCAGGGTTCGTGTTCTTCGCTGTCGTGTTCGCGTTCGGGACTGTGCTGGGTGTGATGCGTCTCCGTGCTCGAGGTGACCGTGGGAGTCAGCGTTGATGTGACGCTCGGCCGCCTGCGCTGCGGTTGCAGCGGTTGGCGTGCTCGGGGCCGCGGGTGATGGTGCGGTCGTGGTCGTCGTGGCCGAGGTCCCACGGTTCGCCGGGTGCGATGAGGGTGCGGCAGCGCCAGCACTTCACCGTGCCGCGCGCTACCTTCGGCGCCCACCGTGCACGCTCCCGGTCATGACGGGCGTCGTAGCCCCGCTGTTGCCTGCTGCCCCTCGCCTGTTCTCTCTCCCGCTGGTGGATGAGGCAGCGGCCTGCTGTTACGAACGTCGGGCATCCGGGCTCAGCACACACTTTCATCTGGCCGTGCCTCCTGCTTTGCATCTAGGCTCCCGGCATGGGGTGGCTTTCTCGATTGCTTGGACGTGCTGAACCGTCCCTGGTGGAGTCAGAGCCACCCGTTGCGCCGGATTACTGCGACCTACGCGGACTTCCCTCAATCCGGACGAGAGTCAAGGGGTCAGCTAACTACGTCACGGATGCTCAACGGATTGCAGCTAGCGGCACGGAGTACGTACTAGTGCGTGAGCCTACAAACGAGCACGATTCGTCAGCGATCGTCGTCTACGGGCGGGGTGTGAAGTTGGGGTACGTGTCTCGCGCCAAGGCCGCGTCGATGGCGCCCTCGTTGGACCTGATCGGCGCGGCCGGTTACCTCGTGTCTGGTGCCGCCGCAGCGGAGGGCAACATCCGCCTATGGGTCGATCTCCCTCGGGTTCCCGATCTCAGGGAGTTCGCGAGAGGCTGAGCCTTTCCGAATGAGCTGCAACGCACACCGTATCCAGCGCAGACCTTCACGGTGCCGGGTTGAGGACGGTGATGGGCCAGGCGTGGCGGCGCTGAATGGCGATCGCCCTGGTGTCGAGGCTGACTCCGGTGACGCCCTGGTCGAGGTAGTGGGCGATGGTGGTGATCTTGCCCGTGTAGGTCTTGGTGCCGTCCTCGATGAGGACGACGTGCTCGTGGTGCGAGGCGTTCAGTTCACCGAACGTGATCCTCATCGTTCCTCCAGTCGTTATCGTGGGCGAATGGAGCAGTTGATCGAGTCAGTGATCATGGAGCGAGAAGGGCATGGCCACCGAGTGACGTGGGGTCTCGTGGCTTCTCCGTATGGGCTGCTCGGTGAGCACGACGCCACCTATCTGTCGTTGCAGCTCTTCGTGCCGGCCGGTAACGGGGATGAGTCTCGGTGGGTGGTGAAGCTGTACTCGAACGCTGGTCCGACGGCGTCGATCTCGGAGACTCGAGGGACCACGATCACGTTCGCCAACTACGACGTGGCAAACATCACGGTGTCTGGTTCAACGGTCAGTGCGAGCTTTCCAAACAGCTCGCTCTCGAAGCTACCCGAGCGCAGCAAGGTTTTCGGTCAGTCGACCTTCGATGGGTTCGACGTTGACCTTGTCGTCCCCGTGTCGCTCCTGCTGTAGGTCGGCGTGCCAGGACAGCGCGCTGCGCGCGTCGCCTCAGGGACGGGGCTGACTGATCGCCTCAGGTCGTTCGAAAGTGCTCAGTAGTCGTTGGGGAGATGGAGCAGAGCTCCCTCCTGGTTGCCATTCCGTGCCTCGACTACGGTGGACCACCAAGTCCACGTACACCGACATCCCCAACAGTGCCGCCACGACCTGCTCGTAGCCGACGTGGATGCGATCCCCGATGGCCATTCCCCACCCGGGCAGGGCGTCGATTAGACGCTGGTCGACCTTCCCACCTCGATGTGCGATTGCGTTCCGTAGCGCCTTAACCTCGAATAAGAGCTTGCGCAAGTCGTCGTCGACCTTTCCACCGAGATTGACATCCCCCAGGATTGATTCGAATTGACCTACCCCTGGCTTCAACACCGAGCTCCTCGACACCTTCAAATGCTCGAGCACCCAGTCCCAGCGTTCCTCTTCGGAACGTCCCAGGAATTCGCCAAGAGGAACCTTCAGAGCTTGTAGTGCCGGCAGCTGATCCCTGACGGCACTGTCCTTCAGTTGCGACACGCAGAAGTCATCGACGGTCGCCTCAAGGGCACCCCATGCTCCGAGAATGCAATTGGAATGGAACACGCTGAAATCGTCCCGGATCAGTCGTTCGGCGGTGTCCGCGCGGACTCCCAAGCCCTCTGGTAGCTCGCGATCGACAGCAGATTCTGATCGCAGTCCCAACAGCTGCGCTCGAATATTCTGCACGGTCCTCGCCCCGCCATGAACTAGGTCGATCATGTCGATGACCTCGGCTACGTGTTCGAGAAAGAAGGCCGCAATTCCGGCATTGCGCTGGGTTCGAGACATGGACCGAGGATAGTGACGTTCCGTGCTTCCTAGCCATCAGTCATGGTTGAGCGGGTCGGGGTCGGCGGGTGATAGGCGCAGCGAGTACAGGGCAGCGAGCACGGCGAGCTTTACCAGGGTGACGGCGGCGATGATGACGGGCAGGGCTCTCATCGTGTCTCCTTCGTCGTAGGGTGCACGCATGGGGGAACGAAAGCGGGTGCTCTGGAAGAGCATGCGGCTCATCGCAATCGGATATGCATTCATCGCGCTTGGAAGCGCGGTCGTCAACCTGCTCTGGGGGTCCGACTCGGAGTGGATCGCGGCCCGGTGGTTTCTGGCCGCCGCATGGGCTGTGCTCGCACTGGTGCACGCTGTGCAGGCTCGTCAGATGTGGCGAGCAGCGGCAAAGCAGCAGGACGATGCTGAGCCCGACGTCACGGCTGCAGGTGAGCACCCGTGAATCAAGCCTCTCGGGCCGTGCTCGTCATCATCGCGTTGGCGATCTTCGTCGTCATCATGCTGGTGGCGCTTCCGGCACGGTGGGGCCAATGAGCCCGCGGAGGGGCGACTCGCTGGATCGGGTCGCGCCTGTCAAGGCGGGCACGCCGCGCTGGTGCGCGCTACTAATCCTGCTGCCCCTGCCGCCTCTAGTTGGCCTCGCGGTTTGGCTGCTGGCATCTCAGCCGTTCTGGGGTAATGCCGGGCCGGTGCCCCTGCCTTTCGGGATGTCCGCCGTTCTTTGGCTTGCCCTGAGCGCATGGGGCGTACTCCTGGGCGTGAACTTGCTGCGCAGAGGAGGCCGGTCATGATGTGGTTCACGCTGCCGTTGCTCGCGGTGACGCTGGTATGCGTGTTCGTCGTGACGAGGCCAGGGCTGAAGAGGTATCCGACGGGGCGGGCCGGGCGGCGCAGCCGGATGAGATGGTCGATGGTCGTCGTAGCTCTGGTCGGGCTCGCGTCCGCGATCCTCAACCTGGTGCTGAATCTGACCTTACGGTGACGTGGGCGCCGTTCCGGTCACCGTGCCGCGGGTAAAGCGAACTGGGTGAGGTGCGCGGCCAAATATTTCACGATGAATCGCGCTCCTTCTTCACACTCGTACTCGGAGCGACGGAACTTCGGGCGAGAGTTCTCTCTGCTCACTTCGAGGGGCTGTCAGCCCCTCGCGACCCGCTCTCGGCGCTCCTGTCCGGTGCTATCGATGACCCAGGGGGCTAGGGCCGCGCCGCCTACGACGACGAGAGCGCAGGCGATGAATGCGAGGGCCCACCGGCCGTCGGCGACGATGGCGCCCACCGCGACCACTCCGACTGCAGCACCGATTGTGTCCGCGTTCGCCTGCAGGCTCATCCCGCGGGCGACGCGCTCGCCGCTCGCCTCCGTGACAAGGGTCTTCTGCAGTGGGTAGAGGAGGGCGAGAGAGGCCGACGTGATGATCCACAGTGCGGCTATGAGGATCACCGGCGGCGCAAGGGCCAGCACCGCTGTGCTGGCAGCACTCGCGAGAGACGCTGCGACGTATGCCGGTTTGCGACCCCATCGCTCGACCACACCGTGAAGGGGACGCGGGAGAAGGGTGAGTGCGATGCCGCCGGGCAGGTAGACCAGAGCGATCTGCCAGACTTCTAGGCCAGCATCTTGCAGCTGTAGCAGGAGCGCCAACCCCACACCAGCCTCGGCTGCAGTGACGAAGCCACCGATAGTCATCAGAGGAGCGAGTCGGCGGGCGTGTGCAGGGATTCCGCCGACAAGTTCCGCTCGCACGACGAGCGGTTCCTTGGGGGTGAGCAGTAAGCGCGCGCCGGCGGCTACCGCCGCAACGGCAAGCCCGATGAAGACTGCGGGATACCCGAAGGCCCCGAGAAGGACCATTGCTGGCCCCCAGAAGATCCACGATCCGAGAGCCTCTGCGGACATGAGCCCCGCGAACGTTCCCGATTCGTCGGCGAGGTACTCGGCGGCGATCGCGCGCAGCGAGATCCAGAACAGTGGGCCTGCAACCCCGCCGAGGACTGCCGCAACGAAGGCCGTGATGGGCGTATCCGCTACGGCGTAGATCACGCAACTGAGACTGAAGGCGAAGGCCCCGAATGCGGCAACTCGGGACCGCGGTCGTGTATCGGCGAGATAGCCGGCGAGAGGTCGTACGAGCACCGACACCACGAGCTCGGCGGCCACCAGCCATCCAATTGCCGGGGCGTCGAGCCCGAGCATCGCGCCCGCCCACAGCGGGACGAGGAAGTCGAGCAGTTCGATAGGCCCACTCAGGAGGGTCGCCGATGTCCGTATCGCCCGACTGCGCACGGAGTTCGTCGACATCCGACCATCTTAGGGAGGAGCCCTCCTAGCGTGACAATCCGCGGGCGGGCAGTGCGCATCACGCGCCTACCCTGCCCACCCGCGGTGCTTGCCACTTACCCAGTAGCCGGGGTGACGAGTTCGCGCCCCCTCGGCGCCAGGTTGTCAGCCCTGTATCACCACCGGAGAGAAGGTCGGTGGCGGGTTTCGGATGCACGAAACCCACCGGGAGCGATGCTCTGACCGGTGGGTCGATTTCTGCGTATCTTCAACCTAGGGGGTGACATCGTGCACGTGTCAACTCTCGAGCGAAGAATTTTTGCGCGGCCTCGTGGGGTTGGATGCGAGCTTCGCTCGGAGGGTGCGCTGGAGGTCGGCGAGTTCGACGAACTTGCGGCCGTCCATCCAGTGGAAGGGCATGCCGTGGCGCATCCATCGCTGGATGGTGCGGCGTGAGCGCTTCACTCTGCGGCCGGCGTCGCGGATGCTGAGGAACTGCGGGTCAGCCATCACGCCTCCCACAGAGTGCGAGCGATGCCGTCGGTACCGCGGTTCGCGCGAGGGCGGCTCGGGACACTCCATCCGGCGCGGGCTCGGCGCTGGGCGATGACTCGGAAGCCTGCTGCGCGGAGGCTGGCGCCGGTCTCGCCGTCCTGCGTGTAGGTGATGAGACGTCGGTAGCCGAGGGCGAAGGTCGCACGGCGTGCGGCGCCATAGAGCATGCTGTTCGCGTTCGCGGTGCCGTCGGTCGCGGAGCGGGTGACCTCGAGCACGTCGCCCTCGGCGGCGAGCACGCGCGAGACGGGGCGACCGACGATGGCGACGCCGCGGAGGATGCCGTGATCATCGCTGACGCCGATGCTGAACTTGTGGCCGGCGGGCGCCTGGTGGTGGCGGTGGTGCTCTGTGACGAACGCGCATGCGTCGGCGAAAGAGATCGGGACGAGGCGGAGGGGCATCAGGCGGTGTGTCCCCACTCGGTGCGGCGGCAGTCGCGGCAGAGACGCCGGTCGTCGCCGCGTCCGTACGTGCGCGGGTTGAAGACGATGCCGCATGTGAGGATGACGATGTTGAACGGCACGCCCTGACTGGACGCGGTCGCGGTGCGGCCGCATCCGTCGCAGGTGACGGTGGGCGGGTCGAGAGTGAGGCCGTGCACGAGCTGCCGGCCCTCGTCGACGCGGCGTTGGGCGCGCACCCATGACGTAGTGCCGAGGTCGCGCGCGAGGTCGGCGCTCATGGGCGTACGGGAGAAGGGCGCTCGGCCGGGCATCTGCGCATACTCGGTCTCGACGCTCGCGGGGCGGTCGTCGTTGAGATCGAACAGGGTGGGCTGCATCAGCGCTCTCCTTGCCCGCATCGACAGCTCGAGCTGCATTCGACGCCGTGCACGTGCCAGGCGTCCTGCGAGCAGCGCTGAGCCATGCAGGGGCGGGGCGGGAGTTTCGCGATGCCCTCGCGCATAAGCACGACGAGCTCGCGGGCGCTGACCATGTCCTGTGACCCCTCCGTGGTGTCGAAGTCGTCGGAGACGCGGAGGAGCACGCCGTCGATGTTCACGCAGCGGGCGGCCATCAACTGTTCGCGATCTCGAGGAGCACGTCGGCGTGGCGGGGCTGGTCGAGCGGGCACCAGCAGGCGAGGTCGCGGCCTGCGAGGTCCGTCCGGACCTGCTCGCGGAAGCCCCCGAACGACCGACCGGGCCGCATGACCATCTCGCGGAACTGGTCGACGGCGTTCGCGCGGTTGAAGGCGTTCACGCCGACACGGAACGGGTTGCCCCACTTCGTGTTCCGGTCGACTCGCACGGCATCGGGGTTGTCGGCTCGCCACGGATGCTGCCTGCTCATCTGAATGCGCTTGGCCATCATATGGTCTCCTCTCGGCGCCGGAAGGTGATGTCCTCGTGGTAGTCGATGTGCACGTCGGCCAGGTGCGACCGGGCGAGGCGGTGCGCGGACGACTCGCTGAGGTGGTTTCGGCTGGTGACGCCGTGCTCGGCGCAGACCGACTGGAAGCCTTGGTAAGGGGTGCCGGCGTGCTCGTCGTCCATGACCTCGGTCCAGACCAGCTGCTCGCGGTCTCCCGCGTGACGGCCGCTCATCGTCCTGCGCCTCCGCGGTACGCCGCCGCGTATGCGAGCAAGCCCTCGCGGACCTCTCCCTCGGTGATCGACTGGTTCTCGCCCAGCTTCTCGGCAACGTCTTCGAGGGCTTTCGCTGCTACTTCGGCGTCGTGCGAGGCCAGTTCAACCTCCCACTCTTCGCGGGTTCGGATGACCTGCACCTTGAGCGTGGCAACCTCCGCGGTGAGGCGTTCACGTGCTTCCTGGTGGCTGACCGCTGCGTGGAATGCGATCGACCATCCTTCCGCGTTACGTTCGGCCTCTGCCTCGGCCGCGCGCAGACGCTCAGCGGCCTCCGTCAGCAGATCCGCGACCCCGTAGCGGAGTCCCGCATCGTCGAATGCGCGGGCCCGATCCTCGAGCCGGGATGCGAAGTCGTTCATCGTGCCGCTCGATTGCTGGCCGAGATCTCGAGCTGCTTGCCACGGAACAGCTCGTACACGGTGCCCTCGTCGGACGCGATCATGTAGGGGAACATGACCTCGTCGAGGCGGGCGAGCTGCGCGTCGATCAGTGCGGACTGCGCCTCGAGCCAGTCCTTCGCGATGCGCCACGCGACCTTCGCGGCCTGCTCCGTCGTGCACTTCGACCGGGGCACCTTGGTGTCGCGCTTCATGGCCTCGAGCACGCCGGCGGTGCGGACGGGGAGCTCGAAGTCGCGGGGCCCGTAGTCGGTGTTCATGGTGAAGCCGAGCCCGGATGCGACGCCGTGCTCGTCGAAGAGGGTTGAGATGCGTGTGACGCCTCGGCGGGCAAGCGCTCCCTGAATCTCGCCCATCGTCTTCGTGACGGAGATGTCGGTGGTGTAGTTCATGATCGGCATGGCGGCCTCCTCAGGCTGCTCGTTGGTCGTGGCATTCGCACGCGCAGTTGAAGGACGCGCACTGCTGGTGGCGGCCCCGGTCGCAGGAGAGCGACCGCACCGGGGTCGTTTCGGCCCAGTCGACGTAGTCGTCGTGCTCGGCGGCGGGGATGGTCTCGCCGCAGTGGTCGCAGGAGACCTCGGTGCCGGCCGCGTAGAACTTTGGGGACACCTCCCGCTCCCCACACGTCGGGCACTCCCTCTTCGCGCCCTGACGGGGCTTCCGTGGCGCCTGTGGGTAGCGGGAGCGGAACGAGCCGATGATCTGGGCGATGTCGTCGCACCACGCCTTCACCGTCAGCGGGGGCAGGGCGGTGACGATCGTGAGTCCGTGGTGCTCGTACCAGCGCACGAGGTCGTCCATGAGGGTGAACGCGGATGCCTGGTCGCGCGCCCACGACGGCAGCCGGGCCGCATCCGTCGAGGCCTTCAGGAACGCGATCGCCGTGGCCGGCGGGCGGGCGCTGGTGTGGCGTGCGAACGACACGATCCAGTTGACGACCTGCGCGTAGAGGTCGTCGGCGTCATCGACGGGGTCGGGGCGCAGCGGGATGGGTGCTTCGCGGGTGCCGGAGACGCGAGGGCCGCGGGCGGACCCCATGGACGGGACGACCTGGGCGCGGATGTGCGCGAGCAGCTGCGGCGCCTGGTGGAGGTCGTTCCTGGCCCGTCCGAAGCACGGCCCGCAGAGGTGGCCGTAGCGGGCTTCGATGGGGGTGATGTCGCTCCACTCGGCGCCGTCGACGAGGTCGGTCTGCGTGCCGACGAGGCCGAAGGGGTGGGCGGCGCAAAGGAGGATGCAGTCGCCGTCGTGGTGGGCACCGAGGCTGCACCCGTGCACGCCGGAGAGCTCGCAGACGCGGGAGGCCCTGCGGGCGATCTCAGCGTCGATTTCAGCGTCGGACAGGCCAGCGGCCGTTCCGGCGTTCTGGGGCCGTCCACGGGTCGCCCAGCCCGCGAGGATAGCGGCTGAGTCCTCGTCGATGCCCTGCGCGATGTACTGCTGGAACAGGTCGGCCTCGGTGCGGAAGCGGCGCATCGCCTGGTTGATGGTCTCCGCGGTCACGCGTGTGCCTCCTCGTCCGCCTGGAATCGGAAGCCGTGACCTTCTGCGCCGCACGACCGCTCCGGGTACGTGCCGTCGCCGAACTGGAAGGCGCCACCACGACTGGGTGCATCGCACCACGCGCACGGCAGGGCGCGCTCTGCTCGGTCCGCTGCTGTGAGGCCATCGAGACGCGTCCTGAGCTCGAGGTCCGTGACGGCCCGGTTCGCGTCTGCTGCCGCCACCGTGATCAGCGCTGCAAGCTGCTGCGCCTGCTCGACCGCCATGTCGGCGACGTGCACCGCCACGGTGACGCGGCCGTCGTCGTTCCAGTCGACCTCTGCGATCGACACTTCCTGCTGCTCGGTGATCTGCATCACTGCTGTCTCCTGATCTCGTTCTCGTCCAATAGCGCTGTGGGGCTCCATTTGCGGTCGACGATGCGGGCGTACTCGCCCTCCCACCGCAGGGTCACCTGTTTCTCTTCGCCCTGCCGGTTCTTCGCCGCGACCACCGTCAGGTCGCGGGCGTGCTCCTCGATGCCGCGCTCGAGCAGCAGCACCACGTCGGCGTCCTGCTCAATTCCGCCCGACTCGCGCAGGTCAGCGAGCGTCGGCAGGGCCCGCTGCTTGCCCTTCTGCGGCGCCGGTCGCTTCAGCTGCGCCGCCACGATCACGGGCACGTTCAGCTCCTTCGCGAGCAGCTTCAACCCGCGGGACACCCCGTCGACCTCGAGGCGGCGGTCCTGGCCCTCGCCCTTCACGAGCTGCAGATAGTCGACACAGATCGCGACCAGCTTCCCGGTGCGCGCCACTGCCCGGGCGGACGCGCGGATGTCGGCGACGGTGACGCTGCCGCGCGCGTCGATCCACACTGGGGCGCCGTGGAGGCGTGAGCGGGCGCCGGCCATGCGCTCCCACTCCTGGCGGCCGAGGATGTGGTCGCGGATCATGAGCTGGTTGACCTCGCCATAGTTCGCGAGGAGACGCTTCTGTAGCTCCTTCTTGCCCATCTCGATCGACGAGAACGCCACCACCCCGGTGTGGGCGAGCTTCATCGCCGACTGCACCACCGCGAGGGTCTTGCCGGCGCCGGGGCGGGCGGCGATGACGTAGAACCCGCCGGGTGCCCAGCCGCCGATGATGCGGTCGATCGACGCCCACGGGGTCGGCAGGTAGTCGGGCTTCTCCGCGAGCTCCTCGAGGGTGGTGTCGACGCCCTCCCAGATCATCTCGAGGTGCTTCTTCCGGCCGGTCTGGATGAGCTCGACCTCGCGGCGGGCGGCCTCGACGACCTCGGTCACGTCGGTGTCGCCGGAGCGGGCGGCCTGCATGATGCGGGTGGCGCCCTCAATCGCTCGGCGGCGCACGGCGTGGTTGTGGACGATGCGGGCGTAGAAGCCCGCGTTCGACGCGGTCGACGGATAGGACTCCAACTCGAACACCGTGGCGGGGCCGCCGGCCTGCTGCATGAGGCCGTGCTTCGTGAGGTCGTCGTTCACCGCGATCGGGCCCGTCGGCTCACCAGCGGAGGCGAGGCGGAGGATGGACTCGGCGATGACCTCGTGCTTCGGGACGTGAAGGTCGGTGATCGTCATCTCGTCGAGCACGTCGTCGACGACGCTTCCGTCGCGAAGCATGGCGCCGACGACGTACCGTTCGGCGCTGACGTCGTGCGGGAGCTCGAACGCGCCGGTGTCGTCTGCAGGCGCGTCGGCGTCGGAGTGGAAGTAGTCGGTCACGAGGCTGCCTCCACAGCGTTCAGGTCGAAGTGCTCGGCCACCCAGGCAGGGTTGTGCCCGTACCGACGCCAGTCGGCCTCAGAGACACCGGCCGCGGCGAGCTGACGACGCATGTCCTCGGCGACCACCTCGCCGGTGATGTCGGGGAGCACAGGCTCCATCTCGCGCACGGCGAGCTCCACGACGCGCGCCGGGGTGATCGGGTCAGACGACCCCCGGTAGTGCTGCTTCAGCGCGGTGAGCGCCGCGACGAGGGCGACGTCGTCGAGGACGTCGGCCCAGGCGGTCGCCATGTCGGCCTGCTCCATCGGGTCGACCCGCTTCATGCGCGGGTCGAGAAGCGCAGCCCTGGTGAGGAACACGTTCACCTCGGCGGCGTTCACGCGGACACCGCCAGGTGCTCGCCCGCCGCGCGCTCTCGCAGGATGCGGTCGACCTCACGGCCGTGATCCACCGTCGACGGCTTCACACCCGGTCGGCGCTCCTGATCCTCCTGGTCCTTCAGCAGCCAGTTCTGCCAGGTACGCTCCCAGTCGAGCTTGGTCGCGTCCTTCCCGGTCTTCGCCCGCCAGTAGTTCACGAACCGCAGCGTCGCCCGGTCGACGTTCACGAGCGGCGTGTGCTCCGCAGCCCACTCCCTCATGCTCGAGGTCACGATGAACGGGTCAGCGATGCGGGTGCCGCGCTTGGGCGGCACAACACGTTCTTCTACGTCACTATGTCCTATAAGAGGAGTGGCGTCCGATGACAGCTCACCAGGTGAGCTCTCTGACAGCTCATAGCTGTGACCCGTCAGAGAGCTCAAATCGGAGAGGTCAGATTGAGCCCTCATGATCACTCGGTACTCGTTCTCCGTCCGCTTCGACTCCCGCGTCACCTGCAGGAAGCCCTGCGCCACGAGGTCGCCCGTCACCCTCTTGAACGTCGATACCGACATCCGAGCCTTCTTCGCCAGCGCCTCCTGCGTGCGCTTCGCACCCTTCGCGTAGACCACGTGACCGTCGTCATCCGCGATGTCCGCGAGAGCGAGCAACAGCATCGCTGCGTTACCCCGAAGGTGCTGCGTCGCGGGGTCATGCCATGCCCAGTTCGAGATCTTCGTGCTCATCGCTCCACCTCCTCTTCATCGAACTCACCGCGCTTGATGCGCGAGATCAAACCGTCGTAGACCGCACCGATCAGGGCGTTCTCCGTTACCGCCTTCCGGCCCAGCCACGCGAGCAGAGCCGCTTTGTCGACACCCATCACGCCGCCGCCTTCCTGATGCCCAGCGCCACCATCCGCAGCACCGCCGTCTCCTCCGGCACAGGGATGCGATCGAAGCCCTCGAGCCAGTACCACTGCGGCTGCCCAAACTCGTTCCGTCCCAGCACCGGCACCGACTCGGGCCCGTACTCGGTCGCGTTCGTCGACACCGACCACCCGCACTCATCGCTCAGCCGCGGATGCCCCGTCACCCACCCGTGGCATCCCGTCGTCCCCGAACCGCACAGGCTGAGCAGGTTCTCCGGGAAGTTCACCGACACCTCACGACCACGACCGCCACGACCACGAGCACGCCGGTGCTGCATGTTCGCGCCGAGCCCGACCGTGCGCCCGCACCGCTGACACAGGTAGCCGTCACGCCCGAGCACACCTGTGCGGGTCTTCTGCGACACCTCCTGTCGCGCCATCAGAACAGCGCCCCGTCCTCGGTGGCGAGCTCGAGCACGCACCAGTTGTTGTCGGTGGACGAGTAGTGGTCGCGGTCGTTCTCGCTGCCGGGCACACACGTGATGTAGTGCTCGGTGTGGGCGGGCAGGGGCTTCCCGCTGAGCGGGTGCATCCCGTCTTTACCGACTTGGCGGCACGGCCCGTCGATGCCGTCGCGGTAGATCCTGACGACCCGCATCTGCGTGCGGTCGCCGTAGAACCGGCCGTGCTCGATCCGCTCCTCGAGCGTCGACGCCCATTCCGGATCGGTCGGCGAGTACATCTGCTGCCACACGAGGTCGCCGGCCTCAATGGCCCCGTCTAGCGCACTCATGCTGCGACCTCGAACTCGAACCGAGCACACACCCAGCACTCCCTCGGAGGCTGCAGCACGTTCCCCACGTAGGTCCTCATCTCCGTGAAACCGGTGCCCTTGCACAGCCAGCACTCGTGGCGCCCGTGCGACTCGTCCCATGCCCGCCGCAGCATCCCGTAGGTCACGATCGGCGACACCCACCCGCAGGAGCAGTACCCGCGGTAGACGAGATCACCGACGCACAGGCACTCCTGACCGGCATGGTGGTCGCACCGCAGGTCCGCGCGGAACTCGACCATCACGTGCCCGTCCTCGCCCAGCACGGGCCCCTGGTTGGCGCTCAGCCACAGGTGGGGCTTCCCGACAGCGATCCCGAAATTCCCGTGCGCGCGGCGCTGCTCCGTCTCGATCTCGACGAGAACATCCGGGTCGAGCGGTTCGCAGTGGTAGCGGAGCTCAGGGCCGTCGTACGGCGCCCGGGTGAGCTCGTCGAAGTCGAACGCCGCCTGCGTCATGGTGCTCATGTCGCCGCCGCCGATAGAGTGCACAGCGTGGACTGCGACGTGTACATGCTTTCCTGCCAACTCTCTGAGCTGGTGAGGGTCGCTTCAGAGGGCCCTTCGTTGTTCGAGTGGGCGCAACTCATCTCATCAGTGGCGGTGGGCGTTGCGACGCTAATTGTGGCCATCGTCGCGCTTCGGATCTCGATGAGAGCCAACCAACTCGCGCTGACATTGCAAGAACAGGCAGACCACGCAAATCGCCGAGCAGTTGCGCGCGCGCTGCGCCGAGCAGTTCGCAACCGTCTGTACTCATTCCTGGAATCGAGCGGTAGGACTGTCTGGCTCGAAGGCATCGAGGAAACGAAGGGAGTCTCCGAAGCGCTCCGGGGCACTGCAGACGGTGTAACCGACGAGATATGCGATTGGATCGATCGCGAGTTCGTTTCGCTAGACCGGAGTATTGGAGTACTCGAGGCGGAAAGGATCACCGAACAGCTTTCGGAAATCCTTGACACGTGGGTCAGGGAGCCGGTCAGGACGTCGCAGAAGATCAGATCCGTCAAAGCGTCCGTCTGGGCGCCGGACACGTACGAGTAGGTCATGCTGCCACCACCCCTGCGGGCACCCTGATGGTGATGACCAGGCCACCGTTCGGCAGCTGCACCACCGACGTCTCCACACCCGTCACCTCAGCGATCGCCGCAACCGCGGGCGCGAACTCCACCGACACCGGGGTGCGATCGAACTGCGACCCGGCGGCCTCACGCTCCTGCCGCTTCACCGCGGCGCGCTCCTTCGCATAGGCCAGGCGCGCCTGCCGGCACGACTTCCCACCCTCGAGGAACGACGGGCACTCGTTGTCCCTCCGGCACCCCCGCTGGTACATCGCGGGCGACGGGTGCACGGCTTCCGTCTTCGCAGCACGGCGCCGCAGCACCCGCTCAGGCCGAGCTTCGGGCAGGGGTTCGACGCTGTCGTAGAAGGTCATCGTGGGCACGGTCGCGACACGCTCGTTCACCACCCCGGAGGTCGAGATCAGCGGCGGCGGGGTCTCGCCCGCGTCGACCGCCTTCCGGTAGGCGTAGTCACCCTGGTAGCGCAGGAACGCGTCACGGCAGATCGTCTCGCCCTCAAACGCGTTCGGGCACGCGCCCGAGCGGCAGCCGCGGTCGTAGCCCTCCTTCGTTCCGTGAGGGCAACCGTCCTCGTACAGGTCTGCGCTGCTCATGCTGCCGACCCCATCGCGACTTCGAGTGCGGCTTCGGCGATCGCCAGTTCCGCTTCGAGGCGGGCAGCGAGATCGCGGGCCCGGTCACGCTCGCCCAGCGCGACGCCGAGCTTTCGCCAGTACTTCGCCGCCGTGTGATCCGCCCCGGCCAGCACCTCGCGCAGCTCGTCGCGCTCGGTGAGCAGAGCGGCCGTCTCCACCTCGGCCCACGTCGGCGCCGCGGCAGCCTCCGCGGGCGTGACCAGCAGGTCGCCGCGCAGCTGCGTCATCGTGCGGTCTTCCCACCGCACCGTCACGCGACCGTCCTCGGTCTGATTACCGACGATCTTCCCGGCCAGCGAGTACTTCCCCGCGACCTGCAGCACGACGTCGTCGCCGTAGTTCCATGCGCTCATCACGCGCCTCCGTCCATTCCCTGCGCGTGCGCCCCACTGGCCGCTCGCGCGTCTGCTCTGTCAGTCCTGGCGTCGTCCTGCGCCGACTGGATGGTGCTGAGGAAGTTCCGCATCGCCCGCTCCCGCTGCTCAGCCAGCAGGTAGACCAGGTGCAGCTCGTTCGCCTCGTCCTCAGCCCGCGCCAGCTGCTCCGCCTCCGCGCGCGACATCTTCTCCTCGCCGCCGCGCAGCTGCACGGTGCGGCGGTCGACGTTGTGCTCGTACGCGGTCTTCGCCTTCGCGAACTGCTCGCCGGCCGCGCGGAGCTCCCACGCGAACACCCACCGCATCGCCGTCAACCGCTTCCCCGGCGTCGCGTACGGGCCGAGGTCGTGGAGGGCCTGCACCAGGCCCGCATGAAGCGGGTCGGTCAGGTCGGGGTTCAGCAGCCCGATGGTGCGGAGCACTCCACGAATCGCCGGGTGGATGTCCTGCTCGGTCACGATCGCCTCCTCTAGAACGGTTCTTCGTCAGCAGCCGACGCGTCCGTGGCCTGCTCGGCACCCGGGATCGGGGCGGTCGTCCACTCCTGTACCGGGCCCGCGTCCTGCTCGGCTGCCGCGGGCTGCTCGTCGACGACGACCGCCTCGACGGGTGCCGCCTCCATGGCCCGCTTCACCGCGCCGATCAGCTGACCCGACGACACTGTCGCGGGCGGCTGCTCCAGCCCCCACGCGGCAACCAGCGCTGCGAGCGAGTCGGCGTGCTGCGGGTCGAGCGGAAGCCCGACCTCCGCCGCCGCCTCGATCTCCGCGTACACCGCGCGCAGCTCGCCGACGTCACCAGCGACAGCGATCGCAGCTGCCCAGTCCTTCGACGCCACGCGCTGCTCCGGCGGTGCCACCTGCGCCCACTCGGGCTCGGCAGGCTTCGCGGCGGGCGGGCTGTCGGCCTGCGCCATCTCCTCCGACGAGTACAGGCCGGAGAGATCCTGCGGGAACGCCTTCCGCAGCGCGAGCATCTCGGCGCACTTCGCGAGCATCAGCGGGCCCATCTTCGACCACATGTCGGAGACGCTGCCGTCGTACTTCGTCTGCACGTAGGCGTCCCAGAGGGCGACCGCATACAGGGCGTCACGGAAGCCGCGACGGTAGACGCCCACACGGGCGGCCTTCGGCGGGTCGTTGCTCAGCCACACCTGCGTCCACGTGATGCCGTCGCCCGTGAACTCGGGCGTCGTCTGCCCCTCGTACTGCCCGGAGCGCTCAGCGACGAGGCGGGCGCCGTCGATGCTGATCTGGATCTGCCACTTCAGCTGCCCGCGCGACTTCCGCGCGATCGAGTAGATCTGCCGCGCAATCGGATCCAGGCCCGTGCGCACGCAGTGCTGCAGGAACGCAGCCACGACGGGGCGCTCGGCGAGGGTCTTCTTGCCCGACTGCGAGTCGGTGTGCACGAGCCCCGCGGCCTCGACGAGAGCGACCTCTTCGGGGCTCCACTGGCTGTGGTCGCTGCTCGTGGGCAGCGTCGCGAGTGCGGTGCTCATGCCGCCTCTCCCTTCATCTTCGTGACCGTCAGGCGGGCCGGCTTCGACTTGCCCGGCACGGTGGTCTGGAACTTCTTCTCGTGCTCGAGTGCCTGATCGCGCAGGCCGTCGAGGGTCAGCTCGGCGCGGAGGATCGAGTCGTACAGGAACGGGTCGGCCTCCTTCGCTGCCGCTTTGTCGACCTGCGTCACCGTCGTCTCCTCCGCGGGTGACCAGGTGAGCTTGTAGCCGCCGTGCTCCTGCGAGTACGCCTCCGCGACACCCGCCTGCACGAACAGCTGCTCGGCTGCGCGGTGCGACTCCTCCTTCAGTGCCTTCGCCCGCTGCTCGTCCGACAGGGCTGCCTTCTCCACGGCCGCCAGGCGCACCAGGTCGGCGACCTGCTCGTCGGTGAACGTGGGGGTGATCTGCTCGCCCACCTCGGCGAGGCGCTTGTCGAGCCGCTCGAGCGCCCGATCCGCGGCGGCGATCATCTTCGGCAGGTGCGCCGCGATCGTCGGATCGGTGAGGTCGATCCACACCGACTCCCGGCGGATCACGCGGGGCCCGTACTCGTCCCAGACCTCGGGACGATCCAGCGGCCGTGACGCCCACCGTGACCAGTCGTCGTCGTGCTGCTCGAACGTGTACAGCACCCGGCGGGCGCCGACGCAGTAGCCCTGCCAGATCATCTGGAAGAGGTAGCCGGCCTGTTCGAACTTCGGCGACCCGACGGACATGTCGTGCTTCGACGTCTTGATCTCGCCGAGCACGATGTCGCCGTCGAAGTCGACTCCGACCTGATCCGGGGTCGCCGCGTGGCGCGGGTTCTGCTCGGCCGCGATGAGCTCACCGCAGAGCTGCAGCCCGTACCGCTCGGTCGCAGCGGCGATCGCGGGCTCGCGGTGCTTGCCCCACTCGGTGTACTGGTTGCCGGAGAACGATGACCCCTCGACCTTCTCGCGGACCACCTTCGCCTTGTCCTGCGCGGACCCCTTGTAGAGCACCTTCGCCTCGGTCGCCGTGACGACGTTCAGGCGGGCGTGGAGCCACGCCTCACGGTTCGAGTCGTTACCGAGCGAGCGGGCGTAGACCGCGGCGATCTCGGGCGCGAGCGTGATCGTGGCCGTCACTCGTCGTCACCGCCCTCGAAGTCGAGGTCGAGCTCTTCGGCGCCGGTGCGCGTCTTGTACGCCGCATCACGCAACTCGATGGCGGATGCCTCGTCGTCGCCGAGGACCGGCTCGATGTGCTTCGCCTTCAGCACCGGGTAGCGCTCCCCGGTCTCGACGTCCTCCGTGATCTTCTTCACCACGTAGGTGGTGATCACCGTCACCGTCTGGTGCGGGTTAGCGAGGATGCGGTCCTCGATGTCGGCGAGCCCGTTGTGCTCGTCCTTCGGCTTCGCGGGCTGAATCTGAACGGTCATGCTCTTCTCTCTTCTCGTTGGGGCCACGCCACCGCGGCCATTGCTTCCTGCTGGGTCTTGCTGAGGGCTCCGTCGATCGGCTGCCCCAGCCACCTCGACCCGGCGGCGGCCAGCGCCACCGCGTCCGCGACGTTGTCGTCTGGGATACGCACGCCGGGGAACCGCTCACGCATCACCGTGCGGACGGTCTTCTTGTCGGCGTTGCCGTCGCCGGTCGCATACTTCGCGCGCTGCTTCGGCCACACCCGCACCACCTGGCAGTCCCGGCGGCGCATCTGCGTGATGATGTGCGCGAGGAGACCCGCGCGCTCGATGACGTCGCCGGCCGTGCGCTCGCCCTTCGGGACGTACATGCCCTCGATCACAACCAGCGACCCGCGCGGCGTGAATTTCACGACGCAGCCGAGGATGTAGAGCGTCAGGTCATCGACGGCGTCGACACCGACGACGGGCTCTGTCTTCACGAGCGACGTCGACACCGTGCCCTTTTCGACGAGCGCCAGACCGGTGCGGCGCAGGGACGGGTCGATGCCCACGCTGATCACTTCTTCTCCTCCCGCCGTGGCGTCGACTGCGCGAGGAGCGCACCGATGAGGCACATGACGAGGCCGAGGAACACAACCGCGCCGTTCGACGCGACCGTCAGCGACAACGCGACGGCACCGACACCGGAGAGCACCATGAGCACCCCAAGCAGGACGCGCATCAGGACCGCCCCCTCATCGCCGCCACGAGCCGTGACGTGAGACGAGCACCGCCGAGACGACGCCACCACGGCGACCGCTCGAACGTCCGCCGCCGGATCACCGGGCCACCAGCTTTCGGGTGTCACGCCGACGCGGCTGCGCAGCACAAGACTGCGCCCGCTGCGCCGCGAGCTTCCTAGCCTCGGCATCCTGGTACGCGCGGAGCGCTTCGAGGATCGCCTTGTCGGAGTTCATGCGGGCACCACCGCTGCGATCACACGCTGACGCACCCGCTCGAGGCCATCCGGCGTGTACGCGACATCGGCGAACACGGCCACCAGCTGCGGGAACGCGGTCGCGAGCTTGTCGCGGTTCGACGGGTCCGCCACGGCGATGGCCCTGATGAGCCGGTACATGAAGTCACCGGGCTGCTTGCCGAGCCCCTGGTCACCGAAGTGCCAGAGGATCGCACGGTCGATCTCGACCTGATCCATTGCTCTCTTCTCTCTTCTGAGGGGGAAGCCGCGCCCACCGCGGGGTTACCGTGCGACTCCTGTTCGCTTCCGGGTGGTCCCGGTCTGACGGTTCCCGCGTGGGGGGGTGGACGCGGCGGTCTGTGGGGTTAGGCGGACTGCTTCACGTCGACCTGCTGCGAACGCATGTACGTGTCGACCTCGCTCTCCGCGTATCGGACCAGCCGCCCGATCCGCGAGAAGGGAAGGTTCAGACCCTTCATGCGCCAGTCCCGGAGCGTCCCGACCGGGATGCCGGTCTGCTCCGAGCACTGCTGCTCGGTCAGCCATCGCGTCGCGCTCATGCGGACACCGCCCGCTCTCGGTCACGCTGACCTGTGAGGAGTTGGACCTTCGAGACACCGAGCCACTCGGCCACGACCTCCACCTCGTCGAGACCGAATTCGACCTCGCCGGAGTAGCGCCGCTGCGTGGCACGAACACCTCGCTCGATGACACGAGCCAGCTCGGCGACGGGCTTCGCCTGCCATGCCATCTCGGCCCGGATCTCGGCTGCGATCCTCTGCGCCAGTGCAATTTCGGGGTTCATGGAGACGAGTATGCGTTTATAAACACGCAGTGTCAAGCGCAGACGCAGGATGAATTCTGCGCGCACATAAACGTGCTTATATAGACGCAACGCGCCTATATGTGTTAACCTCGCGGGCATGCCTAGAGGAACCGAACCTGCTCCACGCGCCTACGCCAAACTCGTGGCGAAGGAGCTCGTGGCCATCGCTGCAGTGCGTGGTCATGAATCCGGTAGGGCCATCGCGAAGATGCTTGGACTGAGCGAGGCTTACGTCCGAGCGAGGGTCGCCCCAAACCCCAGCGCATCGTTCACCGTCACGGACGTCGAGCGGTTCTGCAAGATCGCTGGGGTCAGCCCCACGGCGTTCCTCGGCGACCCTTCTGGGACGCGCCGAACTGTGGTCGCCGAAGCCCGAATGGCACCCGTGACCCCCATCGGTGTCAGTGGCTCGAAGAAGACTGTGGACCTACACACGACGCCTCTGGACGCAACGAAGATCGCCGCAGCCGAAACCACGAAGGCACCAGCGGCCGACAAGGACTCGCTATGACACTCACATTCGAAACGGAAGAAGACTACGAAGGCACGACCGCCTACATGTTCGGCCGCGACAGCTACTACGACGGCCCTTGCGCCCGACGCTACGACCCCTACGTGCACGCTGAGGATCTCGGTCTGCCGATCATCTATCGCGAACTCCCACGCGATGACATCGACGCATGCTACTCCGAAGAGCACCACGCGATCTTCGTGCGGCCGAACCTTCACGGCATCGTCGAACGGTGCGCAATCGCCCATGAGATCGTCCACTTCGAGCACGGCGACGTAGGTGACGATCGCAAGCAAGAAGACCGCGCGGACCGCATCTCGGCCAGGCGACTCGTCCGGCCCCGCGATGTCTACGATTCGCTCGAGTTCACCAACGACATGGAGCGGGTCGCGTTGGAAATCGAGGTGACCGAGAAGGTGATGGCGATCTTCATCCGCGAGTTCGCCAACCGTGCCTAGACCGCCACTCCCCCTCGAGACGTGGGGGAAAGTGACTCGCAGCACCATCGATGGGCGCCCTGTCGCGGTCGCCTACTATCGTGACAGCACCGGCCGGCGCCGCAAGATGCAGCGGTTTGGCAAGACACCCGCGAACGCCGAGACAGTCCTGCTGGCGGCGCTCCGAGCGAAGCTTGCCGAGGGCGAGGCCGACGGCCTCCTCTCCCCCACCTCCACCGTCGAGGAACTCGCCAGCGCCTGGCTCGCCGAACGGAAGCTGAAGGGCGCGCCCGCGGGCACCATCACGACGTACCGCAACTCCATCACCGGGCAGATCGTGCCCGCGATCGGCTCTCTGCGGCTGCGTGAGGCGACGACACCGCGACTCGACCGATTCATCCGCGACCGCATGGATCGCGTCTCCACGGCGCGCACAGCGCGCACAGTGCTGGTACAGATGTTCTCGCTAGCGGTGCGGCACGGAGCGGTGCCGAAGAACTACGCGGCCGACGTCATCTCCGTGTCGGCGAAGAAGCGCGTCGTGAAGGTCATGAGCGAGAACGACATCCGTGCCATGCGCGCGCTGTTCCGAGAGTACGACCGCACCCACGTCTCGGAGCTCTACGAGCTCGCCCAGATGCTCACGGCGACGGGCGCCCGGATCGGCGAGACGCTCGCGCTGCGCTGGGAAGACGACGTCGACCTCGCCCAGGGCGTCGTCTACGTCAGCGGCACGCTCATCGACGACGGGAAGCTCATCCGACAGGGGCACCCGAAGAGCGACCTCGGCAACCGCGGCCTGCAGCTGCCGCCGACCGTGCTGGCGATGCTCACGCAGCGTCGCGTGAACGCCGAGTACCCAATGGTGTTCCCATCGGCGACGGGCACCTACCGCTGGCCGGCCAACACGCGCCGGCAGTGGCGCCAGGCGCTCGTAGACACCCCGTACGAGGGCAAGACGCCGAAGGATTACCGGAAGGCTGTCGCGACTCACCTGGCGCGGAAGGTGGGCACGAAGGCCGCCGCCGAGCAGCTCGGGCACTCGGAGGAGATCACGAAAGAGTTCTACGTCGAGCGTCAGGCCGAGGTCGCAGATTTCGCGGGAGTCATCGAGACGTTGTTTCAAAGTAGCGAGTAAGTAGCGGATCCGGCGCTCGCGCTGACTTCCGGGCGCAACAAAAAACCGCCCAGATCGTTGAGATCTAGGCGGTTTTCGTGGTGCACCCCCAGGGACTTGAACCCTGAACCCACTGATTAAGAGTCAGTTGCTCTGCCGATTGAGCTAGAGGTGCGAGGCCCGAGCGGGCCAGTCGTCAACATTAGCATGCTCGGGCGGGGTGCGCGAACCGGTCAGGATGCGACGCCCGCGAGGGTGCCGGAGACCTTGTTCGAGGGGTCGTAGACGAGGCAGAGCACCTCGTGGTCTCCGCCCTTCGTCCAGGAGTCGGCGGTGGGGGTGAGGTGGTTGAAGTCGTAGGCGGACTGCTCGTAGGGGATGCCGATGAACGTCGCGAAGGAGGCCCCGCATCCGTTCGTGGCTGCCTCGTCGACGGCCTCGTCGCCCGGGTAGTCGTCGCCCGGGATGTCGAAGGCCTCGTACACCTCGTAGTCGTGGGCGGCGGCGCAGTCGACCTGCTGCACGTCTTGCACCGACTGGGACTCGCCGTCGTTGAAGCAGTCGCCCACCGAGAGCAGGAAGACGTCGGTGGTCTCGGAACCGGCCGGTGCGGAGTCTGAGGTGGCGGGAGCGGCGGGACC
Source organism: Herbiconiux sp. SALV-R1 (assembly GCF_013113715.1). Classification (GTDB taxonomy): domain Bacteria; phylum Actinomycetota; class Actinomycetes; order Actinomycetales; family Microbacteriaceae; genus Herbiconiux. The sequence continues at coordinate 2,605,210 of NZ_CP053344.1, forward strand.
CTCGTCGCCCCCGCCTCCGCTCGACGGGGCGGGGAGCGAGATGCAGCCGGCGAGAGTGACGAGGGTGAGGGCGGCGAGGCCGGTGAGGGCGGCCGTGCGAAGCGTGCTGTGCAGGGAATGGAGGGTCATGGGGGTAGGTTCTCAGGCATCGGTCGGGGTGAGTTCTGAGCAATTCCTACTCAGCGGAGAGCGCACGGTGACCTCACGGCCCTGGGATACTGGAGGCATGACCGACACGACTGCGCGCATCCAGGCCGGCGACACCGCCCCCGAGTTCACCCTCGTCGACGAGGACGGCGTCTCGCGATCGCTCGCCGACTACCGCGGCCAGCGGGTCATCCTGTACTTCTACCCCGAGGCCGGCACCCCCGGCTGCACGACCGAGGCCTGCGACTTCCGCGACAACCTCAACTCGCTGAAGAGCGCCGGCTACACGGTGCTCGGCGTGTCACGCGACAAGCCGGCGAAGCTGCGCGGCTTCGTCGACGAGCAGAACCTCAACTTCACCCTGCTCTCCGACCCCGACTCCGCCGTGCACGAGCTCTACAGCGCGTGGGGCGAGAAGTCGCTCTACGGCAAGACGGTGGTGGGCGTCATCCGCTCGACCTTCGTCATCGACGAACAGGGCGTCGTGACGCTAGCGCTCTACAACGTGAAGGCCACCGGCCACGTGGCGTCGCTGCGCAAGAAGCTGGGCGTCGACGCCTGAAGCTTCGGCGCTGGGCCTGATGCCGGGGCCCGACGCCTGGGGCCTGATGCGGCGGGCCTGACGCCGGGGGCATGCCTGACCGCCCCCGCTCAGAGCCGCCGTGTCGCCGCCACGACCGTCGGCGAGAACAGCAGCACCAGGCTGAGCACCGCGGGCACGAGTAGGTACCAGCCGACCTCGGGCGACGCCACCAGCCCCTGGAAGCAGCCGATCGCGATGACGATCTGGAGCAGCTGCCAGACCAGGGTCGCCGCCCTCGTCCAGGGCTGGGCGCGCAGCGTGTGCACGGCGACGAAGGCGAGGAAGATCGCGGCGATCGCCGCTAGCACGAGGATGGCCATGGCCGTCTCGTAGGAGGCCGGGCGCTCGGTGAGCAGCTCGACGACGAGCCACAGCACGACCCCCGCCATCACCAGCGCCTCGGCGCCGACGATGACCGCCAGGAGCACCAGCAGCACGGGGCGACGCGCCGGTCGACGGCCTGATGACACCGAAGATTCACTCGATGTCGAGGGGTCGTTCATCTCGTCGCTCACGCCCGTACTCCAGAGAAAAGCCTTGATTTTGCAAATACCAGTATGCGACCATATTCGAGGTCAATGTTGCTCACAGTGACGTGAGCGGGTGTAGCCTCCTCTGGCTGCAGCGTCCACCGTGCCATTGACCTTCTCACCCGAATCACCTGGTCATTCGACCGATGCACCCTGGCAATAAGGAGCACCCGCTTATGGATTGGCGCGACAAAGCCGCCTGCCTGACTGCAGACCCCGAACTGTTCTTCCCCGTCGGGAACACCGGGCCCGCCGTCGACCAGATCGACAAGGCCAAAGCCGTCTGCGCCCGCTGCTCCGTCACCGAGGTCTGCCTCCAGTACGCCCTCGAGACCGGTCAGGACTCCGGAGTCTGGGGTGGCCTCAGCGAAGACGAGCGCCGCGCTTTGAAGCGTCGCGCCGCGAGGGCACGCCGCGCCTCCTGATCGTGCAGGCGCTATCGCGCCCGCCGCGCCTCCTGATCCTGAGCCTCACGGCTTCTTCAACCACCTGAACGGGATCTCGATCGTCACGACCGTCCCACTGCCCACCATCGTGTGCCAGTCGATCGTGCCGCCGAGCTCTCCCTGAATGAGGGTGCGCACGATCTGGGTTCCGAGCCCCGAACCGACCTTGCCCTCGGGCAGGCCCGTTCCGCTGTCTTTGACCTCGACCGTCAGCGTCTCCTCCGAGCGGGTGGCGACGATCTCGACCTCACCCTCCTGCCCGGCGAGCCCGTGCTCCACGGCATTGGTGACGAGCTCGGTGAGCGCGAGGGCGAGGGGCGTCGCATACTCACTCGGCAGCACCCCGAAGCTCCCCGACGATTTCGGATGCACGGTGGTGTTGTGCGCCGACGCGACCTCCGCGACGAGCAGCAGCACACGGTCGAACACCGTGTCGAAGTCGACCCGCTGGTTGAGCCCCTCCGAGAGGGTGTCGTGCACCACAGCGATCGCAGCGACCCGGCGCATGGCCTGAGTGAGCGCGTCGCGGGCCTCGTCGGAGTGGGTGCGGCGGGCCTGGATGCGCAGCAGCGACGCCACCGTCTGCAGATTGTTCTTCACCCGGTGGTGGATCTCGCGGATCGTGGCGTCTTTGGTGATGAGCTCGCGCTCCTGGTGCCGCAGCTCGGTGACGTCGCGGCTCAGCACGATCGCGCCGAACCGGTGGCCGCGCGTACGCAGCGGGATGGCGCGGAGCGACACCGTCACACCCCTCGCCTCGATGTCGGTGCGCCACGGCGCCCGGCCGGTCACCACGAGCGGCAACGACTCGTCGACGACGAGCCGGCCGCTCAGCAGGCCCGTGGTCACCTCGGCGAGCGACTGCCCCTCGAGCTCGCCCGCGAACCCCATGCGGTTGAACGCCGAGAGGCCGTTCGGGCTCGCGAAGGTGACGATGCCGTCGACGTCGAGGCGCATCAGACCATCGGATGCTCGCGGGGCTCCCCGACGAGGCCCGGTCGGCGCACCCAGGTCGGGGAAGTCGCCGGCGGCGATCATGGCGAAGAGGTCGTTGGCGCACTCGTTGAAAGTGAGCTCCTGGCGGCTGGGGGTGCGCGCCTCACTGAGGTTAGTGTGCCGGGTGATGACGGCGATGGGCCGGTCGGTCGTGGTCTGCTCCGACGCCGAGAGGCGGCGCAGCACGGGGACGGCCCGCACGCGGGTGGGCGTCTCCTCGTACCAGTCGGGCGCCGCGGTGTCGACGATCTGGGCGCTCTCGAAGGCGTCGGTGACCTGTTTGCGCCACTCGGGCTTGATGGTCTGGCCCACGAAGTCGCGGTAGAACAGGGTCGCCGAGCTCGACGGGCGGGAGTGGGCCACGGCGACGAAGGTGCCGTCGTTGGTGGGCACCCAGAGCACGATGTCGGCGAAGGCCAGGTCGGCGAGGAGCTGGCAGTCGCTCACCAGCAGGTGCAACCAGTCGACATCGGCCTCGGTGGAGCTGCCGTGCGTGGAGACGAGGTCGCTGAGTGTTGACACGACGACTAGCCTACGATGACCGAACTGAGGGATCGTTCAGACGTTCAGAGCGGAGGACTCCCGTGGCCGAGTTTCCCTACGAACCGACCACGGGAGCCGCTTGGTTCCGGCCGGGGACTCGGCAGGTCGGGGGCGGGTTCCCGGCCGGAAGATCGTGCGCGTGCAGGAGAGAGTCCATCACCCGCCGACCGCCTGCCGGTATGAGCAGTTTCCACTCATTCACACGGGCCCGGGGCTCATTCCACAGGGCACAAACGCTTCTGGACAACGTCTGTCGACCCTGGTTGAGTGACAACCTCCGGAACCCAGTCGAGCATTGCTCAGAGAAGGCGGTTCGCGGGAACCGGAGGGCGAGAACACATGGGGTGACTCGCCGATCGACGTCGAGCTTCGCCGCGGCGGGAGCTCATCAGCACGAAGGAGCTCCATGCCCTCGCACGCGACAGTCCTCGCACCCACGCCTTCCTTCGTCGAGAGCGCTCCGCAGGCTCCGCCCCCGCAGGCTCCGCCTCCCCCGCGCCGGCTGCCAGACCCGCGCCCCCTCGCCGAGGCGCTCGCCCGGTGCGTCATCGAGATCCTCGCGGGAACCCGCGATCTCGATCAGATCGCCCGATGGCTCACGGCCGAGGTGTACTCGCACCTGCTGAAGCGCGTCGTGCTCTCGCAACGCGCCCGCCACGTGCGGGCGGAGTCGCCCAGCCGGCCGATCTTCACCATGGGCAGCACCGTCATCTGCGAACCCGAGAACGGCATCGTCGAGGCGGTCGTCATCATCCACGGCCGAGCGCGCTCCCGCGCCATTGCGCTGCGGCTCGAGGCGCTTGACACGCGCTGGAGGGCGTGCGCGGTGCACGTGCTCTGACTCCGGCCCGGCGCGCCGCAGGGCGGCTCAGAGCGGCTCCGACCCGCGGGCCGCCGCAGGCGCGGCAGCCCGACCGGTCAGCGCTTCTTCTTGCCCTGCGCCCGACGCTGAGCGCGGTTGTTCGAGCCGCCGGCGCCCGAACCGGAACTCGAGCCCGAACCGGAGCCGGAGCCCTGCTTCTGCGCCGAACGCTGACCGGAGGAGGCTCCGCCGTCGCCCGATCCCTGGCGCGCAGCACCACCCTGGGCCGGAGCACCGGCGCCGCCGCGGCTGAACGAGCTCGACACCGCAGGAGCCGCCTTCTCCTCGGCCTGCTGGGCCCGGGCGGTGGCGGCCTGCTCGATCTGGCCCTTCTGGTTGCGCACCTCGACGCCGCCGGAGTCACTCGGCGCGGAGAAGCTCAGCTTCTCGGCGGGCGCAGCCGGCTGGCTGAGGCCCTTCGCCTCGACCGTCGGCGTGCCGACGGCGTTCGGAGTCGCGTTGACCTCGACCTCGAGGTTGAACAGGAACCCGACGGTTTCCTCGCGGATCTGCCCCATCATCGACTGGAACAGGGCGAAGCCCTCGCGCTGGTACTCCACCAGCGGGTCGCGCTGCGCCATGGCCCGCAGGCCGATGCCGTCTTTGAGGTAGTCCATCTCGTAGAGGTGGTCGCGCCAGCGGCGGTCGATCACCGAGAGCACGACGCGCCGCTCGAGCTCGCGCATGGCGGGCTCGCCGAGGGTCTCCTCACGGCGCTGGTAGGCGAGCTTGGCGTCGGAGAGCACCTCGCGCTGGATGAAGTCGCGGCTCACCCGGCCCTTGCTGCCGGCCTCGGCCACCACCTCGTCGACCGAGATCGAGACCGGGTAGAGCGTCTTGAGCTCGGCCCAGAGCGCGTCGTAGTCCCAGTCGTCGCCGCTGCCGTTGCCCGCGTGGTCGTTGATGATCTCTTCGACGACGTCTTCGAGGAACTTCTGCGCGCGGTCTTGCAGGTTGTCGCCCTCGAGGATGTGACGGCGGTCGCTGTAGATCGCCTCACGCTGGCGGTTGAGCACGTCGTCGTACTTCAGCACGTTCTTGCGGATCTCGGCGTTGCGGCTCTCCACCTGCGACTGCGCGCTGCGGATGGCGCGCGAGACCACCTTCGACTCGATGGCGAGATCGTCGGGAACGCTGGAGCGCCCCATCAGGCTCTCGGCGGCGCCGGCGTTGAACAGCCGCATCAGGTCGTCGGTGAGCGAGAGGTAGAACCGGCTCTCGCCCGGGTCGCCCTGACGGCCGCTGCGGCCGCGCAGCTGGTTGTCGATGCGGCGCGACTCGTGGCGCTCGGTGCCGAGCACGTAGAGGCCGCCGGCGGCGATGACGCGCTCGGCCTCGGTGTCGACCTCGGCCTTGACGGAGGCGAACACCTCGTCCCAAGCCTCCTCGTACTCCTCGGGGGTCTCGACGGGGCTGAGGCCTCGGGCGTTCATCTCGGCGACCGCGAGGAACTCGGCGTTGCCGCCGAGCATGATGTCGGTGCCTCGACCCGCCATGTTGGTGGCCACGGTGACGGCGCCGTGACGGCCCGCCTGCGCGACGATGGCGGCCTCACGGGCGTGGTTCTTCGCGTTCAGCACCTCGTGGCGCACCCCGCGCTTGGCGAGCAGCCGCGACAGGTACTCGCTCTTCTCCACGCTCGTGGTGCCGACCAGCACCGGCTGGCCCTTCTCGTGGCGCTCGACGATGTCTTCGACCACCTGGTCGAACTTGGCCTGCTCGTTCTTGTAGACGAGGTCGGGCTGGTCGATACGCTGCATCGGCCGGTTGGTGGGGATGGCCACCACCCCGAGCTTGTAGGTCGACATGAACTCGGCGGCCTCGGTCTCGGCCGTACCGGTCATGCCGGAGAGCTTCTCGTAGAGGCGGAAGTAGTTCTGCAGCGTCACCGTGGCGAGCGTCTGGTTCTCGGCCTTGACGGCCACGCCCTCCTTGGCCTCGATGGCCTGGTGGATGCCCTCGTTGTAGCGGCGACCGGCGAGGATGCGGCCGGTGTGCTCGTCGACGATGAGCACCTCGCCGTTCAGCACGACGTAGTCCTTGTCCTTCTTGAACAGCGCCTTCGCCTTGATGGCGTTGTTGAGGAAGGAGATGAGCGGGGTGTTGGCCGACTCGTAGAGGTTGTCGATGCCGAGGTAGTCTTCGACCTTCTCGATGCCGGGCTCGAGCACGCCGACGGTGCGCTTCTTCTCGTCGACCTCGTAGTCTTCGTTCGCCACGAGCTTGGTGGCGATCTGCGCGAACTCGTTGAACCAGCGGTTCGCCTCGCCCGAGGCGGGCCCGGAGATGATGAGCGGGGTGCGTGCCTCGTCGATGAGGATGGAGTCGACCTCGTCGACGATGGCGAAGAAGTGGCCGCGCTGCACCATGTCGGAGGCCTGCCAAGCCATGTTGTCGCGCAGGTAGTCGAAGCCGAACTCGTTGTTGGTGCCGTAGGTGATGTCGGCCTCGTACTGCACGCGGCGCTCGGCGGGCGTCTGGCCGGCGAGGATGCAGCCGGTGGTCATGCCGAGGGCGCGGAACACGCGGCCCATCAGTTCGCTCTGGTAGCCGGCGAGGAAGTCGTTGACGGTGATGACGTGAACGCCCTTGCCCGCGATGGCGTTGAGGTAGGCCGCGGTGGTGGCCACCAGGGTCTTGCCCTCACCGGTCTTCATCTCGGCGATGTTGCCGAGGTGGAGGGCGGCGCCACCCATGAGCTGCACGTCGAAGTGCCGGAGGCCGAGGGTGCGGCGTGCTGCCTCGCGTACCGCGGCGAAGGCCTCGGGGAGGAGATGGTCGAGGCTCTCGCCCGACTCGTAGCGCTCGCGCAGGCGCGGCGTCTCGTCTTTCAGCTCCTCGTCGCTGAGGGCCTGGAAGTCTTCTTCGAGGGCGTTGATGGCCTTGGCGTAGGCCTGGAGCTTACGAAGGGTTCGGCCCTCGCCGACACGAAGGACCTTTTCGAGTACTGAGGCCACGGAGTCTCTCCCACTGCAGTCGTACCTGGGCGCGTCGCACAGGCGATGACCATACTAGTTGCTCGTGCCTGGGCATCGGCGGGGCGTTCGCCGTCGCCCGACCGCAGCGGGAGAGCGCTCGTCTCGGCGTCAGCGCACCGCGGCCGCGACGGTCTCGTCGGTGATCTCGGCGAAGGCCGCCGCGTTCTCGTCGAGGGCGATGACGCCGTAGTCCCAGCCCTTGCGGCGGTAGACCACGCTCGGGCGACCCGACTCGGAGTCGAGGAAGAGGTAGAAGTCGTGGCCCACGAGCTCCATGTGGTAGAGCGCGTCGTCGACCGTCATCGGCACGGCGCCGAAGACCTTCTTGCGGATGACGACCGGGCAGTACTCGTCGGTCTCGGCGTCGGAGGCGTCGGCGGTGCCGGGCGCCTCGTCTTCGACGACCTTGATCGACCCGGTGAGCACCTCGACGTCGGCCGGCCGCACGTCGAGGGCACTGAAGCCGTCGGTGCTGGCCTCGTGCAGCGAGAGCGGGCGGTGCTGACCGCGGTGCACCTTCTTGCGGTCTTTGGCCCGGCGCACCCGCTGCATGAGCTTCGCGAGCGCGAGGTCGAACGCGGCGTACTTGTCGCTCGCGGAGCTCTCGGCGCGCACCAGCGGGCCGGGGCCGATGAGGGTGAGCTCGACGCGGTCGTCGCCGCTCTGGGAACCGGTGGCCGTGTTGTGGCGGCTCACCTTGATCTCGAGGGCGAGTGCCTTATCGGCGAGATGACCGACCTTCTCCGCCTTCTCGCCCGCGTACTCGCGGAAGCGATCCGTGATGCCTAGGTTTCGTCCGGTGATGTTGACTTCCATGGAGACCTCCTAGCCAGTTGTGATGACGCGGATCCTGCACGCGGCGGGAACATTCGCGCCTTGTGCGGTTCACGCTACCGCGACCTGCACCGCAGTGTCACCGATTAATCACCTGGGCGTCGCCTTGCGTTTCACCGTGTGGGCGAGACAGGCGGCTCCGACCACCGCTCCCTGCGCCTCCGACACCGCCCGCGCCGCCTCGCGGAGCGTCGATCCGGTGGTGACGACGTCGTCGACGAGCAGCACGCACCTCCCTTGCACCATCGGACCCGCCCGCAGCGCTCCGCTGAGGTTGCGGCGACGCGCGGCGACCGAGAGGCCGGCCTGGTCGTCGACCTCGCGGATCTGCCGGAGCACTCCCGAGGGGGCGGGGCGCCGGCCGGCGAGACGCACCAGGGTCTCGACCGGGCGGTACCCGCGTGCCCGTCTCGCCTGTGCCGAGGAGGGAACGGCGACCACGAGCACCGGCTCCGACTCCCGTGCGAGCATCGAGTCGACCGCCGCGCGGAACGGCGGTGCCAGCGCGCGCAGCACCCCGGGTCTGTCGTGCTCCTTCGCCGCGCTGAGCAACGACGACACCACCCCGCCGTAGTCGAGCGCCGCGGTGGCACGCAGGCCGCCGAGGTCGACCTCCCGCAGCGACGGGACGAGCTCATCGCGGCATCGGACGCAGACGCTGCGGCCGTCGACACCGCAGCCGCCGCACGACACCGGCGCGAGCACCGCCGCCGCGTCGAGCAGCCACGCGGCGAGCGGCCCCGGTGTGGGAATCCCCGGAGCGGGCAGCCACGGGGTGAGCAGCCCGGGAGCGGACAGCCAGGGGGCAGGAAGAGAAGTCATGGCACGATGCTGCGCGCCCACGCCGCCGCATCGCACCGCAGCGCCAAATCTGTGGATCACTCCACGAAGAACGCCCCCTGGGGAGAACTCAGTTCTGCACCGCGAGCCTCGTGATGCCGGTCGCCGTCACCTGCCACGCGCTCCCCTGCTGCTGCAGGATGTCGCCCGTGGCGGTGAGCGCCCGCAGTCCGTCGATGTCGTTCCCGCCCGCGAGGCCGACCGCGTCGGCGGGCGAGCCGAGCGCGGTCGTGCGGCCGCCGAGCCGCTGCGCGGAGGCGCGCACCTCGCCCGAGGGCAGGGCGGTCGCCGCCGCCACGCTGAACTGGTCGACCCAGGTGGCCCCGACGGGCGCGCCGGGGGCGCTCACCAGTTCGACGGCCTGACCGAGCCGCTCGGGCACGCCGTCGGCGTTGCGGATGACCGCGGCCACCACGAGCTTCGGCACCCCGTCGAGCGACAGCGAGGCGACGGCCCTGGTGCCGTCGCGCGACACCTCGAACGAGGTGATGCCGGAGGCGCCGTCCCACGCCGTGGCGATCTCGATCGCCTGGGAGTCGGGGCCGTAGGCCACCAGTGCGGAGGGGTCGTCGGTAGGCACCGACCACACGTAACCGAACGGGTCGACGGCAGGTGCGATGAGTCCGGCGCGCTGGTCGAGCGGCGCCGGCGCCGTCGTCGACCCGTTCCCACCGCCCGCGCCCGCCCGCACGGCGAACACGGCACCCGACGCCCCCTTCACGGCGGCTGTGCCCGAGGTCTCCGAGTAGGCGGCCGAGAGCGGCGTGAGCGACTCGACGGCATCGCTGATGCCCTCGATCGGCGACACCGAATCGCCGCCGAGGTACCCGAACACGCCATCGCGCACGACGAGCGGCCGGGCATCGACGCGAGGTGCAGCATCCGGTCGTTTCACCGTCGAACCGGGGATGGCCACGGTGTTCTGGTCGACGGTGATGGTGACGTTCGAGGCCGAGGCGAGATCGCGCAGGCTCTCGCTCAACTGGTACTGCATGCGCTGCAGGTCGTTCACGTCGGCCTGCAGCACGTTCGCGGAGAGCTCGACCTGGGTCTGTCCGCCCGAGGTGACGACCGCCGTGGTGTTCGTGCCGTCGGGGAACGCGGTGACGACGGCACCCTCCCCGAGCCACGCGGTCGGCCCGGCGAGCAGGGCCTTCACGACGCGGGTGCCGACCGAGGTCGACGACGGGAACCAGCGCAGGTCGGGAACCAGGTAGGTGAACGTCGGGTCGTAGAAGTAGAGGGCGTGCGAGCTGAACACCTGCTCGAAGAAGACGTCCTCGATGACGATGCCGTCGTCGAGACCGCTGATGCGCCACTCGCCGTCGACCTGGCGGAAGCTGAACTGCAGCCTCGTGGGCGCGGTGGAGAGCGTCGGGGTGTAGCTGCCGTTCTGATCGACCTGGGCGACCGGGGCGATGGTGAGCTCGAGCGTGCTGTCGTTCACCTCGGTGGTGCTGCGGTTGCCGCTGTCGACGGTGGTCTCGACGTTCGGCTTCCAGCGCGCTGCCGCCTCGTCGGTGAGGTAGCGGCGGGCGATGGCGTAGTCGTCTTGGGGGCTCTTGGCGGCGAGGATGAAGCCGCTCAAGATCTGCGCCTGCGTCGCCCCGGCCGTCGGGTCGGCGGCGAGGAAGATCACGTCGATGTCGTCGTCGGTGCCCACGGCGTCTCCCGCCTCGACCGGCCCCGACCGCGGAATGCCGCTGCAGGCGACGACGGCCACGAGCAGCACGCCGACGCCGAAGAGGGAGAGGATGCTGCGCAGCAGGTGCCGCAGTGTCGTGCTCGTGCGCCGTGTCTCAGTCATGCTCCGCTCCTCGGTCGTTGCGGGTGCCGTCGTGGTGCGGAGGCCGGAGCTCGGCCACCGCGGGTGCCTCGCCGAAGGCGTCGTCGGGCTCGAGCGGCAGCGGCGAGGAGGTGAACGACCTGCTCTGCACCCGCGGGAGGGTGAGCCTGAAGCAGCTCCCCGCGCCCGGCCTCGACCAGACCTCGAGCGCCCCGCCGTGCAGCGTCGCGTCTTCGAGCGAGATGGCGAGCCCGAGCCCGGTGCCGCCGATGGTGCGCTTGCGCGAGGGGTCGGCCCGCCAGAACCTGTCGAACACCCGCTCGGCGTCGTCGGGCGTCATGCCGCTGCCGTAGTCGCGCACCGACAGCGCGACCGCCTGCTCGTCGCTGTCGACGCTCACCACGATCGGCCGCCCCTCGCCGTGCTCGATGGCGTTGCCGAGCAGATTGCGCACGATGCGACGGATGCGCCTGCCGTCGACCTCCGCCTCGAAGTAGCCCCCCGGGGCGACGAGCCTCAGGTCGGAGCCCGCCGCCTCGGCGAGCGACTGCATCTGGTCGATGGCGTCTTCGGCGAGGCGCACCAAATTGGTGGGCTCGGTGTCGAGGTGGGCCGAGCCCGCGTCGAAACGGCTGATCTCGAGCAGGTCGGCCAGCAGCAGCTCGAACCGCTCGGTCTGCGTGTGCAGCAGCTCGGCCGTGCGGCCGGTGGCGGGCGGGAAGCTCTCGCGCTGGTCGTAGAGCACGTCTCCGGCGAGACGGATGGTGGTCAGCGGCGTGCGCAGCTCGTGCGAGACGTCGGAGACGAAGCGCTGCTGCACCTGCGAGAGCTCGGCGAGCTGCGTGATCTGCGACTGCATGCTGTCGGCCATGCCGTTGAACGAGCGGGCCAGGGTGGAGATGACGTCTTCGCCGCGCTCGGGGATGCGCACCTCGAGATGGCCGGCGGCGAGCTTCTCGCTGGTCTCGGCGGCCATGCGGATGGGCTGCACCACGAGACGCACGATGAGCCAGGCCACCAACCCGATGAGCGCCACCAGGGCGAGACCGCCGAGCCACAGCGTCTGCTGCACGAACACCAGCGTCTGCTCGGCCTCGGCGAGGTTGTAGCCGATGTAGAGCTCGAAGGCGCCGGCACCCGGGATGGTGAGCGGGGAGCCGACGATGATGCCGGGGTCGGTTCCCCCGTTCTCGTTCGAGAGCTCGACCGACTGCCAGTACTGGGTGCCCTCGGTGTCGTCGGCGACCTGGTCGCGCAGCTCCTCGGTGATGACGCCCGAGGTGGCGAGCTCGGGGCTCGCGAAGGAGAGCACCGTGGTGCCGCCCGTGGTCTGGCCCGGCGTGGCGTAGAGCGCGATGAGCCGTGACGAGGAGGAGGCGATGATCGCCGACTTCGCCGAGTTGAGCAGCGAGATCGTCGACGCCTCACCGGCCGAGTCGGAGGAGTCGAAGATGGTCTGGGCGGCTCCCGCGGCGTTCTTCGACTCCACCAGCACCTGCTGCAGCCTCGACTGGAACAGGTCGTTGCCGATGCTCACCGCCATGTACGCTCCCGTGGCCACGACGGCGAGCGCCGAGAGCACCACGGTGATGACCACGGTGCGGAACTGCAGCGACCGTCGCCACACGCCGACGACGCGCGCCGGCCAGCCGCGCCAGTCGCGGAACGCCCGCCCGCGCATCCGGGTCTGCGACCCCGTCGTCATCTCGGGGCGTTCAGGCGCTGCCGGCGCGATAGCCCACGCCGCGCACCGTCATGACGATGGTGGGGTTGTCGGGGTCTTCCTCGACCTTGGCGCGCAGCCGCTGCACGTGCACGTTCACGAGGCGCGTGTCGGCCTTGTAGTGGTAGCCCCAGACCTGCTCGAGCAGCATCTCGCGGGTGAACACCTGCTGCGGCTTCGAGGCCAGGGCGAGCAGCAGGTCGAACTCGAGCGGCGTGAGGTTGATGCGCTCGCCGCCGCGGCGTACCTCGTGGCCGGCGACGTCGAGCCGCAGGTCGCCGATCTGCAGCAGGTCGGGCGAGGTCTCGGGGGCGGGGCGGAGACGGGTGCGGATGCGCGCCACGAGCTCCTTGGGGTTGAACGGCTTCACGACGTAGTCGTCGGCGCCCGACTCGAGGCCCTTCACCACGTCGGCGGTGTCGGTGCGGGCGGTGAGCATGATGATGGGGGTGCCCGACTCGGCACGGATGAGACCGCACACCTCGATGCCGTCGAGGCCGGGGAGCATGAGATCGAGCAGCACCAGATCGGGCTTGGTGTCGCGGAACGCGGCGAGCGCCTCGCCGCCGTCGGCGCAGAAGTGCGGGTCGAAGCCCTCCGAGCGCAGCACGATGCCGATCATCTCCGCCAGGGCGGTGTCGTCGTCGACGACGAGGATGCGAGGATCCATGGGCCGTTCTCGCTCACATTCTTTCGCGGGGCCGGCCCGGGCTCCGTCGCCCCTGGCCCGCCGTGGGGGCGTGCATTGCGACAAGAGTAGTCGAGCCGTTCGTGGGCCCTCTCGACACATGCCGGGAAAAGTCTGAGGGAGTGTGAAAGCATGGTCGGGAAACACCGGCAGGTCGGACAGGCGGTGGGGGTTCGGAGGATCACCGATGAGCGAGAACGACAGCTGGACGGCGCCCGGTGCCGAGGGGCCCGCGCAGGGGGCGCAGGTGCCGCCCGCGCAGGAGGCGCAGGTGCCGCCCGCGCAGGAGCCCACGCCGCAGGCCGCGCCGCACGCGCCTGCCGCGCCTCCGCAGTGGGGGCCGCCGGCCGTACCGCCCGCGCAGCCCGCCTACGGGCAATACGCGCCGCCACCGGCACCCGCGTATGGCCAGTACGCGCCGCCCAGCGCCGCTCCAGCCGCACCGCCCGCGCCCGCCTATGGCCAGTACCCGCCGCCCGCCGCGCCCGCGCAGGCCCCGTACGGCCAGTACGCGCCGCCACCCGCCGTACCGCCTGCGCCCGCCTACGGCCAGTACCCGCCGCCCGCGGCGCCTGCGCAGCCCGCGTACGGGCAGTACGCGCCGCCACCCGCCGCACCCGCCGCACCCGCCCCACCCGCCTACGGGCAGTACGCTCCCCCGCCGCCCCCGCCCGCGTACGGGCAGTACGCGGCGCAGACGGGGGTGCCCGCGTACGCGCAGCAGGGCTACGCCGCCCCCGCACCGCAGGGGTGGGCGCCGCCGCCGAAGCCCGGCCTCATCCCGCTGCGGCCGCTCGGGTTCGGCACGCTCATGGGGGCGCCGTTCCAGGTGGTGCGCCGCAACCCGAAGGCGACCTTCGGCAGCGGCCTGCTCATCCAGCTCATCATCGTCGTGGTGACCGCGCTCCTCGTGGGTGCCGCGGCCGCCTGGGCGATCGGCCGCTCGGTGAGCGTCTCCAGCGCCGACTACGACTCCATCGAGGCCGGCAACGTCGCGGTCATCATCATCTCGGCGCTCATCCCGCTCGTGCTCAGCGTGTTCGCCTCGGCGCTCCTGCAGGGCGTTCTCGTGCTCGAGGTCGCCCGCGGCACCCTCGGTGAGAAGCGGCGCCTGGGCGAGCTCTGGAAAGCGGCGTTCCGGCGCATCCTCCCCCTCACCGGCTGGCTCCTGCTCTCCGGCGTCGCCATCGTGCTCGCCCTCGGCGTGCTCGTGCTGGTCGTCGTGCTGGGCGCCACCATCGGCGACGCCGCGCTGGCCATCGGCATCCTCGCCGCAGTGCTGCTCGCGCTCGGCTTCGGGGTGCTGTTCGCCTGGCTCGGCACGAAGTTCGCCGTCGTGCCGAGCGTGATCGTGCTCGAACGCGTGGGCGTGTTCGCGGCGATGCGCCGCTCCTGGAGCCTCACCGCCGGCATGCCGAACTTCTGGCGCACGCTCGGGGTGATCGTGCTGGTGTACCTCATCCTCAACCTCGCCACGCAGCTCATCACCACCCCGTTCTCGTTCCTCCTGCCGATCGTGCTCACGCTCGTCGACCCGAACAACTCGGGCGCGGGCATCGGCGCGGTGGTGGCCGTGTACCTGCTGCTGGTGGCCGTCTCGGTGGTGATGGGCGCGCTCGCGTCGGTCATCCAGGCCGCCACCGTCGCCGTCATCTACATCGACCTCCGGATGCGCAAGGAGGGTCTCGACATCGAACTGGTGCGGTTCGTCGAGTCGCGGCAGGACGAGACCTCGGAGACCTGGCCCGACCCGTACCAGCCCGGACGGCAGAGGTGACGCCGCTCGCCCTCGTGACGCGTCTGCTCGCCGCTCCCCCGGTCGAGCCCGACGCCGACCAGGCGCGCGACTGGATCGTCACCGAGCTCGGCAAGCCGCCCTACCAGGCCGCGCGGCCGACGTGGTTCGACCAGGTGTCGAAGGCCATCAGCGACTGGCTGGGCTCGCTGCGGGTGCCCGACGGCTCCGGTCTCGGCGGTCTCGTGCCGCTCATCGTGGTGATCGTCGTGGTGGTGCTCATCGTCGTCGCCTTCCTGGTGTTCGGCAGGCCCCGCCTCAACCGGCGCAGCCGCTTCGAGGCGGGCGCCCTGTTCGGCGCCGACGACACCAGGAGCGCCGCCGAGCTGCGGGCCGCCGCCCAGCGCGCCGCTGCAGAGGGCGACTTCGACACCGCGATCGAGGAGGCGTTCCGGGCGCTGGCGCGACAGCTCGCCGAGCGCACGGTGGTGTTCACCGCTCCCGGCACGACCGCGCAGGACTTCGCCGGGCGGGCCGGCCGCTCCTTCCCGGGTTCGGCCGGCGAGCTCGAGGCCTGCGCCGGACTGTTCGACGAGGTGCGCTACCTCGACGTGCCGGGCACGCGCGCCGGCTACGACCGCGTGCGCACCCTCGACGACCGCGTGCGCGTCGAGCGCCCGGCGGCCCTCGACGCGGTCGAGGCCGAGGTGGTGCGATGACGCGCCCCGCCGCACCGGGCCGCCCCGCGGCATCGACCGAGGCAGCGCCAGCCCGGGCCGCCCTGCCGCCCGCCGCACCGGCCGAGGCTCCGCCGCCCGACGGCACCGTCGAGACCCCACGGCTGCGCTCGGGCCTCCGGCGCTCGGTGTTCTGGGTCGTCGCCGCCGTCGCAGCCCTCGCCTTCGCCGTGGTGTCGGTGCTCCTCACCTCGAGCGCGGTGCCCGACGCCGATCGGTACTCCATCGGCAACGCCGGGCCCTCCGGCGGCCGGGCAGTCGCCGAGGTGCTGCGCCAGCAGGGTGTCGACGTCGTCGCCGCCTCCTCGCTCGCCGAGGCGCGCGCCGCAGCCGATTCCGCGGGCGGCGACGCCACTGTGCTGTTCTCCGACCCCTACGGCTACCTCGAGGGCGACAAGCTCGCCGAGGTGGCCCTGCTCGGCACTCGCCTCGTGCTCCTCGAGCCGGGAGCGACCGAGCTCGACGAGTTCGCCCCCGGCGTGCGCAACGCGGGCTCGGCCGACGAGACCGACCCGGTCGCGGCCGCCTGCGCCCTCCCCGCCGCCGAGCGGGCAAGCGAGATCTCCCGCCCCACCGCCACCTACCGACTCGTCGGCGGGAGCGACGCCGTCGACGACGCCCTCACCTGCTTCCCCTCCTACGACGACGCCTTCGGGGTCATCACCCTCGACACCGACGACGGCGTCGTCACGGTCTTCGGCGCCGGCGACGCCCTCACCAACGAGTACGCGCCGCAGTACGGCAACGCCGCGCTCGCCCTGGGCGTGCTCGGCGAGAACCCCACGCTCGTCTGGTACCAGCCGGGCTACGACGACCTCGAGGGCGGCGCCCCCGAGACGCTCGGCTCGCTCACTCCCGACTGGGTGACCCCGGTGATGCTGCTGCTCATCGTCGTGGTGATCGCCGCCGGCATCTGGCGCGGGCGCCGCTTCGGCCCGGTCGTGGTGGAGAACCTCCCGGTGACGGTGCGCGCCAGCGAGACCATGGAGGGTCGCGCCCGGCTCTACGCCAAGCAGGCGGCCCACGGGCGGGCTCTCGACGCCCTGCGCATCGGCACGGTGTCGCGCCTGGCGACCCTGCTCAACCTGCCCCGGCACGCCACCGTCGTGGAGGTCAGCCGGGCCGTCGCCGCCGTCACCGGTCGGCACCCCGACGAGGTGCACGCCGTGCTCGTCGGTGCGGTGCCGAACAACGAGGCCGAGCTGCTGCAGCTCTCCGACCGTCTGCTCGCCCTCGAACAGGAGGTGACGCGTGCCACCCGGCTGCTCTGACCACCGGGCGGATGCGCGTGGCCCGGCCCCGTGCATCCGTTCGCTCTCTTCCGCTCCGCCACGAACTCCGTTCCTCCGCACAGATAGGACACCCGGATGACCGACCACACCCCCGCCCCCTCCCCCGAGGAAGCCGGCGAGCTGCGCGCCGCGCTGGCCCGCGTGCGCAGCGAGGTCGGCAAGGCCGTCGTCGGCCAGGAAGGCGCGGTGACCGGGCTCATCATCGCTCTGCTCGCCCGTGGCCACGTGCTGCTGGAGGGCGTGCCCGGGGTGGCGAAGACGCTGCTCGTGCGCACCCTCAGCCAGACGCTCAGCCTCGACACCAAGCGGGTGCAGTTCACCCCCGACCTCATGCCGGGTGACGTCACCGGCTCGCTCATCTACGACGCGAAGGCCGGCGAGTTCTCGTTCCGCGAGGGGCCGGTGTTCACGAACATCCTGCTCGCCGACGAGATCAACCGCACACCTCCGAAGACGCAGTCGTCGCTGCTCGAGGCGATGGAGGAGCGTCAGGTGAGCGCCGACGGCGTCACCCGAAAGCTGCCCGACCCGTTCCTCGTGGCGGCGACCCAGAACCCCATCGAGTACGAGGGCACCTACACGCTCCCCGAGGCGCAGCTCGACCGCTTCCTGCTGAAGCTCGTGCTCGACCTGCCCGAGCGCGACGTCGAGGTGGCCGTGCTCACCCGGCACGCCGGAGGCTTCAACCCGCGCGACCTCACCGCCGCCGGGGTCACCCCCGTGCTCGGCGCCGACCAGCTGCGCCGCGCGCAGGCGGCGGTCACCACGGTGCAGGCCTCGCCCGACGTGCTCGCCTACATCGTCGACCTCGCCAGGGCGACCCGGCAGAGCCCCTCGGTGAAGCTCGGCGTGAGCCCGCGCGGTTCGACCGCGCTGCTCGCCGCCGCGAAGGCCTGGGCCTGGCTCAACGCCTCCCCCGGCATCACCCCCGACCACGTGCAGGCGATGGTGCTGCCGGTGCTGCGCCACCGCATCCAGCTGCGGCCCGAGGCGGAGCTCGAGGGTGTGTCGGTCGACGCGATCCTCCGCTCCATCCTCACCCAGGTGCGGGTACCGCTGTGACGGCGGCCCGCTGATGGCGCTCACCGGAAGGCTGGTGGCGCTCCTGGCCGTCGGCATCGTGCCGGTGGTGCTCCTCGGCGAGCTCTACGACCGGGCCGCCGCGGCCCTGCTGGGTTGGCTCGCGCTCATCGTGCTGCTCATCGTCGTCGACCTGCTGCTCGCGGCCTCACCGCGCAAGGTCTCGCTCGACCGCACGCTGCCCGGCCGGGTGCGGCTCGGCGAGACGGCGACGAGCACGCTCTACCTCACGAACACCGGGCGACGGATGCTGCGGGCCGTCGTGCGCGACGCCTGGCAACCCTCGGCGGGGCCGAGCACGAACCGCTCGCGCGTCGAGGTGCCGGCGAGTGAGCGACGGGCCGTGACGGTCGCGCTCACACCCTTCCGGCGCGGGGAGCGGCGCACCGAGCGGGTGACGATCCGCTCGACCGGGCCGCTCGGGCTCGCGGCGCGGCAGGCGACGCTGCGCTCGGCGGGTCACATCCGCGTGCTCCCCCCGTTCAACGCGCGCAAGCACCTGCCCTCGCGGCTCGCGCGGCTGCGAGAGCTCGACGGGCGGGCGAGCGTGATGATCCGCGGGCGGGGCACCGAGTTCGACAGCCTCCGCGAGTACGTGCGCGGAGACGACGTGCGGTCGATCGACTGGCGGGCCACGGCGCGCCACAGCGACGTGATGGTGCGCACCTGGCGGCCCGAGCGCGACCGCCGTGTGGTCATCGTCATCGACACCGGGCGCACGCAGGCCGCGCGCATCGGCGACGAGACCCGCATCGACACCGCGTTCGAGAGCGCGCTGCTGCTCGCCGCCCTGGCCACCCGGTCGGGCGACCGGGTCGACCTGGTGATGTACGACCGCAGGCTGCGGGGTCGCGTGCACGGAGCATCCGGGCCCGAACTGCTCTCGCGCATGGTCGACGCCATGGCGCCGGTCGAGCCCGACCTCATCGAGATGGACTGGACGGCCGTGCCGTCGCTCGTGCGCCAGGTGACCACGCAGCGCTCGCTCGTGGTGCTCGCCACCGCCATCGATGCTCCGGGCATCTCGCGGGAGCTCATGGCGATCGTGCCGCAACTCACCCGCGACCACATGGTGGTGGTGAGCTCGGTGACCGATCCGGATGTGGCGGCCGGGGTGATGAGGCGGTCCGACCGCGAGGAGGTCTACCGGGCGGCAGCGGCTGAGCGCGCGCTGCTCGATGTGGCGCGGGTGACCACGGTGCTGAAGCGGTTCGGGGCCGACGTGATCACGGGGGCGCCCGCCGACCTGCCGCCGGCGCTGGCCGATCGGTACATCGCGCTGAAGGCGGCCGGGCGGCTCTGAGGGCGGTGCCGGGCGGGCGGGCGCCGGGGGGCGGGCGTGCCGGCGGCCCGGGCGGCCCGGTGGCCGGGGTTCGGGCCGGCTCGCCTCAGCCCGCGACGAGCTGGGTGGCGCCCGCCTCGAACTCCTCGAGGTCGCCGGTCTGGCCCGCGCGGTAGGCGCGGCCGCCGACGAACACCATGTAGAACAGGAACGCCACGAGCGCCAGGGCGCCGATGCCGATCTTGAGCCACCACGGCAGCGGCGACGGCGTGACGAAGCCCTCGATGACTCCCGAGACGAACAGCACGAACACGAGGCCGATGGCGACCGTGAAGAGCGCGCGGCCGTTCTCGGCGAGCGAGCGGCCGCGGGTGAGCGCCCCCGGCGCCACCCACGCCCAGAAGATGCGGAGGCCCGCCGCGGCCGCCACGAAGATGGCGGTGAGCTCGAGCATTCCGTGCGGCATGATGTAGAGGAAGAACACGTCGCCGTGGCCGAACTCGAACATGACGGCGGCGTTCACGCCGAGGTTCTGGGCGTTCTGGATGATGACGTACGGCACGAAGACGCCGAGCACGCCGAAGGCGATGCACTGGGCCGCGATCCAGGCGTTGTTCGTCCAGACCAGACCGGTGAACGAGGCCGCCGGGTTCTCGGAGTAGTAGTCGACGAAGTCCTCCTCGGCGATCTGCTTGAGGTAGGCGTTGTCGCCGATCGCCGCGAGCACCGGCGGGTTCTGCGAGATCCAGAGGGCGTAGAGGGCGGCGATGATGACGGTCGCGAGCGCGACGGCCAGCGTCAGCCAGCGCAGGCGGTAGAGGGCGGCGGGCAGCTGCACGGCGAAGAACACCGGGATCTGCCGGAAGACGTTCGCCCCCGCCCCTGTGAAGCGCAGCCGCGCCCGGGAGAGCGAGACCGACAGGCGGTCGCCGTAGGCGGTGGAGCCGGCGACGGTCTTGATGGCCGAGAGCTGCGTCGAGCCCGACTGGTAGCGCTCGATCAGCTCGTCGGCCTCGCGGCCCGAGTAGCCGCGGCGGCGCCCCAGCTCGTCGAGACGATCCCAGTCGTCTCGATGCGCGGCGGAGTAGGCGTCGAGGTCCATCTGCTTAGATGATATCCATGACCGGTCCACGGGACGACGAGCTGCTCACCGGCGAGGCGGTCGCCCTCGACGTGAGGCCGGCGAGCTTCCTGCTGCGGAGCGCCAGCGGGGCCATCGATTTCGCGGTCTACGTGGGCGCCCTGCTGGCCGGCATCTACCTCTACAGCGTCTTCGCCGCCAGCGGCACCGCCTTCGACCCGGCGCTCGCGCAGGCGCTGTTCATCATGCTCGTCGTGGCGTGCCTGGTCGTCGCGCCCATCACCGTCGAGGTGGCGAGCCGCGGCAGGTCGCTCGGCAAGCTCGCCATCGGCGCGCGGATCGTGCGCGACGACGGCGGCGCCATCACGCTGCGGCACTCGATCGTCAGGGGCCTCGTCGGCTTCCTCGAGATCTACACGACCTTCGGCGTCATCGCGTTCGTCACGTCGCTGCTGAACTCCCGCTCGAAGCGGCTCGGTGATCTCCTCGCCGGCAGCTACAGCCAGCACGAGCGCGTGCCGCGCCCGCTGCCCTTCTCGGCGCAGGTACCGCCCGAGCTCCTCGGCTGGGCGGCCACCGCCGACGTCGCGAAGCTGCCCGACCGGCTCTCCCGCCGCATCGTGCAGTTCCTCACCCAGGCCAGCCGCATGACCCCCGCCACCCGCGAACGCCTCGCGTTCGAGCTCGCCGGCGAGACCGCGCCCTACGTCTCGCCGCTCCCCGACGTGCACCCGCACGCCTTCCTCCTCGGCGTCGCGGCCATCCGCCGCGACCGCGAGTACACCGCCCTCATGCTCGAGAAGCGCCGCCTCGACCAGGTCGAGCCCATCCTGCAGGGCCTGCCGAACGGCTTCCCCGACCGGTAGCTGCCGCCGGGGCCGTGCTGCGCGCGGCTCCGGCGGGGCGCGCCGCCGCTTCTGCGGCGCGCCGCGACAGGTGAGCGTGCGGTCGCTGGCGCGGCCGCGCGCTCACCTTGGGTCGTCAGAGGAGGGCCCGTTGCGGTCGACCTCTCGGTGCGGGGTGCTCAGTAGCGGTAGTGGTCGACCTTGTAGGGGCCGTCGATGGGGACGCCTATGTAGGCGGACTGCTCGGGGCGGAGAGTGGTGAGCTCGACGCCGAGGGCGTCGAGGTGCAGGCGGGCGACCTTCTCGTCGAGGTGCTTGGGCAGCACGTAGACGCCCACGGGGTACTTTTCCGGGGTCGCGTAGAGTTCGATCTGCGCGAGCACCTGGTTCGTGAACGAGTTGCTCATGACGAAGCTCGGGTGACCGGTGGCGTTGCCGAGGTTCATCAGCCGGCCCTCCGACAGCACCAGGATGCTGCGCCCGGTCGGCAGCCGCCACTCGTGCACCTGCGGCTTGATCTCGACCCGCTCGGCGCCCGGCACCTTCGCGAGCCCCGCCATGTCGATCTCGTTGTCGAAGTGGCCGACGTTCGCGACGATGGCGAGGTGCTTCATCCGGAGCATGTCGTCGACCCCGATGACGTTCACGTTGCCGGTGCCCGTGACGAAGATGTCGACCTCCTCGACCACCGAGTCGAGCCGCGACACCTGGAAGCCGTCCATCGCCGCCTGCAGCGCGCAGATCGGGTCGATCTCCGACACGATCACCCGCGCACCCTGGCCGCGGAGCGCCTCGGCGGCGCCCTTGCCCACGTCGCCGTAGCCCACCACGAAGGCGACCTTGCCGCCCATCAGCACGTCGGTGGCGCGGTTCAGCCCGTCGGGCAGCGAGTGCCTGATGCCGTACTTGTTGTCGAACTTCGACTTCGTCACCGAGTCGTTCACGTTGATGGCCGGGAACAGCAGCTCCCCCGCCGCCGCCAGCTCGTAGAGGCGGTGCACGCCCGTGGTCGTCTCCTCGGAGACACCGCGGATCTCCGCAGCGATCCTCGTCCACCGGTCACTGCTGCCCGCAAGGCTGCCGCGCAGCAGCTCGAGCACGACACCGTACTCCTCGCTGTCGTCGGTCGTGGTGTCGGGCACGCGCCCCGCCGCCTCGAACTCGCGCCCCTTGTGCACGAGCAGCGTGGCGTCACCGCCGTCGTCGAGGATCATGTTCGGCCCGATCCACGACACCGCGCTCCCCGTCGCCGCCTCCTCGGCGGCGGCCTCGGCCGACCAGTCGAAGGCGCGCTCGGTGCACCACCAGTACTCCTCGAGCGTCTCGCCCTTCCAGGCGAAGACGGGCGAGCCGGCCGGCGCCTCGACGGTGCCGGTGGGGCCGACGACGATGGCGGCTGCCGCCTCGTTCTGCGTGGAGAAGATGTTGCAGCTCACCCAGCGCACCCGCGCCCCCAGCGCGACCAGCGTCTCGATGAGCACCGCCGTCTGCACCGTCATGTGCAGCGAACCCATGATGCGCGCACCCGCGAGCGGCTTCGACTCGCCGAACTCCGCGCGCAGCGCCATGAGGCCGGGCATCTCGTTCTCGGCGAGCCTGATCTGGTGCCGACCCGCCTCGGCGAGCGCCAGGTCGGCGACCTTGTAGGGCAGGGCGGTGACGGATGCGGGGGGTGCGATGGTCATGCATCGATTCTCGCAGGTCGTCGCCGCGAGGAGGCTCCGAGCCGCGAGATCGCCGGACGAACCGGGTGGCGGGTGACAGGCGCTCGGCCGCCGTCGGGCGCGCTCCGGTTACGGGGCGGTGACGTAGCGCATGACCTGCCAGCCCTGCGGGGCGGAGAAGCGCTCGATGTGGCGTGCGCAGAGGTCGTAGCCGTGGGGCTGCACGACCGGGCTCAGCGGGCCGACGACGACCAGGGAGTCGGCGTAGTCGTAGGTGAGGGTGGTGGTCGCCTCACCGCGGCAGGAGGGCCGCGAGCATTCCCGGTTCGTCATCGCCTCAAGACTAGGCCCGCGCATCCGTCGCCCCGGTGAGGCCGCGCCGGTGACGCCGCGCCGTGTCGTGCTCGCGCCCGTAGACTTGCCGCATGGCTCGATCGCGTAGACGGCCGGCACGTGCCGCCACCATCCGGGCACGCACCCGCAACCGGCACGGCCGCGATCTGCGCTCCTCGGTGGCGGGGCCGCACCTGCCGTTCCTGCGCTCGCGCATCGACCTGTTCGATATGACCGTCGCCTCCACCGCGGAGTACCTGCGGAGCCTCTGGCCGAACGAGCTGGCGCAGGTGTCGTTCGAGGTGGCGACGATGCCCTTCGGCGAGTTCGGCTCGCCCGACCACGTCGACCGGTGGTCGGTGACGAAGAACCGGGTCATCATGTTCCGGCTGCCGATCGAGCGGATGTCGCGGCTGCATCGCGACGACGAGGTGCACCGCCGGCTCGCCATCGAGGCGTGCGTGTTCCGCGCCGTCGCCGAGTTGCTCGGCAAAGACCCGTGGGACTTGGCGCCCGACCGCTTCCACCACTTCTGACGCCGCGTACCCGCGCCCGCCCGGGCTTGCGCGCGCCTGCCCGCGCGTACCGTATGAGAATCGTGCCGCCGAGCCTGGGGGGAGCTCAGCTGCGCGATCCTCATACCGCGTGAACGAAGCCGCGCCGCGCGGCGCGGCCTCGCGCGTGCCCGCGCCTGCCCGCGCTTTGCGCGCGCCCGCCCCGACGAACGGTATGAGAATCGTGCCGCCGAGCCCGGGGGGAGCTCGGCTGCGTGATCCTCATACCGCGTGGACGAAGCCGCGCGGCGCGACTCAGGGGTAGATGACGAGCGGCGACGCGTCGGGGCTCGGCGGCGCGATGGCGAACGCCGACGAGCGGCCCTCACCCAGGTAGTCCACCATCGCCGACACCGGGCCCGACGCCGACACCGTGTAGCTGCTGCCCGCCTTCAGCGCCACCGAGCGGGCGCCGGGCACGAAGGTGTAGCTCTGGGTCTCGCCGCCGTTCTCGGTGACGGTGACCTCGACATCCGCATCCGTCGTGTTCACGAGGTGCAGGCGCGGGTTGGGGCCGTCGGCGGTGGCCACGACGAAGTCGGTGCCGAGCTCGTCGAGGGTCTGGTACCAGGCGAAGTCGGTGACGCCGTTCACCAGCGTGGAGGTGCGCGCGCCCATGACGATCGGCTGGTCGGACTCGGCCTCGACGGAGTAGGTGCCGTCGGGGATGTCCTGCAGCGGGAACTCGGTGACGATGCCGGGCGTCAGCCCCACCTGGTAGTCGGTGCTCGCGCCGCCGGTGCGCTCCTCGGCGACGCGGAGGGTGACCGAGGCCGGCTCGGTGCCGGGCACGAACAGGCGCAGCACGCTTTGCAGGTCGGAGTTGTCGGAGTCGCTCAACCGTTCGGCGATCGACGAGGTGCCCGAGATCTGCACCCCGGCCACGCGCTGCACGGTGGCGGGCGGTGCCGACGGACCGACCAGCTCGACACCGCCGGGCTCGAGCCCGCGCACCACGCTCTGCTGCACCGCGGCGCTCACGGCGCCGACGCTCGCCTCGACGTGGATGACCGGGGTGGCGAGATCGGGCGCCAGCCCCGCCAGCGACAGGATGCGTGTGCTGCGGGCGGGCACGTCGATGTTGCGGCCGCCCGGCGCCTCGATCGCACCGAGGTCGCCGTACACGGTGAGGTCGACGACCGCGGGGACGTCGCCCGGGTTCGCCAGCACGACGAAGCTGGTGCGGCCCACGGTGGTGGAACCGGCCACAAGCCAGCTCTCGGAGGAGGCCTCGCCGCACGAGGTGGCCGCGAGGCCCACGAGCTCTCCCGAGGAGATGGTCTGCGACTGTGCGGCGGCGAACAGGGTGGCGTCGGGCGAGCCCGTGTCGGGCACCGGCAGCGCGACGCGCGAGGGCGCCGTGTCGTCGGTGCTGGCACGGTCGTCGGGGGACGCCAGCGGCGTGACGTCGAGCTGCGCCTCGGGCGAGGTGCCCGTGACCACGTCGGCGGTGCCGACGCGGGAGATGGCCGTCGCGTCCTGACCGCTGTCGTCGGAGAGGCGCACGAGCGGGCCGGCGCAGGCGCGCACCTGCTCGGCGGCCTGCGGCTCGACGGAGAACGAGGCGGGCGTGGCCTCGACGCCGGGGAGCGGCAGCAGCAGGGCCGCAGCCACGACGCCGCCGGCGACGGCCAGGGTGACCACGCCGGTCGCGATCCTCGCGCCCGTGGCGATGCCTTTAGCGGCCATCGTGGTCACGCTCCTCGTGGTCGGTCGGGGCGGGGGTGTCGCCGGAGCGGTGCCACTCCGCGTCTTGCTCGTGACGCTCGCGCTCGATGGCGTCGCGCACGCTCACCACGGTCTCGTCGTTGGGGTCGTAGTCGTCGGGCACCGTCGGCTCGGCCGGTTCCGTGGGCTCCGCGGGTTCCTGCGGGAAGACGGGGAACGCCGGGAGCCCGGCCGGCGCGGGCTGCTCGGTGGGTACGGGCTGCTCGGCGGGGGCGGCGTCGTCGTCGCCGGGGGTCAGCTGCTCGATGGACGCCGCGTCACTGGTGGCCTGAGGAACCGGATGCTCGGAGGGCTCCTCAGGAGCGAACGCTTCCTGAGAGAGAGCGTTGACATGAGCGGAGGCGTGCACGGGCGGGAGGGATTGCTCGTCGTCGACGTCCGGGTCGTCGTCTGCCTCGGCGAGCGGAGCGGGGGCGGAATCGGATTCGGGCGCAGCTTCGGCGGCGGGCTCGGCGGCCGGCAGGTCGGTGACCGTGACGCGGGGTGCGTCTCCGTCACGCGCATCCGCCTCGTTCAGCTCGGCGGCATCAGCGAGGTGCTCGTCACGCTCGGCGGGGGTTGTCGTTTTGACGCGTTCTCCAGGCTCGACCGGGCTCACGGCGGAGGGCTCGCGGTCGTCGCGGTCGGCTGTGGCGGCGGGGAGGGCGATCGCGCCGGCGTCGACGGCAAGGCCCGATGCCGCACCCGCGGTCACCGCGTCGCCCGAGGGAGCGTGCGGTCCGCCGTGGTGGGCGGCGACGGAGCCGTCGGGTGCCAGGTCGCGCTCCTCGACGGTCTCGAGGGCTTCGGGCTCCTCGCCCACCGGCACCTCGTCGTCGTACTCGTGGGTCTTCTCCTCGGCGAGGCGTTCCTCGACGGAGTTCGCGGCGGCGACGTGGGCCGTGGCGCTCACCGCGCGGGTGCCCTGCGTCTGCAGCCGGCCGGCCGGGAGGGCGAGCAGCAGCGCGACGAGGAAGACGAAGCCCTGCACCACGAGCACGAGCACGCCGTACGGGGTGCCGGTGTTGGTGGGCACGGGGGCGGGCAGTGCGGCGACCTCGCCGTCACCGGCGACCTGCCACAGCTCGCCCACCGAGGTGTCGCCGACGAAGGTGAACTGCGCGTTGCTGTTGAGGGCGTTGGCGGCGCGACCGCTCACGTCGTCGGCCGCGGCACCGGCCTGCGCGGGCGCGGCGGGGCTGAGCAGCACGAACTCGATGCCGAGCGCGGTGAGGCGGTCGGCGACGTCGGCGCCCGAGATGGAGGCGAGGTTGCCCACGAGCTCCGAGAGCTCGGCGCCCTCGTCGCCCTCGGCCGCCCCGTCGGAGAGGTCGGCGGTGGTGGCGAGCGTCGACTGCTCGACGAGCACCGGTCCTGCGCCGTGCACGACCTCGGCGCCGAGACCGCCGTCGGACTGCGGGGCGAGCAGCAGGGTGCCGACCCGGGGCGTGGTCGAGGCCTCGGCCGTGACGTAAGCGGGCAGCTGCCGCCCGCTGCCCGCGGTGATGTCGGAGGTGCCGAGCAGCACGCCCAGACCCGTGGGCGCCACGATCACGGCCACGGCCACGGCCGCGACCACGGCGGGCACGCCCGAGAAGCGCGGCAGCGACGACAGGCCGATGACGGCGGCGCCGACGAGCCCGAGCCAGAACAGGCTGAGCCCCGAGCCCGCCCAGATGGTCACGGCCTCGGAGCCCGAGGTGGTGAGCGCGAGCTGCGTGGAGGCGACGGCGGTGGCGAAGCCGAGCACCGCGATGACGACGGGGACGACGGCGCGGTAGGAACCGGGGAGGAACAGCGCGGCCAGGGCGATCACCACGAGCGGGGCCGCGAGCACGAGCAGCACGACGAGCACGAGCGAGGAGTCGATGCCGAACCCGGCGGCGATGGCCTCCCACCGGCCGAGGCCCGCGGTCGGCAGCCCGATGAGCAGGTCGAGCACCTGCACCGGGTCGCGCCACACCGGAACACCGGGGTCGGCGAGCAGGGCGAGGGGGGTGCCGCGCTGCACCTGGTCCCAGGCGAGCGGGCCGAACAGCACGAGGGCCGGGATGGGGATGCCGATCAGCCGGGCGACGTCGCGGCGGCTGGCGACGGTGGCGATGAGCCAGATGACGGTGAGCGCGGGCCAGAGCGAGGGCGCCACGGAGAGCACGGCCGCCGCGAGGATGGAGGCCATCGCCGACGCCGACCACGACTTGCGGGCGGCGAGACCGGCGAGCATGAGCCACGGCAGCAGCAGGTGCGCGATGATGGGTGCGATCATGCCGGCGTCGAGGGCGCCGAGGAACGGCGGCGCGATCACCCAGAGCACGGCGGCCAGCGCGCGCAGCACCGGGCGGTCGGTGAGCCGGGCGGCGCACAGCCACGCGGCGAGCGCGGCGAGCGGCAGGGCCACGAGGTACAGGCACACCACCGCGAACGACGGCGACCAGAAGGTGAGGGAGCCGAGCACCGCGAGCACGGCGGCGAACGGGTCGGCGGCGCCGACGAAGCCGAGGCCCACGTCGCGGAATCCGGTGCCGATCTGCGACCACAGCCCGCCCACGCTGTCGGCGAGCGGGAGCGCCCCGCCGCCCGTGATGGCCGCGGCGCCGAACACCGGCAGGAAGACGACGAAGCCGACCAGCGCGACGATGAGCACCGTCGCCACACCGCCACTGGCGATGAACTGGATGCGGTCGCGATCGCCGCGGAGGTAGGTGAGCGCGATCTCCCGCTGCAGCGAGCGCCGGCGCCTGATCTCGTCTCCCGGCATGCGCAGCGGTGCGATGGCCTTCCAGCCCACGGTGCGGGAGGCTTTGAAGCGCGAGCGGGCTTCGCCGATGCGGGAGCCGAACGCGGTCTTGAAGGCGGCGGCGAACTCGCCGCCGATGGCGCCCGGCTGCTTGCGCACCAGTTGGAAGAGCGACCGCACGACGGCGAGCGGCACCAGCGAGAGCCAGTGGAACAGCACCGCGAAGGCGGGGGCGTAGACGAGCCTGCGGTGCAGCTGGGCCGCGCGCCGGGCGGTCTGCCGCTTGCGTCTCGCCGACCCGCGCGAGGAGCGCCCGGGGCCCGAGAAGCCGTCGCCGTCGGTGGCGACCTTCGCGGCGGGCACGGCGATGACGCGGTGCCCCGCGAGCCGCACCCTGATGGAGAAGTCGAGGGCGTTGTCGGCCGTGGGCAGCGCCGGGTCGAAGCCGCCGACCTGGTTCCAGACGGTGTGCCGCACCAGGAGGCCGGCCGCACCCATGCCGAGCACGTCGCTCATGGTGTCGTGCTGCGCCTGGTCGAGCTCGGTCTCGACGAGCGGAACGCTGGCCCCGAGCGCGGTGATCGTCTCGCCGAACTCGCTGATGTAGGCGGCGTCGTCCCACTCCACCTGCTTCGGACCCGCGGCGGCGACGGAGGGGTTCACCTCGACGGCGGCGAGCAGCGCGGCGAGGGCGTCGGGCTCGGGGGCGCTGTCGTGGGCGAGCAGCCAGAGCCACTCGTTCTCGTTCTCGGGGGGCGGTGCCACACCGAGGGCGTGGCTCACGGCGGTGCCGAAGTTCAGGCGGCTCGAGGCGGAGATGAAGCGGGTGGGATGCGCGTTCGCCAGCAGAGTCGCCGTCGCGTCGGTGGAGGCGCAGTCGACGACGACCAGCGCATCGGGTGCTCGGGTCTGCGCCGCGATGGCTTCCAGGGTTCGCGGAAGGTGTTCGGCTCCGTTCGAGGAGACGAGGACGGCAGTGACTCGAGCGTGCATCGCAATGACTCTAAGCTCAGCCCCCGCCTAACCAGCTCGTGGTTCGCGGCGTGCCGTCTTTATATGAATCCGATGTGAGACCCGCGAACGCGGGGCCGGGCGGGTCAGCCCGCGCGCTTGCGGAGCTTGCGGCGCTCGCGCTCGGAGAGCCCGCCCCAGATGCCGAAGCGCTCGTCGTTCTCGAGCGCGTAGTCGAGGCACTGCGCCTTCACCTCGCACGAGGTGCAGATGCGCTTCGCGTCGCGGGTCGAGCCGCCCTTCTCCGGGAAGAAGGCCTCGGGGTCGGTCTGGGCGCACAGCGAATCGGCCTGCCAGGCGAGCGGATTCTCGTCGCCGACGTTCTGCCTGACACCGGGTACGCCGAGGTTGATGGGGTCGACGTACCAGTCGTCGGGAACACCCGAGCGATACTCTGACATGGCCATATCACGCTCCACCCTCTGAACCAGTCTGCGACCTGCCGACAAAAACCCCGTTGGCTAATTACATAACTGTAATTCGATTCAGTCAAGTCGCGGATGGTAAACCCTCAACCGCTTCTCGAGGGTTAGCGGCTCACACGGCGTGGCGCGCCGGCGTTTGCCGTTTCTCGGTGAGCATCGATATTCTGCCACCATGCTCAAGAAAGTCGTGCTGCTCGCCCTGCCCGGTGTCGCCCCGTTCGAGTTCGGCGTGGTGTGCGAGGCCTTCGGCATCGACCGCAGCGCGCACGGCGGCCCGGTGTTCGACTTCACCATCGCCGCGGCGGAGCCCGGCCCTGTCCCCACCAGCCTCGGCTACGACATGATGATCTCCGGCAGCCTGGCCGCCGCCGCCGACGCCGACCTCATCGCCGTCCCCGCCCACGACATCGACGCCGACGTCGACCCGGCGATCGCCCGGGTCATCCGCGACGCGGTCGACCGCGGCGCCTGGGTGCTGAGCGTCTGCAGCGGCGCCTTCACCCTCGCCAAGACGGGGGTGCTCGCCGGCCGCAGCGCGACGACGCACTGGATGCACGCCGAACGGCTCGCCCGCGAGTTCCCCGACGTCGACGTCGACCCCGACGTGCTCTTCGTCGAAGACGGGCGCATCATCACCAGCGCGGGAACGGCGGCCGGCATCGACGCGTGCCTGCACCTCATCCGCACCGAGCTCGGCGCCTCGGCGGCGAACGTCGTCGCCCGGCGCATGGTGGTGCCGCCGCAACGCGCGGGCGGCCAGTCGCAGTACATCGCCACCCCGGTGCCGGTCTCGCGCAGCGACTCGTTCGCCGAGGTGACCGAGTGGATGCTCACCCACCTCGACGAGGAGCTGACGGTCGACGAACTGGCCCGCAAGGCGCTCATGTCGTCGCGCACCTTCGCCCGGCGCTTCAAGGCCGATCTGGGGGCGACGCCCGGCGCCTGGCTCAACCGCCAGCGGCTGCTCCGCGCGCAGCAGCTGCTCGAGGAGAGCGATCTGCCGCTCGACGCCGTCGCCGCCGAGAGCGGTTTCGGCACCGCGGCGGTGATGCGGCACCACTTCGCCAAGACGCTCAGCACGACGCCGGCGGCCTACCGCCGCACGTTCTCGGTGCGCGCCTCGGCCTGACGAGGCCCGCTCCCGCTAGGGCAGCTCGTGCGCCGGGGCGCCGGGCGCCGCGAGGAACACGGTTCCCGTTCCCGCGGCCGACAGCGCACCCTCGTCGGGGGTGATGAACACCGAGTCGCCGCGCACCAGGGTGTGCGAGCCCGAGGCGCCGGAGAGAGTGACCGAGCCGGAGAGGCAGATGGCGATGGCCGCCCCCAGGGGCGTGTAGTCGACCGTGGCGGGCGCATCCGCTGCGACGCCGGGCTCGATACGGGCGAGCACGAAGTCGGGCACCGACGGGGTGAACAGCTGCAGGCCCGGCTCGGGCGAGCTCGCCTCGAGGAAGGGCACGGGCAGCGGGTCGAAGTCGAGCACCTCGAGCAGCTCGGGCACGTCGATGTACTTAGGGGTGAGACCGCCGCGCAGAACGTTGTCGGAGGCCGACATGAGCTCGACGCCGAGCCCCGAGAGGTAGGCGTGGATGTTGCCCGCCGGGAGGAACAGCGCCTCACCCTTCTTCAGGGTCACCCTGTTGAGCAGCAGCGAGATGACGACGCCCGGGTCGCCCGGGTACTCCTCGTTCAGCCGCACCACGGTCTCGAGAGACGGAGTGTACGGGTCGGTGAGGTGGGCGTGGGCGGGGTGCAGCGCCTTCTCGGCGGTGCGCACGAGGTGGCCGACCAGGGCCTCCACCGCCTCTCCCCCGTCGAGCAGCCACGCCACGACGGAGCGCAGCACCTCGGCGTCGGTCTCGGTGAGCGTCACGGAGTCCTCGAGCAGGTGCACGATGGGGCCGTAGAGCTCCCAGCGCGGTGCGGTCTGCGCGTTGTCGATGCGCACCAGCAGGTCGACGATCTCGCGCACCTCCTCGAGCGGACGGAAGCCGCAGAGCGCCTCGTAGCGGTCGCTCAGCGCCACCACCAGCTCGGGCTTGTGCAGCGGGTCTTTGTAGTTGCGGTTCGGGGCGTCGAGCGGGACGCCCTGCTCGTTCTCTCGGCGGAAGCCCTCGCGGGCGCGCTCGAGAGTCGGATGCGCCTGCAGCGACAGCGGGGCCGCGGCGGCGAGGATCTTGAGCAGGAACGGCAGCGAGCCGTCGCGCCCGACGACCCGGGTGGGGTCGGCGGCGATCCACTCGGCGAGGTCGTGCGCACCGCCCGTGAGCTGCGGGTCGAGGATGCGGCTCGGGCTTCCCGGATGCGCGCCCAGCCAGAGCTCGGCCTGCGGCTCACCGGTGACCGGGGTGCCGAGGAGCTCGGGGATGTCGGTGACCGAACCCCAGGCGTAGGGGCGGGGCGTGTTGGCAATCGGTACGAACATGATCCTGATCTCACTCTGCGCCCCGTGGCGGCCGAAGCCGGTTATGAGCGACCTACAATCCCTGGCGACGGCCCGAGTCGGCCCGTTGGTCCAAACTACCAACCCCCGCGTGCGCCTCACGAACGAGCGGTTAAGCTCTGGGCGCCGCAACCCCACCGCAACGGAGCAGACATGACCTTCGAGCCCCTCGTCAGCGACTTCTACGACTACGCATCCCTCCTCACCGGCGAGGAGCAGGCGGCTCTCGCCCGCCTGCGCGACTACCTCGAGACCGAGGTGAAGCCGGTCGTGAACGAGCACTGGGAGAAGGCGACGATGCCCGAGGGCATCATGAAGGGCCTCGCCGGCACGGGCGCCTTCTCGTTCGCCTGGGAGGAGACCACGCCGTTCGAGAACTCGGCGGTCTTCCGCGGCTTCGTGGCCCTCGAGCTCGCCCGTGTGGACGCCTCGGTCGCCACCCTGGTCGGCGTGCAGAACGGCCTCGCCATGGGCTCGATCAGCGTGGCAGGCTCGGCCGAGCAGCGCGCCGAGTGGCTGCCGAAGATGGCGGCCGGCGAGGTCGTCGGCGCCTTCGGCCTCACCGAGCCGCAGTCGGGCTCCGACAGCGCGCAGGGGCTGCGCACCGTGGCGACCCGCGACGGGGACGAGTGGGTGCTGAACGGGTCCAAGCGCTGGATCGGCAACGCCACCTTCAGCGACATCACCGTCATCTGGGCCAAGGACAGCGAAGACGGGCAGGTGAAGGGCTTCATCGTCCCCACCTCCACCCCGGGCTACACCGCCACGAAGATCGAGGGCAAGCAGAGCCTGCGCATCGTGCAGAACGCCGACATCACCCTCGAGAACGTGCGGGTGCCCGAGAGCCTCCGGCTGCAGAACGCGAACTCCTTCCGCGACACCGCCAAGGTGCTGCGCCTCACCCGCGCCGAGGTCGCCTGGGCAGCCGTCGGCAACTCGATCGGCGCCTACGAGGCGGCCCTCCGCTACGCGAAGGAGCGGGTGCAGTTCGGCAAGCCGATCGCGAGCCACCAGCTCATCCAAGACCTGCTGGTGAAGTCGATGGGCAACATCACCGCGAGCCTCGGCATGGTGGTGCGGGTGTCGCAGATGCTCGACGACGGCACCCAGAAAGACGACCACTCCGCGCTCGCCAAGGCCTTCACCACGGCACGGATGCGCGAGACCGTGTCGTGGAGCCGCGAAGTGCTGGGCGGCAACGGCATCGTGCTCGACTACGACGTCGCCCGTCACTTCGCCGACGCCGAGGCCCTCTACTCCTACGAGGGCACGCGCGAGATGAACACGCTCATCGTGGGCAGGAGCCTGACGGGATTCGCCGCGTTCGTCTGACCGCGCCCCGCCGGGTAAGTAGGCTTCTCGCTATGCGCTACCCCACCGACGCCGCCGCGCGATGGCTCGCCGTGCTCGTGTTCTTCACGGTCTTCGCCGGCGAGTTCTGGCGCGACCTCATCGGCTGGTGGGGCTACCTGGCCGTCGTGCTCGCCATCACGGCGACCGTCGCCGTGATGATGACCCGACGCAGGCTGTGGAAGCGCCTGCGGCCCTCGAAGCTGCCGCGCACCCTCGTGCTGTTCGGCGCGCTCGCGGTGCTCTCGCTCGCCTGGTCGTTCTACCCGGGGGCGACGGTGCTCGGCATCCTCGCCCAGGCGGCCACGACGCTGGCCGCCCTGTTCCTCGCCGTGGCGCTCAGCTGGCCGCAGGTGATCGCCGCCGCCTCGCGGGCCCTCACGCTCATCCTGGGTCTGTCGATCGTGTTCGAGCTCATCGTCGCCGTGTTCGTGCGCCAGCCCGTGCTGCCGTTCTTCACCGACTACTCGGGGCAGAAGGTGCCGGCGGCGTTCTACTGGTCGCAGGCCGACCTGTTCCACGGCGGGCCCATCCAGGGCATCGTGGGCAACCGCAACATCCTCGCCTTCCTGGCCCTGCTCGCCCTCATCACGGTGGGGGTGCAGCTGGCGCAGGGGCTCGTGCGCACCCGGCCCGCCGTCGCATGGCTCGTGACCGCCGTCGTCGTGCTCGCGCTCACGCGCTCGGCCACGGCCATCGCGGCCGCCGTCATCGTCGCGGCGATGCTCGGAGTGCTCGTGCTCGCCCGGCGCGCGGGGCCGGGCCGGCGGCTCTGGCTGATGGGCGGCGTCGCCGTGGTGACCGTGCTCGCCCTCGTCGGGGTGAGCGCGTTCTGGAGCTCGCTGCTGAAGCTGTTCGGCAAGTCGGACGACCTCACCGGCCGCGTCGACATCTGGAACTCCGTCGCCGAGCTCGCCGCCCAGCGGCCCGCGTTCGGCTGGGGCTGGGTGAGTTACTGGGTGCCCTGGGCGGAGCCGTTCGACGGGCTTGCCGTGCGCAACGGGGTGACCTATCTGCAGGCGCACGACGCCTGGCTCGACGTGTGGCTGCAGCTCGGTGTCGTGGGGCTCGTGCTCTTCATCGCCCTCGTGGTGGGCACCTCGTACCGCGCCTGGTGGCTGGCGGTCGATCATCCGCTCGACTCCGTCGGCCGGCCGCTCCCCCGCGTCGCGCTCACGCTCGCGCCGGCGCTCATCCTCACCGCGCTGGTGGCGCAGAGCTTCGTCGAGAGCCGGATGCTCGTGGAGGGCGGCTGGGTGCTGCTCATCGCGATCGCCGTGAAGACGAAGCTCGAGAACTCCGACGTCGCGCTCGAGCTCGGCGCCGCCGACGCGGGTGACGTCGCGGGCACCGCACCGACCACCCGGGCAGCCGCCCCCCGATGAGCGCGGCTCCGCGGCAGCAACATCCCGTTCTGGCGGGGGTGCTCGTCTTCTTCGGCGCCACCCGGTTCGCCAAAGCGCTCACCACCGCGATCGTTGCGACGGCGTTCCTGTCGTTCCTCCTCCGCTCGACGCTCGGCTGGCCGGGCCTCGTCGCCATCGTCTGCGCCCTCGTCGCGTTCGCGACACTGTCGTTCGCCGGGCGATGGAAGCAGCTCGACTGGCACGGGCTGCTGCCGATCTCGCTGCTGATCTTCCTGGCCTGGTGCACGCTCACCATCTTCTGGAGCTCGTACGTTCCGTCGAGCCTCAACGGCATCGCGTACCTGCTCGCCTACGCCTTCCTCGGCGTGTACGTCGCGGTGGTGCGCGACCTCATCCAGATCGTGCGGGCCGTGGGCGACGTGCTGCGCGTGGTGCTCACGCTCTCGCTCGTGCTCGAGGTGCTCTCGGGGGTGCTGCTCGACGTTCCGCTCCGCTTCATCGGCATCACAGGGGCCCTGGCGTCGGGCGGGCCCATCCAGGGGGTGCTCGGCACCCGCAACATGGTCGGGTTCGTGGCGCTCCTCGCCCTGGTCACCTTCGCGGTGGAGCTCGCCACGCGCTCGGTGCGTCGGGGCGTCGCCGTCTACAGCATCGTCATCGCCGCCGGCGCCGCGGTGCTCTCGGGGTCGCCCGTCACCGCCGGGGTCGCGCTGGTGACCGCCGTCGCGGCCGGCGTGCTGCTGCTGCTCAGGCGGGCCGCGCCCGAGACCAGGCGCACCTGGCACGTGGCGCTCGTGGCGGTGGCCGTGGCGGCGGCGCTCCTCGCCTTCGTGCTGCGCGGGCGCATCCTCGACCTCCTGTCGACAAGGCGCGAGTTCACCTACCGGCTCGAGATCTGGCGGGAGCTCGGGCGGCTGATCGACCTCAACCCCATCGAGGGCTGGGGCTGGGTGGGGTACTGGAGGTCGAACGTGTCGCCGTTCTTCGCGCTCGACGTGGTGGGCGGGCGGGCCCACACCTCGGCGCTCAACGCCTTCCT
The DNA here is from genome assembly GCF_013113715.1 of Herbiconiux sp. SALV-R1. Lineage (GTDB taxonomy): Bacteria > Actinomycetota > Actinomycetes > Actinomycetales > Microbacteriaceae > Herbiconiux. The sequence continues at coordinate 2,640,848 of NZ_CP053344.1, forward strand.
CGACGTGTACTTCCAGGCCGGGCTCATCGGCTTCGCCGTCTTCACCGTGTTCGCGCTGCTCGCCTTCGGGAGGGCCTGGGTGGTGGCGGCGTCGCGCAAGAGCATCGTCTTCCTCTGGACGGCGCTCGTGCTCGTGGTGCTCCTGGCCACCTCCACGGCGGAGAGCATCGTGCTGGTGGAGTACGGCTGGCTGCTGCTCGTCATCTGTTCGGTGAAGGCGGCACGGGACCTGAGCTGGCGCCGCCGGCTCCGCCCCGCCGACGAACCGCCGCCCGCGCCGCGGCACGAGAGCTTGGAGGCCCCGTGACCCTCGACATCATGATGCCGTTCTGGGGTCGCCCCGACCACTTCCGTGAGGCGGTGCGAAGCGTGCTGGCGCAGACGGTCTCCGACTGGCGGCTGGTGATCGTCGACGACGTCTACCCCGACGAGGAGCCGGGCCGCTGGGCGGCGTCGCTCGGCGACCCGCGGGTGGAGTACCGGCGCAACGCGGTGAACCTCGGCGTGGGCGGCAACTTCCGGGAGTGCGTGCGGCTGGTCGAGCACGAGCGGGCCGTGCTCATGGGCTGCGACGACCGGATGCACCCGCGGTACGTCGAGCGGGTGGCGGAGCTCGTGGCGGAGCACCCCGAGGCGGCGATCGTGCAGCCCGGGGTGGAGGTGATCGACTCGGAGGGCCGGGTCGCGCATCCGCTCGCCGACCGGGTGAAGGGGCTGCTGCGCTTCGGCGGCACGGGGCCGCGGATGTTCGGCGGCGAGCGCCTGTTCACCAGCCTCCTCCACGGCAACTGGGCCTACTTCCCGTCGCTGGTGTGGCGGGCCGACGACCTCAGGCGCTTCGGGTTCCGGCCCGGCTTCGACGTGGTGCAAGACCTCGCGCTCCTCTCCGACATCGTGCTCGACGGGGGTGCGCTGCTGCTCGACGACGAGGTGGTGTTCTCGTATCGCAGGCACGCGGGCAGCGTGTCGTCGCTCAAGGGGCCCGACGGGGCGAAGTTCGTCGAGGAGTCGGCGCTGTTCGCCGAGCTCGCCTCGCGCGCCTCGGCCCGCGGGTGGCCGCGCGCCGCGCGCGCCGCCACCCTGCACGTCACCTCGCGCCTCAACGCGCTCACCGAGCTGCCCGCGGCGCTCCGCGCCCACGACCCGGCCTCCCGCCGCGCCCTCCTCCGCCACGCCCTCGGCTGAGCGGGCGGCGCGCTGCGCCCCCGCGCCGCGCGCATGTGCCTCGCGTGCGGGCGGCGCGCCGGGGCTACCCGCTGAACGGGTTGGCGCAGGTCTGCTCGGCGGCGGTCTGGCCCTTGAGGCCCTCGATGACGTCGGGCGAGCTGCTAGCGGGAGGCGCGGCCGGGGCGGCGGGGCTCGCCGGGTCGGCGGTGTCTCCGACAGTCGAGCTCGAGGTGATCGCGCCCGCGTCGAGGGCGATCGCTTGGTCGGAAGCGATCCGCTCCACCAGTTGCGCCGCCAGTTCCTCGTTCGGCTGCACGCGATTTGGATCATCGACCCACGCGGTGACCGGATAGGAGACGAACACCACCCTCGACAGGTCGATGTCTTTCAGCGCCAGCGCGAGGGAGATGAGGGTGTCGGCGCCCCTGAGGCTGGTCGAAGGGGTGATGTTCTGAGCGACGGCCTGAGCGAGTCCGTAGACCTTGACGGGATCGCTCAGGGTGCTCGTGCTCTTGATGGTCCGCAGCAGCGAAGCGAGGTACTGCTGCTGCGAGCCGATGCGGGTGAGGTCGCTGCCGTCGCCCACGCCATGCCTGGTGCGCAGGAAGGCGAGCGCATCCCGACCGACCAGCACGTGATGTCCCGGCTCCAGGTACAGCCCGGTGTAGTCGTCCTGGGTCACGTCCGTGACGCAGACGTCAACACCGCCGACGGCGTTGCTCATGGCGATCACGCCGTTGAACGACGTCTCCATCGCGTACGGGATGTCGAGACCGGTCAGAGACCGCACCGCAGCGACGACGCACCCCAGCCCGTTCTCGCCTCCCCGCGCCCAGGCCGCATTGAGCGGTTGCGCCTCCACCGCATCCGATGCGTCACATTCCGGCTGAGGCATCATCATGTCGCGCGGCAAGCTGACCACCACGGCATTGCGATGGTCGGCCGCGACGTGCACGAGGATGTTCACGTCGTTCAGCACCGCATCGCGCTCGCCATACTCGTCGCCCTGGTCCTCGTCGTTGTCGCTGCCGACGATGAGCAGATTGAAGCCGCCTTCGATGGCCCCGAGGAACGGCGGAGGGGGCGGCGGACTCTCCCCGCCGATGTCGACGGCTGCCTCGTGGAACGTCGACGAGATGCTGGTGACGGCGTAGCCCACAACAGCGAGCGTCGATGTGATCCCTACGGCGACGGTGATGCCGATGAACCTGAAGACGAGACCCCGAGCGGTGGGGGTGCGTTGCCGTCCGTGCCGAACGGGGGAATGCACCCGACCCTTTCGCGACCTCATGCGCGCAAGCTTAGGTCGATAAGCTGAGCATTCCCCACTTATCGTGGATGGCGTCCGCCGGGGCTACTCGCTGAAGGGGTTGGCGCAGGTCTGCTCGGCGGCGGTCTGGCCCTTGAGGCCCTCGATGACGTCGGGGGTGTCGGGCGAGTCGGTGGGGGCGTCGCTCGCGGGAGGGGCCGCGGGCGTCGCGGGGGCGGCGGGGTCGGCCGTGGCGTCGCCCTCGAGGGTGGAGCCGGTGGTGGTGGAGTCGGCGTCGAGGGTGAAGGGCTGGTCGGTGGCGAGGCGCTGCATGAGTTCGGCGGCGAGCTCGTCGACGGGCTGCACCTTGTTGGGGTCGTCGACGTAGGCGGTGACGGGGTAGGAGACGAACACCACCTTCGACAGGTCGATGTCCTTCATCGCCAGGGCGAGCGAAACGAGGGTGTCGGTGTCGCTGATGCTCGTCGACGGCGTGATGTTCTGCGCCACGGCCTGCGCCAGTCCGTACACCTTGGTGGGGTCGGAGAGCGTGCTCGAGCTCTTGATCGTGCGCAGCAGCGACGACAGGTACTGCTGCTGCGACCCGATGCGCGCGAGGTCGCTGCCGTCGCCCACGCCGTGCCTGTTGCGCAGGAACCCGAGCGCATCGGCACCCGCGAGCAGGTGGTGCCCCGGGGTGAGGTAGAGCCCCGTGTAGTCATCGTGCATCACGTCGGTGACGCAGACATCCACGCCGCCGACCGCGTTGCTCATCTCGATCACGCCGTTGAACGAGGTCTCCATAGCGTACGGGATGTCGAGGCCGGTGAGCGAGCGCACCGTCGCCACGACGCACCCGAGGCCGTTCGCGCCGCCCCTGCCCCAGGCCGCGTTGAGGGGCTGGGCGGAGACCGCATCCGAATCGTCGCACTCCGGCTGCGGGATGACGAGGTCGCGCGGCAGGCTGAGAACCACGGCGTTGCGGTGGTCGGCGGCGACGTGCACCAGGATGTTCACGTCGTTCAGGGCGGCGTCGCGCTCGCCGTACTCGTCGCCCTGGTTTTCGTCGTTGTCGCTGCCGACGATGAGCAGGTTGAAGCCGCCCTCGATGGCTCCGAGGAACGGCGGTGCGGGCTGCGGTGCGTCTCCCCCGATGTCGACGGCCGCCTCCTGGAAGGTCGACGAGATGCTCGAGACGGCGTAGCCCACCACCACCAGCGTCGACACCACCACGACCGCCACCGCGATGCCGAGCGTGCGCAGCACCAGCGCCACGGGTGATGCCGCGCTGAGCCTGCCGTGTCGGACGGGGGCTTCGTGGGAGTTCTGGTCGTCGCGATGCATCCGCCAGAAACTAACGGCGCAAGCTGAGACTTATCCTGTGAGCCGCGCTCGGTCCCGGTTCCGCCGGGCGGCGGTGGCGCGGCGGGTGGCCTCGGCGATGAGGCGGAGGAACATGATGCGGGCGCGGAGGATGGTGGGCAGGCCCCGGATGCCGAGGGGGGTCTGGTTCGAGCCGTGCAGGCGCCGCTCGACCACGACCTCGTCGAGGTGACGGATGCTGCCGCGCACGTTGCCCGTGATGGCGATCCAGATGTCGTGCGACTCGGTGACGTAGGAGGGGATGGGCAGGATGCCGCCTGCGATCGCCTCCCGCCGGAACCCCATCGCGCAGCCGAAGTAGGGCCGGTAGCCCACGAGCAGCGCGAACAGGTTCGCGACGCGGCGACGCGACTGGGCGGCCCGCAGCGGCGGGTACCACAGCCGCGCGCCGTTCCGGCCGAGGATGGAGTGGTTCGCGGCGACCACGAGCGAGCGGGAGAGGCCGGCGATCATGGCCTCGTGCCGCCCGGGGGTCCACACGTCGTCCTGATCGGAGAGGAAGACGTACCTGCCGCGGGCCCGCCTGATGGCGGCCTCGAAGGCCCGCACGTAGCCCACGTTCGAGTCGGTCTTGGTGAGCAGGATGCGCGACTCACCGAGACGCTCCGCCGTCGCCACGACCACCGAGGCGGTGTCGTCGGTGGAGCAGTCGTCGACCACCACGAGCTCGTCGTCGGGGCCCAGCTGGGCGACGATCGACTCGATCTGCTCGGCGACGTACGCCGACCCGTTGTAGGTGGCCATGCACACGCTCGCCCGCACCTGCGAGCTCCCCGACGACCGGCTCACGAGGCCTCCCTCTCGACGACTCGGGACCGGCGCAGCGCCAGCGCGTGGATGGCGAGGCCGAGCACCGGCCCCAGCAGCAGCGCCAGCACCGACCGCACCCCGGTGTCGAAGGGCAGCAGCAGCACGACCACGGCGAGCGCGGTCGCCGCCAGCCACCCCGCGGAGTAGGCGCTGTGGCGGTCGAGCGCGAGGCAGAGCGCCCCGGTGACGGTGAGCATGGCCATGGCGGCCGCGGCGACCACGAGACCGGCGACCACCCAGCCGTCGACCACATAGGCCGGCCCGTAGTACCAGCCGAGCAGCAGCGGACCGAGCAGGCCGCCGAGCACCGCGCCCACCACGGCGATCAGGCCGATCAGCCGGGCGATCGGCAGCAGCGCCTTGAACCCGAGGTGCCGGTTGTTGAGGAAGTGCGCAATGGCCACACCCTGGTAGGCGTTCAGCGGGATGAGCAGCGGCGCCCGCGTGAACGTCACGGCGATGAGGAGGCCGGCCGCCGCCTCGTAGGCGGCCTCGCTCGAGGTGAGCCGGAGGATGACGGGGAATCCGACCACGAGCACGGCACTGGAGCCCGAGGCGAGGCAGGCGTGCCCGATGCGGCGGAAGAACGGCACCAGCTGCACGTCCGACCGCGCGGCCGCCGCCCTCCGGAGCGTGGGCGAGAACGCCAGCCCGATGAGCCAGGTGACGGAGGCGACGCTCGCCGCGACGGCGAGACCCGCGACCGTCGCCGCGATGAGGGCAGCTCCGATGATGAGTCCCAGCCGCAGCAGCGAGTCGCCGATGACGAGTCGCGCGAAGGTCGCCCACTGCAGGCGACCGCCGAGCACCCCCACGATCACGGCGTGGCCCGAGAAGAGAGCGATCGACGCACTGAGCGGGAGCGCGAGCCAGGCGTAATCGGGCCCGAGAACCTGGGGCGCCCACCAGAAGCTCGACGCCCACAGCACCACCCCGAGGGCGATGCCCACGCCGAGGCCGACCGCGAGAATCCGTGGTTCACGTCGTTCGTGAGCGGCCTCGGTGCGTCGGTCGCTGTCATGGACTGCCCGCGTCGACTCGGCCGAGAGCCCGCCCAGGATGCCGAACCAGAGGAACAGGAACGACCAGAAGGCGAGGAAGTCGGTGACGTCGACCTCGTTCGGCAGCACCCGCGGCGCGATGAGCAGCACGGCGAAGCCGACACCGGCCGAGACGAGGGAGGCGGCCCCCACCCCGATGAACGAGCGGCGCCCGATGGTGGGCGTGGAGCCGGCGGGTGTCTCCGCCCCGGGCACCCGGCCCTCAGCCACGACGCGCTCGGCGCGGCAGACGCAGGCAACGGGCTCGGATCATAGAGTGCAAGCATAGTAGGGCCGCCGGGGAGCTCCCGGGGCGGAGAGGGAGCTGTGAACGACGACGTCGCCGCGGTCGTGACGGCCTTCGCACCGGGGGGCGGCCTCGTCGCACTGGTGCGCTCCCTCCTGCCGCAGGTCACCCGCGTGGTGGTGGTCGACGACGGCAGCGACCCGCGGTTCGACCCCGTCTTCGACGAGGTGCGGGCGGCGGGCGCCCTGGTGGTGCGCCACCCCGGGAACCGCGGCATTGCGGCGGCGCTCAACACGGGCATCCGCGCCGCGAAGGCCGACGCCGTCGAGGCCCCCGGCTTCTTCGTCACCTTCGACCAGGACTCCGAGGTCTCACCCGACTTCGTGTCGTGCCTCGTCGGCACCGCCCGCGAGGCCGCTGCGGCGGGCCTCCGGGTGGGCCTCGTCGCCCCCTCCGAGGTGGAGGGCCTGCCCTCCCCCGTCGCCGGGTACCGCAAGGGCTTCCTGCTCGGCTCCACCCCCATCCAGTCGGGCCTGCTCATCCCGCGCGAGACGATCGCGCGCGTCGGCCTGTTCGCCGAACCGCTGTTCATCGACGGCGTCGACACCGACTTCGCGCTGCGGGTGGCCCGGGAGGGCCTCGTCGTGGTGCTCTCGCCCGCCACCAGGCTCGGCCACAGCCTCGGCCGCCGGCACCGCCCGACCGTGCTCGGCAGACCCGTGACCGTGGGCGGCGAACCGCTGGCCCTGGTCTACAGCGCGCCCTTCCGCTATTACTACCTGGTGCGCAACCGCATCCTGCTGAACCGGATGCACGGCCGCGGCCGCCTCGCCTGGAGCGTTCGCGAGACAGTCGCCGACCTGCGGCACGTGGCGATCGTGCAGCTGTTCGTGCCCGGGCGCGGGCGCCGCGCCGCCGCCGCGCTCGCCGGGCTCCGCGACGGCTGGGCGGGCCGCACGGGCCGCATCCCCGACGCGCTGGAGCGCGCCGTCTCCGGGGAGCGCTGAGACGCCCTTGGCTATGATGGGGCGCATGCCGACCGCCCTCGAACGTACGCTCGTCGTGATGCCCGCGTACAACGAGGAGGAGGCCGTGGGCGACGTGGTGCGCGAGGTGTTCCAGAAGGTGCCGGGCGCATCCGTTCTCGTCGTCGACGACGGGTCGCGCGACGCGACGGCACGGGTGGCGCAGGCCGCGGGGGCCACGGTGCTGCGGCTGCCGATCAACCTCGGTGTGGGCGGCGCGATGCGCGCGGGCTTCAAGTACGCGCTGTCGAAGGGCTTCTCGAACGTGGTGCAGGTCGACTCCGACGGGCAGCACGACCCGGCGGGCATCGCCGAGCTGGTCGACCGGCTCGCCGACCATGACCTCGTGCTGGGCGCCCGGTTCGCGGGAGTCGGCGACTACACCGTGCGCGGGCCGCGCAAGTGGGCGATGCAGGTGCTCTCGGGCATCCTGAGCCGGCTCACCCGCACCCGCCTCACCGACACCACCTCGGGCTTCCGCGCCTCCGGCCCGCGCGCCGTCGCGCTGTTCGCCCGGCACTACCCCTCGGAGTACCTCGGCGACACCGTCGAGTCGCTCGTCATCGCCTCGCGCTCGGGGCTCAGCGTCACCCAGGTTCCCGTGGCGATGCGCGCGCGGGCGGGCGGCGTGCCCTCGCACAACCCCTACAAGGCGGCGGTCTATCTCGGCCGCGCCGGCATGGCCCTGTTCGTCGCGCTGATCAGGCCGCGGCTGCCGCTCGAACGAACCGTCGCACCCCTCGACGAGGCCCTCACCGCATGAGCGTCGCGAGTTACCTGCTCGGCATCGTCGCCGCCCTCATCACGCTCGGCGTGGTCGTCGAGTCGCTGCGCCGCCGGCACCTCAGGGAGCGGCACGCCATCTGGTGGCTGCTCGCCGGCACGGTCGCGCTCGTCATCGGCATCTTCCCGGGCATCCTCGGGTTCCTCTCGGGGCTCGTCGGGGTGACGGTGCCGTCGAACCTGGTGTTCTTCCTCAGCATCGCCGTGCTGTTCTTCGTCTCCATCCAGCACAGCGGCGAGCTCACCGAGCTCGAGGGCGAGACCCGCACCCTCGCCGAGGCGGTGGCGCTGCAGGAGCTGCGTATCTCGGAGCTCGAGCGCGCCCTCGCCGAGTCGCAGCGCGCCTCCGTCGAGACGCCGCGCGCCCTCGCCGAGTCGCAGCGCGCATCCGTCGACGATGCCGGTGCCGACTCCCCCGCCGCCGGCACCCCAGGCACCGACCCAGGAAGAGCATGACCGCAGTTCCCGCCACGCCCGCCGCCCGCCCCCGTTCCGTGCTGCGCTGGCTGCTGCTGCCGTGGCTGCTGCTGGCCCTGCTCGGCACGCTGTGGGCGCTCGCCACCCCCATCGGCGGCTCGCCCGACGAGCCCGCGCACGTGGTGAAGGCCGGGTCGGTGGTGCGGGGCGAGCTGCTGCCGGAACGGATGATCGCCTCGGGCGGGGTGCTCGACGTTCCGGCCGCGCTCGACTGGGAGTACGAGCAGGGCTGCTTCGCGTTCTACGCCGACACCCCCGCGTCGTGCGCACCCGAGTTCACGGGCGACCCCGGCGAGATCGTCGAGAGCCACTCCTCGGCGAGCCTGTACAACCCCGTCTACTACTGGCTGGTCGGCTGGCCGTCGCTCGCGCTCCCCGACACCACGGGCATCTACGCCATGCGCATCATGAGCGCGGTGCTCTGCTCCTTCTTCGTGGCGGCCTCGCTGTTCCTGATCGGATTCTGGCGCTCGCGCCGCATCCCGACCCTCGCCGTGCTGGCGGGGCTCACGCCCATCGCGCTCTACCTCATGGGCACGGTGAACCCGAACGCGCTCGAGTACACGGGCGGGCTGGCGATGTTCACGGCGATGCTCTCCATCACCCTGCAGCCCGACCCGAAGAGGCTCCCCGCGCGGCTCGCCCTGCTCACGACGGCGGCGGTGCTGGTGTCGAACACGAGGGGCATCTCGCCGCTCTGGGTGGCCGTGCTGCTCGTGGTGCCGCTCCTTCTGCTCACCGGGCGCGAGCTCGTGGCGCTGCTGCGGCGGCCGGCCGTGATCGTCAGCATCGTCGTGATCGTCGCCGGGGCGGCCGTGAGCGCGTGGTGGACGCTGCGCAGCAACTCGCTCGGAACCGCACCGAGCGCGGGCCCCTCGGTGGTGCCCGACAACGAGGGCGTGGGGCTCAGCCCGATCGAGGGGTTCTTCGGCCTCATCGGCAACTTCTACCAGCAGCTGCGCCAGATGGTCGGCATTCTGGGTTGGCTCGACACCACGCTGCATCCGGTGGTCTACTACATCAGCTACGCCCTGTTCGCGCTGCTCGTTCTCGGGGTGGTGCTCTGGGTGCGCGGGCGGCGGCTGGTGTTCGTCATCGCGCTGGCGCTGGTGTTCTTCTTCGCGCCGCCGGTGGTGCAGGCGTTCTACGTGACGCAGGGCGGCTTCATCTGGCAGGGGCGGTACACGCTCGTGCTGCTGATGGCGCTGCTCGTCGGCATGGCGGCGGCGATCGCCACCTCACCGCGCTTCCTGGCCCGGCCCACGCCGAAGCTGCTGCCGGTGCTGGCGTGGGTGGGCGCCGGCGCGTGGGCCTTCGCCACGGCGTACGCCTTCGCCACCACGATGCGCCGCTTCGCCTCGGGCTACGCCACCGACTGGCCGGCGATGCTCGAGCCCGACGCCTGGGTGCCGCCGCTCGGCTCGTTCACCCTCATCGCGCTCTACGCGGTGGTGACGGCGGCCTTCGGCCTCACCGTCGTGCTGCTCGGGCGCGACCGGCGGCCGCGCGACGCCGGAGCGGCCGGCCCCGCGGGGCCCGCAGGGCCCGAGCGCGAGCCGCTCGCTGCCGGAACGGTATGAGAATCGCGCCGCCGAGCCCATAGGGAGCTCGGCGGCGCGATTCTCATACCGTTCGGCCGCGACCGTGGCGCGCGGGCGCGTCTACCGCCCGGTCTGCTCCGCGATCCAGCTCTGCAGCCCCGCGACACCGCGGTCGACGGGCCAGCGGGGCTCCCAGTCGAGCATGCGCAGGGTGTCGTCGATGGTGCACTCGGCGTGGCGCACGTCGCCGTCGCGGTACTTGCCCGTGATGTGGGGCGCCGGCGCCTGGTGGTAGGCGGCGATGGCCTCGGCCAGCTGCATGATGGTGGTGCCGACTCCCGAGCCGACGTCTCCGACGATGGAGGCCTCCTCGGCCGGCAGCGCGAGCGCGGCGACGAAGGCGTCGGCGACGTCGTCGATGTAGACGAAGTCGCGGGTGATGAGGCCGTCTTCGTAGATCGGGATGCTCTCACCGCGCTGGGCGAGCTGCGAGAACAGCGACACGATGCCGGTGTAGGGGTTCGACAGCGACTGGCCGGGGCCGTAGACGTTCTGCAGGCGCAGGGTGGTGAGCGTGGTGTCGCGGGCGTTCACCCAGGCCGAGAGCACGTGCTCCTGCGCGAGCTTGGTGGAGCCGTAGACGCTGGTGGGCGCCGGCACGGTGACGGCGGCGCGGGAGGCGAGGGGCTTCGCGTCGGGGAAGTCCCACTGCGCCGCCTCGAACTGGGCGTGCGAGCGCTGGCCCGGGTAGTAGACCTCGCCGCTGCTCTTCTCCCAGGCGCCCTCGCCGTAGACGGCGCGGCTCGACGACAGCAGGAAGCGCTCGGGCACGATGCCCCGGGCGCTCAGCGCGTCGAGCATGACGGTGGTGCCGACGACGTTCACGTGCGCGTGCCGGGTGGCTTCGTTGAGCGACTGCGCGGTGCCGGTCTCGGCAGCCAGGTGGATGACGACGGTGGGCTCGATCTCGGCCAGCACGGTCTCCCAGACGGCCGGGTCGGTGACGTCGCCGACGATGAGCTCCGCCGCCTCGACGAGCGCGGCGGGGCGCTCCTGCACCTGGTGCACCTGGGGGTGGAGGGAGTCGACCACGACCCACTTCTCCGCCTTCCCGGCGAGCCGCTCGGCGAGGGCGCAGCCGATGAAGCCGGCACCTCCGGTGACGATGACGCGCTGGCGGGAGAGATCAGTCATGGAGTGGAGTCCTTCGTTGCTTCGTGGCGAGGTCTCGATGAGACCACCGGAACACCTTAGTACCCCGGGCCTGTGATCTAGACGATGACGGTGGTGCAGCCCAGCCGCGCGTCGTCGGCCGGCGCGACCTCGGGCGCCGCACCGTCGGAAGACGCCTCCTCCGACGACGGCGACGACGCCGCCGGCGCCGCGTAGGCACACACCCGGTGCTCCCCCGGCGTCACGGGAACCGTGGCGCTGTACCCGACGGCGTCGCCCAGCCCGGGGTTGGCCTCGGCGACGTCGGCGCGGCTGAGCTCCGCGAGGGTGCTCGCGGCGTACACGTCGTCGACGTAGAACACCACCTCGACCGGCTCGGCGCTGTCGGGGTCGGCGGCCCAGCCCTGCACGGTGACCCCCTCGGCAACGGGCTCCGCCGAGTCGAGCGCGCCGAGCGCCGCACTGCTCTTCACGGTCACCGTGAAGCAGCCGAGCTGCGGGTTGTTGTCGCTCGAGGGCACGTTCACGCCGTAGGCGCAGATGCGGTGGCTGCCCGGCGAGGCCGGAACGGTGCCGGTGAACCCGTGCTTGTCGCCGAAGCCCGGGTAGAGCGAGGCGACGTCGGGCCGGCTCTTGTCGGCCTTGAGCCGCGAGGTCCACGCGTTGTCGACGTAGAACACGACGTCGATGGGGTCGGTGGTGTCGGGGTCGAGGGTCCAGCCCGAGACCTTGATGCCGCCGTCGACGGCGGTCGCGGTGTCGAAGGAGCCGACCGGCTTGCCTCCGTCGACCGCGAGGGTCGCGCATCCGATCTGCGGGTTGTCGTCCGACGAAGGCGTGTTCACCGCGTAGGCGCACACCTTGTGGGTGCCCGCCTTGACCGGCACCGTGGCCGAGAAGCCGTGCCCGCCGCCGTAGCCCGGGAAGACGTACGCCACGTCGCCGCGCACCTGGTCGGCCTTGGTGGCCGAGGTCCAGCGGTCGTCGACGTAGAACACGACCGAGATGGGGGCCGTGGTGTCGGGGTCGATGGCCCAGCCGGTGACGGCGACTCCGCCGTCGACGCTGCGGGCGGTCTCGAGGTAGCCGATGGGCTTGCCCGCCATCACGGTGACCGTGGAGCAGCCGAGAAGCGTGTTGCCGTTGCCGCCGGTGTCCATGGCGTAGACGCAGATGGTGTTGACGCCGGGCGAAGCGGGGGCGACCACGTCGTAGCCGTGCGCGTCGCCGTAGCCCGGCAGGTAGCGCCCGACGTCGGGCCGGTTCTTGTCGGCCGTGGTGATCGACTTCAGCCACCCGTTCACGGCGATGTTGATCTGCACCGGGCCCGTCGTGTCGAGGTCGACCGCCCAGCCGCTCACCCGCACTCCACCGGGGGCGGGATCGGCGCGCTCGAAACCGCCCGTCGGCGGGCCGGCGGTCGAGGTCGTCGTGACGCAGCCGAGCGAGGAGTTGCCGTTGCCGCCCTTGAGGTCGATGGCCGTGACGCACACCTTGTTCGTGCCGATGGGCACGGCGAGCTTGGTGACCGTCCAGGCGTGGGCGCTGCCGTAGCTCGGGTACTTCTGGCCGAGGTCGGCGCGACCGATGTTCGCGTCGAAGGTGCCCGCATCCTTCCCGTTCACCGAGATCTGCACCTTGATCGAGGAGGCGGTGTCGGGGTCGAGCGCCCAGCCGCTGATCTGCAGCGAGGCGCCGGTCTGCTTGTAGTACTCGATGGCGCCGATCGGCGAGCCCGTGGGCGGTGAGACGGTGGGGCAGCCGAGCGGTTCGTTCTCGCCCGCCCCCACGTTGATGGCGTACAGGCAGTACTGCGTGGGCTTGCCCGTGGCGGGCAGGGAGATGGAGAAGCCGTGGTTCGCGCCGTTGCCGTAGACCTTGTCGACGTCGGGCCGTGAGCCGTTCGCGGTGAAGGCGCCGGCGAAGCTGCCGGTGAGGTAGTTGCCGCCCGACCAGACGTAGACCTGGATGGGGTTCCTGGTGTCGAGGTCCTGCGCCCAGCCGCGCAGGGTCACGGTCTTGAGGTCGGCCGTGGCCCCGTCGATGGAGCCGAACGGGTTGTGGTTGATCTCGGTGGTGCTGCCGAACCAGTCGGTGTACAGGCGCCAGAAATTGCGGTTGCCGTAGGCCGAGCATCCGTCGCCCGTGCCGTAGAGGTTCGCGAGTGCCGCAGCGTTGGGCTGGTAGGGCGTGTAGTAGTACAGCGCCGCGGTCGCCCGGTTCTGGATGAGCACGCGGCTCGAGCCGCAGGCGGCGTTCGGGTTGTAGAGCACGTTGGCGTAGCCGCCCACCGGGTACCAGGTGAAGAAGTTGCTGGTGCCGGGCGGGTTGCCGTAGCGCTTGAACTGCCAGGCCGCCTTGTAGACCTGGTTGTAGAAACCGAAGTACTCAGAATCGCAGGGGGCCGTGTCAGGGCAGGCGAAGCCGGTGGCGCGCTCGTACTGGGTGGCGGACGGCCAGGTGTCGGTGACGAGTGACTGCTCCTTCTGCAGCAGCACGAGCAGCACGGCCTGGCTGATGCCGCACGCCTGGCCGACCTTCGCGATGATCTGCGCGGCGGTCTCGGCACCCGCCCCGCTGTAGGCGTTGCACATGGGGTCGGCGCCGCGCGAGAAGGTGTTGACGCGGTAGTCCTTGAGGCAGGTGTAGCCCGCCCGGCAGTTCGGCACCTGCCCGTTGAGGAAGTTCTGCACGGCCTGGGCGTTCATCGCCTGCCCGTTGTAGAACTTCGCGTCGGAGATGATGTTGCCGGCCTGGAAGTCGCCGCCGGTGGCGGCGGAGGCCGAGGAGGCGGTGAGCGGCACGAAGGCGGTGAGCAGCCCGCCCATCACGGCGAGGGTCGCGAGCAGGGCGACGAGGGCGCGCGGCCGTCGAGGGCGGCGCCGGAGCTCCGGTCGCCCTCGGGCCGGCACGGTGCTGCTCTGCTCGGTCATGAGACGACGACCTCTCCGCTCGCGCTGCCCTGCGCCGTGCCGTCATCGAACACGACGGTCACCGTCCAGCTGCCGCTCGCCCCCGCCGGGAGCGTCGCGATCATCTCGGCGCAGTAGGTGACGGTGGCGTCAGCGGTGCTGGTGACCTGCGCCGATGCGCTCTGGTCGCCCTGAACCACGCTGAGCGCACAGCTGCCCGAGCTCGAGATGACGTTGCTCACCAGCGCGTCGACCCGCACCGTGCCCGCGGCGGGGTCGTAGGAGGAGTTGAGGATCTGCACGCTCGCCTCGGTGGCCGGCGGCTCCTCGGGCGGGGTGGTCGGCTTCGAGGGCGGCTCGGTGTAGGTCGGCGACGGCACGGGGCCCTCCGTGGCGGTGGGCGTCGGGCTCGGGGTCGACGACGCGGTCGGGGTGGGGGTCGCGGATGCGGTGGTGGCGCCGGGCGTCGGCGTCGCGCCGGAGTCGACGCACCCGGTCAGCAGCACGGCCACCAGGCCGCCCGTGATCGCAGCGGCACTCACCCATCGTCGCGTCCCCATCGCTCCACCGTAACCGAGCGGCGCCGGAGCAGCGGGGAGCCCACACCGGCCGTCGGGCAACCGGATGCGCGTTCGCGGCCTATTCGGTGGTGAGTGAGACCCCGACCTCGGCGCACACCGACACCAGCGCGAGGTAGGAGTCGAGGTAGGCGTTGATCTCGTCGGCCGACGACTCGGCTCCCGGGTAGCTCGTCGCCGCGAAGTTCGCGAACGCGGCGGCGGCGCCCTCCCACTGCGCGTCGTTCGCGGCGGCCTCGGCCGCCTGCGCGGCGGCCTGGTCGCGCGCGGCGAGCCAGGCGTCGCGGCCGGCGTCGTAGTTCGCGTTGAGGGTCTCGCACGCGGCGACGACGGGGCCGCTGGTGTCGACGGGCTCGGGGGTCGGGGTGGGAGTGGGGGTCGGCACGGGCGTGGGGGTCGGCGTCGGCGTGGGGCTCGGGGTGGGGGTCGCCGTGCGGGTGGGCGACGGCTTCGTGGGGCTGGGCGTCGACGGGTCGCCGCCCGGGTCGACGCAGCCCGAGAGCCCGACGGTGAGGGCGAGGGCTGCGGCCGCGAGGCCCCACCTGGTGGCGCGGCGGGCCGGGGTCGCCGTGGTGCGCATCCGGTTCGTCATGATGGTTCTCCTCATTCGGTCGCGGCTCAGGGCACGGTGACCGTGGCGCAGCCGAGCTGCGGGTTGTCGTTCGACGCGGGCGTGTTCACCCCGTAGGCGCAGACCTTGTGGCTGCCCTTGGTGGCCGGCACCGTGGCCGAGTAGCCGTGCTTGTCGCCGAAGGCCGGGAACTGGGCCGCCACGTCGTTGCGGCTCTGGTCGGCCTTCGCGCTGCTCGTCCACCTGTCGTCGACGTAGAAGACGACGCTGATGGGGTCTTTTGTGTCGGGGTCGATCGTCCAGCCGTTCACCTGGATGCCGCCGGTCACGCCCTTCGCCGAGTCGAGGGCGCCGAAGGGTGCGGTCGAGGCGATGGTGACGGTCGAGCAGCCGAGCAGCGTGTTGTCGTTCGACGAGGGCCAGTTCACGCCGTAGGCGCAGACGGTGCGGCTGCCCGCCTTGGCCGGCACGGATGCGGTGAAGCCGTGCTTGTCGCCGTAGCCCGGGTAGGCGGCGGCGACATCGCCGCGGCTGCCGTCGGCGCGTGCCGACGAGGTCCACACCCCGTCGACGTAGAACACCACGTCGATCGGGTTCGCGGTGTCGGGGTCGAGCGACCAGCCCCGCACCGAGATCGACTCGCGGGCGGCCGAGGCGCCGTCGAGCTTGCCGACCGGCGCCTGGTTCGGCACCGTGACCGTGTGGCAGCCGATGAGCGGGTTGTCGTTCGACGACGGCGTGTTCACCGCGTAGCCGCAGATGCGGTGCGAGCCCGGTATGGCGGGCACCGTCGCCGTGAAGGCGTGGTTCGGCCCCCAGGAGGGGTAGAGCCGCGCGATGTCGGAGCGGGCACCGGAGGCGCGGGTGGCCGAGGTCCACACGTTGTCGACGTAGAACACCACGTCGATGGGGCCCTTGGTGTCGGGGTCGAGCGCCCAGCCGGAGACCTGGATGCCACGGGGCACACCGGATGCCGTGTCGAGCGAGCCGACGGGCTGGCCGGGGGGCATGTTGATGGTGTGGCACCCGATGAGCGGGTTGTCGTTCGAGGCGGGCGTGTTCACCGCGTAGGCGCAGACCTGGTTGGTGCCGGGGGTCACCGGCACGGTCGCCGAGAAGGCGTGGGCCGCACCGTAGCCCGGGAAGACCTGCCCCACGTCGGTGCGGCTCTTGTCGGCGCGGGTGGCCGAGGTCCAGCGGTTGTTCACGTAGAACACGACGTCGATGGGGTCGGTGGTGTCGGGGTCGATCGCCCAGCCGGTGACGTTGATGCCGGCCTCGCCGCGATAGGCGGTGTCGAAGGAGCCGACCGGCTTGCCCTTCATCATGGTGAGCGTCGAGCAGCCGAGGCGGGTGTCGCCGTCTCCCCCGGTGTCCATCGCGTGCACGCACACCTTGTGCGAGCCGACGGTGGTGGGCACGAGGATGCCGTAGCCGTGCGCCGCGCCGTAGCCGGGGAGGTAGGAGGCGACGTCGGGCCGGTTCAGGTTGGCGGTGGTGATCGCCTTCAGCTGACCGTCGATGACGATGTTGATCTGCACCGGGCCGGTGCTGTCGAGGTCGACCGCCCAGCCGCTGAACCAGAGACCCCCGGGTCGCGCCTCGGCGCGCTCGTAGCCGCCGATGGGCGGGCCGTTCGTCTCGGAGACCCTGAGGTCGCCCGGAGCCTGGCCGATGTCGATGTGCTGGTGGTTGCAGCTGTCGCTGAACTCGTTGGTGAGGTAGCTGTAGCCGAGCGACGCCATGGAGGGTCTGCCGTAGCAGCCGAGCTGGCCGACATGGGTGTTGGCGGGCATGAACTGGTTGAGCAGCGACAACAGGTCGTTGGTGCCGTCGTTCCAGCCGTTGGTGCTGCGGCCGCCCACGCGGCTGAAGTCGACGGCGACGGCGGGGATGCGGCAGTGCCAGGGGCTCGGCGGGCGCTTCTCGCCCGTGCAGGTGTAGTCGCCGTCGTTGGCGCACCAGCGGTTGAGGTCGCTGACCCTGAGCGAGCCGAAGGCCTTGATGGTCACGACGAGCGCCTGCAGCACGCGCTTGTCGATGTCGCAGCGCGCCTCGACGGTGCCGTTCGCGATGGGGCCGATCTCGGTGTCCCAGATCTCGTTGATGGCGCTGTCGACGGTGAACTTGCCCTGGTCGCGGGCGTTAAGGAGCCACTGGGCGGCGGCGCGGCCGGTGGCGGGCACGAAGGTGCAGGGGGCTCCGCAGCCGGGCGCGGCCTGCGCCACGATGTCGGCCGACTGCGGGTCGAGCGGCACCTCGGGCACGGCGGGGGCGTCGGTCGCGGGCTGGTCGTCAGCGGGCGCTTCGGTCGACGGCGCCTCCGGGGCGGGCGCGTCGGTCGCGGGCGCTTCGGTCGCCGGGGCGTCGGTCGCCGGCGCATCCGTCGCGGGCGCCTCCGTCGCGGGCTGGTCGTCAGCCGGCGCGTCGGTGGCGGGCGCCTCCGGTGCGGGCTCGACCGCGGCCTGGGCCGCGGAGCCACCGCTCGGCGGGGCGGCGACGAGGGGGACGACGAGGAACGCCAGCACCATCAGCACCGACCCGAGCACACGCACTACCGAAGACAACGTTCCCCTTACGATCTCCGGGCAGCCTAGGGCACCGGGTGCCAGAGGCCGGGGAACCGCGCCGGAGTGTGCCGGGTCGGGTCAGCGCGCGAACGACTCGATCGCCGCGGTGAGGTCGCGACCGAGGTGCGGGGCGATGCTGCGGGCGTAGGTGTTGCTCATGTGATTGTTGTCGGCGTAGGTGACGACCCCGCCCACGTAGGTCATGCAGGTCTCGTCGGTGCAGAAGTACTGGCTCGTGTCGACCAGCGGGATGTCGCCGTTCTGCGCCAGCGCCTGCAGCACCGTGTCGTCGACGATGGCCTTGTCGCGCGGGTTCGAGCACGGCGCCACCGCCGGCACGGTGATGCCGGCGAGGCAGGTCGGCACGTCGCCCACCCCGACGCCGGGCACGTCGCGCACGAAGATCACGTCTTTGCCGCTGGCCTGCACCGCCGACCAGTTGGCGTCGATCTCGTCGCGGAAGGCCTGCAGCTGCGCCGGGTCTTCCGAGGTGAAGTACGCCCGCGACCAGTCGGTGTACGCCACCACGTCGATGTCGTCGCGCGACTCGATGTCGGCGAGCACGTCTTTCGTCCAGTCGGTGCAGGCGATCTGCTCCGCCGCATCCTTCCCCACCATCTGCTCGGGCACCGTGGTGAGCCCGGGGCAGCCGAAGCGGGTGTACGTGACGACGCGCCAGCCCTGGGTCTTGAAGTACTCGTCGAAGGAGGGGGTCATGGCCGCGGCGTGCGAGTCGCCCACGATGGCGATGGTGCCGTTGGTGCCCTTCGGGTCGCCGTAGGTGCAGTTGCGCCAGACGTTGTCGAGCTGCACCAGGCACCAGTTCGGGTCGAGGTCTTGCGAGGCGTAGGCGGTGTCGATGGGCTCGGTGGCCGTGAACACGTCGGCGCAGGCGGCCTGGTCGAGGATGCCGTTGGCGCCGTAGCAGGGCTGCTCGAGCTGGGTGGTGGCCTGGTTCGCCGCCTCGTCGATCGAGCGCTGGATGAAGGTCATGTTCGCCGCGATCACCGCCACGATGAGGGCGGGCACGCCGAGGGCGAAGGCGTAGGAGCGGATGCGCTTGGCCGCCCACCAGCGGTTGTAGCGCGCCGGGTCTTCGACGAAGCGGCTCGACAGCGCGCCCATCACGATGGAGAGGAGACCGAGGGCGATGCCCGCCTTGATGCCGATGCCCACCCCGAAGATGAGCGGGAAGAAGACGATGATCGGCCAGTGCCAGAGGTAGATGGAGTACGACCACTTGCCGATGCTCTTCACCGGCCAGAACGCGCTCACGGTGCGCAGGCCGAAGCGCTCCGCCGCGGGCGGGTCGACGAGCAGCACGAGCAGCGCGCCCACGACCGGGATGGCGGCGACGATGCCTGGGAAGGGCAGGCCGCCCGAGAAGGTGTAGGCGGAGACGGCGATGAGCGCGACGCCCACCCACGGCACGACGGCGCTGATGACGCGCATGCCCCGCGAGCTGCGGTCGAGCTTGCGGCGGTCGGCAAGCCACATCACGGCCACCGAGGCGAGGCCGCCGGCCGCGAACTCCCACGCACGGACGAAGGTGTTGAAGTACGCGGCGCCGGGGCGGGTGGCGGTGAGGTAGATCGAGTAGATCAGCGAGGCGGCGAAGACGAGCACGAGCACACCCACCACGAAGGGCCGCAGGCTCTTCCAGGAGTCGGCGTCGATGCGGCGGCGCAGCACCCAGCCGGCCACGAGCACCGTGCCCATGAGCAGCAGCGGCCAGAGCACGTAGAACTGCTCCTCGACGGCGAGCGACCAGTACTGCTGCACCACGGAGTCGGCGTTGTTCTGCGCCAGATAGTCGACGGCGTTGTTCGCGAGCACCCAGTTGATGGCGTAGAGGGCGCTCGCACCGATGTTGGTGAGTTCGTCGACACGGTTGCTGAGAGGTACCCAGATGAGCGTGGCCACGAGCGTGACGGCGAGCACGAGCAGCGACGCGGGGAGGAGCCGACGGATGCGCCTGGCCCAGAACGAACCGATGGCCACCTTTCCGGTGCGGCGGAGCTCGCCGAGGAGGTGCCCCGAGATGAGGAAGCCCGAGATGACGAAGAACACGTCGACGCCGATGAACCCGCCGGGGAGCACGCCCGGCCACAGGTGGTAGATGACGACGACGCCCACGGAGAGGGCGCGCAGGCCCTGGATCTCGGGGCGGAACTCCCGGAGCGCCGCCGACCCCGACGAGCGACGCGAGGCCCGCGTGGCCACCGGAGCCGTGCCCGCTGCCGCGCCTGCGGCCGCGGCAGGCGCCGGGTGCTCTGAACTGGCCACGTCTGTCGTTCACTCCTCGCAGGATCGGGCCCGGATAGCTCGGCGCCTCGGGGAATCATAGTTGCTGCCGCCCCGCCGAGCCTGACCGCACGCTGGTGCGCCCGCTTCCCGGCGGAGCCCCGCGTTCAGCGCGCGGGCACGACGTCGGCGATCGAGAGTCCGTCGATGCAGACGGGGCTGCTCTGTGCACCGATCGCGAGCTCCCCCGGCGCGATGCCGTAGGGCAGGTAGAGCACGACGGTGCCGGCGCCCGCGGGTCGTTCCACCTCGGTCCAGCGGTTGCCGGCGAATACGGCGAAGGAGTCGCCGGCCGCCGCCGAGTAGTCGATGACCAAGTAGCGGCCCTTGTCGGCCTTCGTACCGGGATACTCCAGATCGCCGTTGCCGTCGGTGCAGGCGGCACCGTCGCTGGCGGCCTTGACGGCGTCGAGCGTCGCGGGCCCGGCCGTGCCGTCGGCGCCGACCACCCAGGCGCCCTCGAGCGAGCTGGTGAAGGCCACCTCGCGTCCGAACACCGGCAGCATTGCCGAGGTCATGTTGTAGGGGTAGAGCGAGGCGAGCGCGACGGGCTCGGGCAGCGGCGAGTCGATCAGCGGCGGCGGGTCGGCCGGCAGCGTGCGCTCCATCGTCTCCACCCAGGCCCTCGCCTTCGGGCCCGGGTTGGCGGTGACGATGCGGTCGAACGAGCCGACCCAGGCCACCGCCGAGACCGCCACCAGCCCCGCTACGGCGAGGGCGGCGACGACGGAGGCGATGAGACGGCCGGTGCGCCGACCGCCCGGGAGCGTCGCGGCTGCCGACCCCGACCCCGGCGCCGACGCCGACGCCGCGAGGCCCGCACGCGCATCCGCCCGCCGTCGCAGCTCGAGCAGCGTGCTCACCACCACGACGCCGATGGCCGCCCAGAGCAGCGCGGTGTTCTCGAGGTGGTAGCGCAGCTCGCGACCGGCGCCGATGCCGATGACGTCGGCACGGCGCGAGAGCACGAAGGTGTTCGCCAGCACGACCACCACGGTGAACAGCCACACGCCGGCGTTCGAGCGCTTGACGACGACGGTGGTCACGACGAACGCGGCGAAGAGCAGGCAGGTGACGATGATGACGGGGTTCAGCAGGGTGACCGGCGCGTACACCAGGTCGAAGCCGAACAGCGACGGGACGAGCCCGCCCAGTGCGCTGTGCAGCATGAACCGCACCGTGGTGGAGCCGGAGGGCGACCCGTCGGACTCGGCAAGGTAGGGCCCACCCAGGTAGAGGTAGAGCTCGGCGAGCGAGATGACGATCACGCCGACCCACACCGGCCAGCTGCGCAGCACGCTCTTCACGCGTTCGAGCACGGGTCGTCCGCGCCAGATGACCAGCACGCACCACAGGAAGAGGTGCATCGAGAACAGCAGCGACTTCTCGCTCGAGGCGAGGGCGAGGGCGTAGAGCACGAGGCCGGCGGCGAGGCTGCCCCAGCGCGTCCAGCGCGTTCCCACCACGAAGCGGGTGAGGCAGCCGAAGGCCGCGAGCGACACAGCGAGCGCAACGGTGTTGTTCAGGCTCGCCGCCCACCACAGCCGAAGCGCGATCGGGCCGAGCGAGAGCGAGAAGGCGAGCCCGGCGAGCAGCGCCATGCGGCGAGCGCCCGTCACCGCGTCGACGATGCGCACCAGAGCGGTGAAGGCCCCGGCGTGGATGACGCCGATGATCACGGCCGCGGCCGGCCAGGAGAGCCCGAATACGGCGAGGAACCCGGCAATGCTCGCCGCGTAGGCGGGCATGAGGTGGCCGAACCAGCTCCGGGTGAGCGAGTCGACACCGAACGGGAACTCGCGGAAGTAGGCCGGGAAGAACAGGTCGTCGGCGAAGAAGTACGACTGCCAGGCGAAGGCGGCGGTGAGGCCGAGCACCAGCACGATCGCGACCGGCAGCTCCCACCGGCGACGGGGGGCCGTGACGAAGCGCGAGAGCGCCGCCGCCCAGGCCCACGCGCCGTCGCCCGACGCCGTCGTGGCGGCGGGGGCTGGTGAACGCATCCGGTCGAGTATATGGGCCGGTTCCGGGTGCGAACTGCCCTGTAGCCTTGGTGGATGCGTGTCTTGCTCGTCAACCACAGCTCGGCGGAGAACGAACTCGGCGGTGCGGAACGGTCGTTGCTGGCGCTCGGCGAGGAGTGGGCACGGCGCGAACCCGGCCTCGAGATCGAGGTGGTCACGGCCTCGGCCGAGGGCGAGTTCGCCCGCGCCGTGCGTTCGCGCGGCTGGCAGCTGTTCGCCGTCGAGTTCTGGCCCTGGGCCATCCCCCACCTCTACCGCCCGGGCGAGAACCGCTTCGACAACGCACGCCGCGACGGGCGGGCCGTGCTGGCGATCGAGAAGCGCATCCGCGACACCTCCCCCGACCTCGTCGTGACCAACTCGGTGGTGAACCCGTGGGGTGCCGTCGCTGCGGGGCTCACCGGCACCCCGCACGTGTGGTTCGCGCGCGAGTTCGGCGACCTCGACCACGGCCTGCAGTTCGTCATCGGCGTCGAGCAGAGCTGGCACGACGTCGGGCTCCTCTCCGATCTCGTGGTGGCGAACTCCGAGGCTGTGCGCGCGCACGCCGAGTCGTTCCTCCCCGGTCGCGAGGTGCTCGTCACCTATCCCCCGGTCGACGTCGAGACGCTGCGCACGGCACCCGTCTCCGCCGAGGCGGGTTCGGTGGCGGCACAGGCGACGGATGCTCGCGACGGTCACGAGGGCACCCTCGACCTCCTCATGGTCGGCACCGTCGGCCCGGCCAAGCGCCAGCACCTCGCCGTCGAGGCGCTCGGGGAGCTCCGCGCGCGCGGTGTCGACGCGCGCCTCACCCTGGTGGGCCCGCTCGACCACCCCGAGTACCACAGCGCCCTGCTCGACACGGCGGCACGGCTCGGCGTCGCCGACCGGGTGCGCGTCGAGGGCTACCGCGAAGACCCGCGCCCCTACATCCGTGACGCCGACGTCGCCCTCATGCTCTCGCGCAGCGAGGCGTTCGGGCGCGTCACCCTGGAGTACCTGGCGCAGGGAACGCCGGTGGTCGGCATCGACGCCGGAGGAACGAGCGAGCTCATCGCCGACGGCAGCTCGGGCTTCGTCACCTCGGCCGAGGTCTCCGACATCGCCGACGCCCTGGCCCGCTACGCCGCCGACCCGGCCCTGCTGCGCGCCCACGCCGCCGCAGCGCCCGGCGACGCCGCGGCAGTGGCCGGCCGCTACCCGCTCTCCGACGTCATCGCGGCGATGACCGAGCTGGCGCGCACCGCCCCGCGGGTGCCGAAGCTGCCCCACCTCACCGAGTTCTGGATCGGCCTCGCCGACGACGTCGAGCTCATGCGCGACGAATGGCAGACGGTGCGGAACCCCACCCTCGACGACACGGTGCGGCAGTTCGAGGAGGCTCGGGTGCGCTCGGGCCGCGCCGGCACCGCAGCTTCGGCCGCACTGGCCGCGGGCGCCGAAGACCTCAGCCCTCCCCCGCCCGTGACCATCGTGGTGCCCGTCTACGGCGACCTGCCCTCGCTCGAGCGCTGCGTGCAGAGCGTGCTCGAGCACGGCGGCCTCCCGCGCAACCGCCTGCTGCTGGTGAACGACGTCGGGCCAGACGCCGACGCCATCGAGACGCGACTGCTCGAGCTCATCGACGGCGTCGAGAACGCCTTCTACGCCCGCAACCCGAAGAACCTCGGCTTCGGCAGCACGTGCAACCGGGCCGCCTTCGAGCTCGACGACTCGGGCAACGACGTGCTGCTGCTCAACAGCGACGCGGTGCTGCTGTCGGGGGCCGTCGAAGAACTCGCCCGCGTGCTGCACGCCGGCGAGAAGCACGGCGTCGTGTGCCCGCGCAGCAACCACGCCACCATCGCCTCCTTCCCCTTCGTGTCGAGGCCCCGCCGCGGGCCCGACGACATCGAGCACTCGCTCCGCAAGTTCGCGTCGCTGCGCGACGAACTGCCGCGCTACACGGTCGCCCCCGTGGCCATCGGCTTCTGCTTCCTGGTGCGCCGGTCGCTGCTCGACCAGTTCGGGCTGTTCGACGAGGTGTTCAACCCGGGCTACGGCGAAGAGGTCGACTTCTGCCTGCGCATCAACACCCACGGCTACTCCTCGTTGTTCGCCAACCACGCCTACGTCATCCACGAGGGCAGCCGGAGCTTCAGCGAGAGCGAGTTCGACTCCGACGGGCTGCGCACGCGCAACGAGGAGCTCATCTTCGAGCGCTACCCGCACTTCCGCTCCTCCATCGACCAGTACCTCGAGCACGACATCGACCCGATCGACTGGTTCGCCGACTTCATCGACGGCAACGACCCCGACAAGCGTGTGCTGATCGACCTCTACGACCTCACGCTCCGCTACGACGGCACCTCGCGCAACGCGCTGTCGTTCCTCACCCTGCTGTCGGAGAAGCAGGCCAGGGGCGAGCTCGACGCCGAGTTCGTCATCGCCTCCTCCATCGAGGCGCAGAAGTTCTTCGGGCTCGACCGCTTCGGCTTCCGCAGCATCTGGAACCACGACGTCAACGAGCTCTTCGACCTCGGCATCGCCCTGGTGCCGCTCGGGCACGAGAAGCAGATCCTGCGCTTCAACCGCTTCTGCGCCCGCTGGGTGGTCACCCACCTCGACATCATCGGCACCAGACTGCTGTCGCTGCGCGAGAACGACGCCGCCCGCAAGCAGGTGCTGCGCGACTCGCTCGCCTACGCCGACCGCACCGTGGCCATCAGCCAGGCCACCGTCGACGACACGCTCGCGTACTTCCCCGAGGTCACAGCCGAGGCGCGCAGCCGCATCACGGTCGTGCACCAGGGTGCCGCCAGGGTCGAGCTGGAGGCGAAGAACGACGGCGACGCCCTGAGCGAGCGGCAGCGCGCCGCGGTCGCAGCCGCCGGCTACGTGCTCGTGGTGGGCAACTCCTACCCGCACAAGCAGCTCGCCGAGACCGTCGACGCCCTCCGCGGCGGCGGCCGCCCCGTCGTCGTGTTCGGCGGCGAGTTCGACGACCGCGGCGACGAGATCGTGCCGATCCGTGGCGGCCTGCTCTCCGACCGGCAGGTGTCGAGGCTCTACGCCGGCGCCTCGGTGGTGGTGTTCCCGTCGGCGTACGAGGGCTTCGGGCTGCCGATCGCCGAGGCGGCGAAGCACGGCAAGCCCGTCGTGCTGTTCGACACCGAGGTGGCGCACGAGGTGGTCGACGGGCTCGGGCTGGGCGACGGCACCGTCTTCTTCTCCCGGTTCGCCGAGCTCCCCGCGGCCGTCACCGCGGCCGAGGGGCTCACGGTCACCGTGACACCGGACGAGGTGCGGTCGCTCGACGACTACAACGCGCGACTGCTCGAGATCGTCGACGAGGAGCTCGCGCTGCCCGTCGACCTCGCGCGGCTGCGCCGCAGGTTTCTCTACTTCCGCTCGGTCGCCGCCTACACGGCGCGCATCGCCGAGCGCTTCGCCGAGGCCTCCTACGACAACGAGCTCATCAGGGCCCGACGCGCCTACAAGGTCGTCGAGGCCGTCGACACGGGCGCCGCACGCGCGCGCCAGGTGCGCGGACAGGTGCAGGAGCTCGGCCCGAAGGGCGTGCTGCGCGCCATCAAGCGGCGGCTGCCGGGCGGCAAGGAGCGGTAGGCCACCGCCCGGGCGCGTTGCCCGGCGCGGCTCGGCCCGCGGCGTCAGCGGGCGAAGTCGGCGAACACGCGGCGGCGGGCGGCGGCGCTCGTGCGCCGACGTTCCCGCAGCAGCGCGGGGGTCAGTCGCAGCACGCTGACGAAGTAGAGCCTCCACCCCGCGCGGGAGAGGAACGCACCCGACCCCGGGCCGCGACCGTGGTGACGCATGCCGCGCACCGCATCCGTCGCCGCCCGCGCCGCCGTGCGCGCCAGCACCGCCAGCACCGCGCGCCCTGGCGCGTTCTTCAGCATCGTGAGACTGCGATTGCGGATGCTGTAGGTGCGCACCAGCGGCGAGTCGTGGTCGCTCGACCCGGCATGGCGGTGCACCACCCGCGCGCCGGGCTCGTAGACGATGTCGTAGCCGGCGAGGCGCATCCGCCACGACAGGTCGACGTCTTCGTAGTACATGAAGAAGCGGGTGTCGAGGCCGCCGAGCTCGTCGAGCACCCGACGGCGCAGGAACACCGCACCCCCGGTGAAGGCGAACAGGCGGGGAGACGACGGATGCGCGGGCCCGGCCTCCGTGGGCCGCAGCCAGTCGCGGTCGTAGCAGTTGCCGGAACGCGTCAGCACGACCCCGGTGCTGTTCGTGAGCTCGACGCCCCCGGCAGCCCCGTCGGGGAGACGCAGCCAGCGCTCGCCGTCGATGCCGACCAGCGTGCCCGTGCCCGAGCGCTCGGCGGAGCCGGCGGGGCGGTAGCGCCCCTCGAGCACGACGTGGGCGGCCACGGCGGCGACAGTGGGCGGCTCGGCGGCGAGCCGCGCGAGGCCCGCCCGCAGGAAGTCCGCGTCGGCCACGGCGTCGTTGTTGAGCAGCACGATCACCTCGCCCGAGGCGCGGGCGATGCCGCTGGTCACCCCGCCCGCGAAGCCCTCGTTGCCCGGGTTCACGACGACGACGGCCTCGGGCACGCGGGTGCTCCAGAAGGCTTCGGCGTCGGGGCCCGCCTCGTTCTCGACGATGACGATCTCGGCGCCCTGCCCCCGCACCGACTCCACGGCCCGCTCGGTGAGGGCGGGCTGCCGCCAGTTCACGATCACGACGCTGGTCGAGGGCGTCGGAGCGCCCGAGTTCTCTGCCACGGTTCCCCGATCCTATCCGTTCAGGGAGCACGCCCTAGAGTGGACAGGGCCACGAGCGCCCGTCACGAACAGCAGGAGCCCGCACCCATGATCTCTTCCACCGGCTCGGTCTCGGTCGTCGTCGTCAACTTCCGCGGCGCCGACGACACCATCGAGTGCGTCACGCAGACGCTCGCGCTCCCCTCGAAGCCGGGCGCGCTCGAGGTGGTGGTCGTCGAGAACGGCTCGGGCGACGACAGCCTGGCCCGGCTCACCGCCGCGTTCTCGGGCGACAAGCGGGTGCGCATCGTCACGAGCAAGGAGAACCTCGGCTTCACCGGCGGCTCGAACCTCGGTGCCGCCTCGGCCAAGGGCGAGTTCCTCGCCTTCCTCAACAACGACGCCAAGCCCGACGCCGCCTGGATCGACAAGGCGCTCGAGCAGTTCGACGTCTCCCCCGCCGTCGCGGCCGTCGGCAGCAAGGTGCTCGACTGGGAGGGTCGCATCATCGACTTCGCCGGCCCCGGGCTCACCTGGTTCGGCATGGGCTTCAAGCCGAACCTCGGCAAGCCCGACGGCCCCGGTTTCGACGAGCCCCGCGACATCCTGTTCGGCACCGGATCGGCCCTGTTCGTGCGCCGCTCCGTGTTCGCCGAAGTGGGCGGCTTCGACGAGCGCCTGTTCATGTTCTACGACGACGTCGACCTCGGCTGGCGGCTCACCCTCCGCGGCTACCGCGTGCGCTTCGCCCCCGAGTCGATCGTGCGGCACCGCCACCACGGCTCGATGTCGTCGTTCGGCCAGTACCGCGAGGACTACCTGCTCGAGCGCAACGCCCTCATCGTGCTCTACAAGAACATCGGCGACGAGAACCTCGGCACCTACCTCGCGGGGGCACTCGCCCTGGCGTCGCGGCGGGCCGTCGCCGAGACGGGGGTCGACTCCGAGTCGTTCGACATCCGCCGGGCCGGGGGTGCGGAGGAGAAGAGCGACGACCAGTCCACCCCGAAGAAGGTGCTCACCAGCGTGTTCGGCGCCGACCGCTTCGTGGCCGAGCTGCCCTCCCTGGCACCCGACCGTGCCGCCATCCAGTCCACGCGCATCCGCACCGACACCGAGGTGTTCCGGCTCGCCGACGGCTTCTTCTCGCCGCTGTCGATGAACCAGGGCTACCTCGACGGCTACGAGGCCGTCGTGAACGCGCTCGGCATCCGCGAGTCGACCCAGAAGACGCGCATCCTCGTCATCACCGGCGACACGATCGGCGCGAAGATGGCGGGGCCGGCGCTGCGCGCCTGGAAGATCAGCCAGGCGCTCTCGGCCGAGCACGAGGTGCGACTGGTCACCTGGACGAGCGCGAATCGCACCAGCCCCGACTTCGAGGTGCACCACGTGGGCCTGCAGAACGAGCGGCAGATGCGGGTGCACGAGGAGTGGGCCGACGTCATCTTCTTCCAGGGCTACGCGCTGCGGCACTTCACCACGCTGCAGGCCTCGTCGAAGATCATGATCGCCGACATCTACGACCCGATGCACCTCGAGCAGCTCGAGCAGGGCCGCGAGCACGGCAAGATCCGCTGGAACCACCAGGTCGCCTCGGCCACCGAGGTGCTCAACCAGCAGCTCGAGCGGGCCGACTTCTTCCTCTGCGCCTCCGAGCGGCAGCGGCTGTTCTGGCTCGGCCAGCTCGCCGCCCTCGGCCGGGTGAACGCCGACAACTACGCAGCCGACGACAAGCTCGAGAACCTCATCGCGCTCGCGCCGTTCGGCCTCGACTCGACTCCCCCGCAGCACACCCGCAAGACGCTCCGCGGCGTGGTGCCCGGCATCGGCGAGAACGACAAGGTCGTCATCTGGGGCGGCGGCATCTACAACTGGTTCGACACGCTCACCCTGGTGCGGGCGATCGGCAAGGTGGCCGAGACGCACGACGACATCCGCCTGTTCTTCCTCGGCGTCGCGCACCCGAACCCCGAGGTGCCCGAGATGGCGATCGTGCAGCAGACCAGGCGGCTCGCCGAAGAGCTCGGGCTCACCGGCAAGAACGTCTTCTTCAACGACACCTGGGTCGACCTCGACGACCGGCAGAACTATCTGCTCGAAGCGGATGCGGGGGTCTCCACCCATTTCGACCACATCGAGACGACGTTCTCGTTCCGCACGCGCATCCTCGACTACCTCTGGGCGAACCTGCCCATCGTCACCACCGGCGGCGACTCGTTCGGCGACCTGGTGGCTGCCGAGGGGCTCGGCGTGGCCGTGCCGGAGCGGGATGTGGATGCTCTCGCCGCCGCGCTCGAGAGCGTGCTCTACGACCCGGCGGCGAACGCCGCGGCGCGCGCCGCGGTGACCCGGGTGCGCGAGGACTTCACCTGGGAGCGCGTGCTCGAGCCCCTGCTCGAGTTCTGCCGCAACCCGGAGCCCGCGCCCGACCGCGCGCTTGAGCTCATCGGCGCCGCCGCAGGCCGGCCCACCGGCCGCTCCCGCGCCGGCTTCCAGGTGGAACTGTCGAAGGAGGAGAAGTTCCACCGCATCGCGTCGGGCCGCCACGGCCTCCGCCGCGACCTCGCGCTCGCCCGCTACTACGTGTTCGAGGGCGGCGTGCCCATGCTCCGCGAGAAGGTCACCTCCCGCCTCTCCTCCCGCACCGGTAAGGGCTCCTGAGGCGGCGTCGAGAGAGCGCAAAAGGCCCCCATCAGCGAGCTGAGGGGGCCTTTCGCGCTCTTTCGGCGGGCGGGGGTTACCCGTGGCCGCCCTCGCGCTCGCCGGCGGAGCCGAGCGAGTCGAGGTAGGCCTGGATGGTGGGGTCGGCCTCGCCGGCTGTCACCAGATGGCCGTGGTTGAGCCAGGCGGCGTGGTCGCACATGTCGCGCACCATCTCCATCGAGTGGCTCACCAGGATGACGGTGCGGCCCTTGTCGCGGAGCTCGGAGAACTTACGGCGGCACTTGTCCTGGAACTCGGCGTCACCGACCGCGAGTACCTCGTCGACCACGAGGATCTGCGGGTCGACATTGATGGCGATCGAGAAGCCGAGGCGCACGTACATGCCCGAGGAGTAGTTCTTCACCGGCTGGTCGATGAACTCCGCGACACCCGAGAAGTCGACGATCTCGTCGTACTTCGCCTGGATCTCCTTGCGGCTCATGCCGAGGATCGACCCGTTGAGGAAGATGTTCTCGCGGCCCGACAGCTCGGGGTGGAACCCGGAGCCGACCTCGAGCAGCGCCGCCACCTTGCCATAGGGCGTGATGCTGCCCTTCTCGGGGTAGTAGATCTTCGCCAGGCACTTCAGCAGGGTCGACTTGCCCGAGCCGTTGCTCCCGATGAGGCCGAAGGTCGAGCCCTCCGGCACGTCGAAGGAGACGTCTTGCAGGGCCCAGAAGTCCTCGTGCACGGAGCGGCGACCGCGCATGACGGTGGCCTTCAGGGTCTGGTTGCGTTCTTTGTAGAGCCGGAAGCGCTTGCTGACGTTCTCGACTCTCACGGCGAGCTCGGTCACAGGAGTTCAGCCAGTCCTTTCTCGCTGCGCCGGAACACCAGGATGCCGATGGTGAGCGACACGGCGGCCCAGATGACGCAGACCAGGAAGTCTCCCCAGTCGGGCCAGCGGGCGTCGTAGAGCAGCTGCCGGAAGACG
This sequence comes from Herbiconiux sp. SALV-R1, assembly GCF_013113715.1. GTDB lineage: Bacteria > Actinomycetota > Actinomycetes > Actinomycetales > Microbacteriaceae > Herbiconiux. Next base: position 2,671,036 of record NZ_CP053344.1, read on the forward strand.
GAGACGAACCGCTCCATCGGGTTGAGCTGGTAGATGTCGAGCAGGGTGATGTTCGACCCGAACAGACCCCCGATGTCACGCGACTGCGTGGCGACGAGGTTGATGGGGTACACGATCGGGGTGAGGTACATCCAGATCTGCATGATGATGCTCATGAAGTACTGGGTGTCGCGGAAGTGCACGTTCGCCACGGCGAGCATGAGCGCCACGCCGGTGGCGAAGACCGCGAGCACGACCATGAGCAGGAGCGCCAGCGGCAGGAACGGCAGCACGAAGGCGCCGGCGATGCTGAGGGCGACGACGAGCACCGCCATCTCGAACAGCCAGTTGAAGCCCACCGAGCCGACGTACGACAGCGGCAGCACGATGCGCGAGAAGTAGACCTTCTGCACCAGCCCCGCGTTCAGCAGCAGCGAGCCCATGCCGGAGTTCACGACGTTCTGGAAGAACGTCCACGGCAGCAGGCCGCAGAGCAGCCACAGCGCGAACACGTTGAGGCCCGAGGGGTCTCCAGGGTCGGGCTGCACGCGGAAGATGAAGGCGAACACGAAGGTGTACACCACCATCGCGGCGAGCGGGTTCGCGAGCGACCAGAGCTGACCGAAGATGGTGCGCTTGTACTGACCCCGGATCTCGCGGAGCGTCAGATTCGCCAGGAGCTCCCGTGATCCGAAGACTTCTTTCAGGTATCCCATTCATCCTCGCTCGGTCGCACATCAGGGCGCGCGACCGCGAACAACGATAGCCTAAAGTTGGTGGGTGTCCCCTGAACCGCGCGTGCTCCTCGACGCGACCTCCATCCCGCCGTCGCGCGGCGGGGTCGCCCGGTTCATCGCCGGAGTCGCCACGGGCCTGCACCAGGCGGGTCGCACCATCGACGTGGTGGTGAAGGAGCGCGACCGCGACTTCCTCCGCGAGACCGCCCCCTCGCACCGCTACCACCTCGCCCCGAAGCAGGTCGACAGCCGCGGCGGCCGCTTTGTCTGGGAGCAGACCGGCCTGCCCAGGCTCGCCGAGCGGCTCGGCTGCACGGTCATCCACTCCCCGCACTACACCTTCCCGCTCACCACCCGCGCGCGCCGCGTGGTGACGGTGCACGACGCCACCTTCTTCGGCTCGCCCGAGGTGCACTCGCGCCTCAAGGCGACCTTCTTCCGGCGCTGGACGCGCTGGGCCTGCCGCCTCGCCGACGAGCTGGTGACCGTGAGCGAGGCCACCGCCACCGAGCTCCGCCGGCACGTGCCCGCCATCAGGCCCCGGATGTCGGTGGCGCGACTCGGGGTCGACCGCGAGGTGTTCCATCCCCCGACCCTCGACGCCGTCGACCGGGTCAGGCAGAAGCTCGGGCTCGCGGGCGAGGCCGACTGGATCGCCTTCCTCGGCACCATCGAGCCCCGCAAGAACGTTCCCGCCCTCCTTCGCGCCGTGCAGGCGGTGCGGGCCGCCGACCCCTCGGCTCCCCCGCTCGCCCTCTCCGGCTCGCGCGGGTGGGACGAGGAGGCGATCGCCCTGCTCGAGACCGGTGCCGACGGCGTGATCGAGGCGGGCTACCTGCCGCTCGACCTCCTCTCGGCCTTCCTCGGCGGCTCGCGGCTCGTGGTGTACCCGAGCCTCGGCGAGGGCTTCGGCCTCCCGGTGCTCGAGGCGATGGCCTCCGGAGCCCCGGTGCTCACCACCCGCCGCCTCTCCATCCCCGAGGTGGGCGGCGACGCCGTCGCCTACAGCGAGCCCGACAGCGACTCCCTCACCGCCGCCATCCAGGCGCTGCTCGCCGACGACGCCGAGCGCGAGCGCCTCGCCGCCGACGGCCTCGCCCGCAGCGCCGCCTTCACCTGGCTCGCCTGCGCCGAGATCTACCTCGCCGCCTACGACGGAGCCGCCGCCGCATGACCCCGCCGCCCCCCGCCACCGATCCGGCCACCGACCCCCAGGGCGCCCACGCGCCGGGGGCCCGGCAGACCGGCACCCTGGCCGTGGTCACGGTGAGCTACGCCTCCGAGTCGGTGCTGCCCGGGTTCCTCGGGTCGATCGAGCAGGCGACGGCCGCGCATCCGCTCGTCGTCGTCGCCGACAACAAGCCGGGTGCCGTGGGCCCGTCGCCCGCCGCGAGCCTCGCCGAGCAGCACGGCGCCACCTATGTGCCGCTGCCCGCCAACCCGGGTTACGGCGGCGGGATGAACGCTGCCGTCGCCGCGCTGCCCGCCTCGGTGGAATGGGTGCTCATCTCGAACCCCGACATCGTGCTGCACCCCGGTGCGCTCGATCTGCTGGTGGCGACCGGAGCATCCGCCGCCGACATCGGCTCGGTGGGCCCCCAGGTGCTCACCGACGGGGTCACCTACCCCTCGGCGCGCTCGGTGCCGTCGCTGCGCAACGGCATCGGCCACGCCCTCTTCGCCCGCGTCTGGCCCGAGAACCCCTGGACGAAGCGCTACCACGCCGGCTCCCCCGAGGCGGGCGCCGCCGACGTCGGCTGGCTCTCCGGTTCGTGCCTGCTCGTGCGGCGCACAGCCTTCGAGCAGCTCGGCGGTTTCGACGAGAGCTACTTCATGTACTTCGAAGACGTCGACCTCGGCTACCGGCTCGGCAAGGCCGGCTGGCGCAACCGCTACGAGCCCGCCGCCGTGGTGGAGCACTCGGGCGGGCACTCGACGGTGAACGAGTCGGCCGTGATGATCGCCGCGCACCACAAGAGCGCCTACCGCTTCCTCTCGCAGAAGTACCGGGGGCCGCTACTGTTCCCGCTGCGACTCGCCCTGCGGGCGGGCCTCGCCGTGCGCACCCGACTCGAGACCAGGGGGAAGAGGGCATGAGCGCCGTCGACACCGCACGCAGGCTCGCCAAGCGCGTCATCCGCCGCCGTCTGCTGCACGGCCACTACCGCAGCACGCGGGTGCACTACCAGGAGACCACCGGCCGCGAGGTGCCCGTGACGATGTGCCTGTGGAACCGGCCCACCCGCCTCATCGACATGCTGCGCTCCCTCGACGGGCAGGACCACCCCGACGGCGTCACCCTGCACATCTGGAACAGCAACAAGCTCGACCACGAGTTCTACCTCGGCGTGCTGCGCGAGTTCCGCGCCACGGGTGCCCTGAAGAGCGTGCAGATCGTGCGCACCCCCTACAACCTCGGCTCCATGGGCAGGTTCTACCTGGCCCGGGAGCACGCCAAGGCCTACGGGCCGGGCCCGGTGATCGTGGTCGACGACGACGAGAACCTGCAGCCGGGCTTCGTGAGCGCGGCGCGCGCCGCCTACGCCCCCGACGTCGTGGCCGCCTGGTGGGCCTTCGAGGTGGGGCGGGAGTACTACGACCGCAAGCCCGCCGACGTCGGCGGGCCGGTCGACCACGTCGGCCCCGGCGGCATGATCTGCGACTCCTCGATCTTCCTCGACGACGAGTTCTTCACGACACTGCCCGAGCGGTTCTGGTTCGTCGACGACCTCTGGTTCACCTGGTACGCCAAGAAGCTCGGCAAGCGGCTCGAGAAGCTCGACGTCGAGATCGAGTTCGTGATGGACGAGACGAACCAGTCGTACGGCCTGTTCGACCTCAAGCTCGAGTTCTTCGCCCAGCTCTACCCCGAACTCGTCGGCACCCCGCCGAAGTTCGAGTTCCCCGAGGGCTGAGACCCGGGCGCCCGGCTACTGCGCGTCGTGCGCGTCGTGGACGAGCTCGAGGATCCCGGCCCACCCGGTCTCCCGGTAGCTCTCCTCCGGGCTGGTGAGCTGCTCGTGGGCGATCTCGCCCGGCCGCGGAGCCTCGATGCGGTGCTCCAGCTCGCCCGCGTCGCCCGCCGCATCCGTCACCCGCTGCAGAACCTCGCCGAGCGGGATGCGCACCGCGTCGGAGACCACGAAGGTGCTCCCGCCCGTCGACACCGGGCTGGTGACGAGCGTGAGCAGGATGCGCACGGTGTCGTAGACCGACTGGTAGTACCGCGTGGTCTCCGGCCCGAACAACGTCACGGGAAGACCCAGGGCGATCGACTGACGCCAGAGCTCGACGACCGAACCGCTCGACCCCCACACGTTGGGCAGCCGCACCGACGCAGCCCCGAGACCCCGCGTCGCGGCGGCGGCGACCTCGAGCTCCGCGCGGTACTTGCTCTGGCCCAGCACGTTCATGCGCGAGGTCGCCTTGTCGGTGGAGACCAGCAGGAAGCGCTCCACGCCGCGCTTCTCGCTCTCGGCGAGCAGGATGCGCGTGGCGTCGACGTTCACCCGCTCGGCGAGTCGCGGGTTGGCCTCGCAGGTGCCAACGTGCTTCACGGCAGCCGCGTGCACCACCACCTCGCCGCGCACCTCGTCGAACACCTCGGCCATCTGAACGGGGTCGGAGACGTCGGCTACCACGGTGACGAGGTTGTCGCGAAGGCCCAGCGCGTTCACCCAGTTGATGAGCGAGGCGACACTGCGCTCGTTGGTGTCGATGACGACGACCGGGGCAGTGCGCTCCGGGTCGCTGATGAGCTCCACCGCGAGCGCGCCGCCGATGCTCCCGGCCCCGCCGGTGACGACCACGCGCCTCGCCGAGAGCGCCCGGCGCAGTTCGACGATCTCGCCGAGGTGCTGGAACGTCTCGTCGACCAGAGGAACGGCCAGGTCGGCCCCCAGGATGGTCATGGCGAGTTGCGGTGTGATCACGTGCGTGTCAATCGGTCAGGTAGGGAGACGGAGGCCACCCCGCGGGCGCGGGGCGGGGACGATCACTCGGAGGCGGCCGCGATGAGGGTCTTGAGGTACGCGCCGTATCCGCTCTTGACCAGCGGATCGGCGAGCTTGGAGAGCTGCTCGGTGTCGATCCAGCCGGCCCGCCAGGCGATCTCCTCGATGCAGCCGATCTTGAAGCCCTGACGGTCTTCGATCACCCGCACGTACTCCGACGCTTGCATCATCGACTCGAAGGTTCCGGTGTCGAGCCAGGCCGTGCCGCGGTCGAGCACCTGCACGTGCAGGGCGCCCTGCTCGAGGTACCGCTCGTTCACCGTCGAGATCTCCAGCTCGCCACGCGCCGACGGGGTGATCGACTTCGCGATCTCCACCACCGAGTTGTCGTAGAAGTACAGACCGGGAACGGCGTAGTTCGACTTCGGCCGCTCCGGCTTCTCCTCGATCGAGATCGCGGTGAACGCCTCGTCGAACTCCACCACACCGTAGGCGCGCGGGTTCGACACGTGGTACGCGAAGATCTTCGCGCCGGTCAGCGCCTCGTTCGTGCGCAACGACGACCCCAGTCCCACACCGTGGAAGATGTTGTCGCCGAGCACCAGCGCCACACTGTCGTCGCCGATGAACTCTTCACCGATGATGAACGCCTGCGCCAGACCGTCGGGCGAGGGCTGCACCGCGTACTCCAGCCGGATGCCGAGCTCGCTGCCGTCGCCGAGGAGAGCCCGGAACTGCTCGTTGTACTCGGGGGTCGTGATGATGAGGATCTCGTTGATGTCGGCCATCATGAGGGTCGACAGGGGGTAGTAGATCATCGGCTTGTCGTAGATGGGCATCAACTGCTTCGAGATGCCCTTCGTGATCGGCCACAACCGGGTGCCCGACCCGCCGGCGAGGATGATGCCCTTCATCAGCGGCCCTTCTCCGTCAGCGACGCGTAGAACGCGCGCGCCTCCTCCCACGTCGGGAGGAGACCCGACTCCTTCGCCTCGGCCAGGCTCGGCGCATCCGTGTCTTTCGGCGACAGCAGCAGCTCGCCGGCCTCCTCGGGGAAGCGCAGCGCGACCTCGGGGTCGAGCGGGTCGATGCCGTGCTCGCGCTCGGCGTTGAAGGTCGAGGTCACGAGGTAGCTCACCGTCGCGTTGTCGGTGAGCGCCACGAAGGCGTGACCGAGACCCTCGGAGAGGTAGATGGCCCGGCGGTCGGTGTCGTCGAGGAGCACCGAGTCCCACTGCCCGAAGGTCGGCGAACCCACGCGGATGTCGATGACGTAGTCGAGCACCGCACCGTGGGTGGCCGTGACGTACTTCGCCTGGCTCGGCGGGATGTCGGCGAAGTGGATGCCCCGCACCACACCCCGCTTCGACACCGAGGTGTTCGCCTGCGCCAGGTCGAGGGAGTGGCCGATCTCGTCTTCGAGCTTGTCGAAGCGGTACCACTCGAGGAAGACGCCACGGTCGTCGCCGAACTGCTTCGGCGTGATCTCATAGCTGTCGGGGATGCTCAGTTCGCGAATCTGCACCCGACGATTCTAGGGGACGCCGCTCAGACGAAACTCGTCGACTCCGCGACCCGCTCGAGTTTCGACGCGAACACCTTCATGCCCCGCGCCTCGTCGGAGGTGCAGCAGAACCGCCGCACGAGCCGCATCGAGTTGATGGTGGAGAGCTCGCGGCCGACCGTCTCGGCGCCCGCCGGGCCGTAGGCGTAGCCGTGCCGGGCCTCGAGCGTGTCGAGGTAGACCGACTTGCTCGTGCGGCCGAGGCGCACCGGGAGCCCGCCGTAGAAGTAGGCGTCGAACGCCCGGTTGTAGGCCTCGTGCGCCTCGCCGGTGTGCTTGGTCTGGGAGCTGCGACGGATGACATCGGTGGGCGCGGTGAGGTCGGCGAACGCGGGAGCGAAGTACGAGTGGTCGACGCCGACCACGCTCGCCCACGTGTTGAAGGAGGTCTCGCTGTCGGCCGTGGTGGCGGCGGAGAGGGCCTCGAGCACCTCGGCCTTGATGAGGAAGCGGTCGAACACCGGCCCGGGCGAGGGCACCAGGGTGTCGCCGTTCAGCTCGCGGGCGACGTCGGCGAAGCCGTTGCGCTCGAGGCAGCCGCAGGCGGCGGCGTCGGCCGGCCAGTCGAACTCGGGCTGGAACACCGACCAGGGCGCGAGCACCTGCACCTCGGCATCGTCGGCGCGCGAGGCGGCGAGGGCCAGGAAGTCGGCGCTCAGGGAGACGTGCGAGGTGTCGGGCTCGCCGAAGGTCTCGGGCTGGGCGTAGCGCCAGGCCGAGAGCTCCGGAGCGGCGAACGCCCACCAGACGATGACGGTGCCGCCGAGGCGGAGCGAGCCCTCCTGACGGAGCTCGGGAGCGGTGGGCATCTCAGATCCTGTTCTTGATCGTCGCGGCGTAGCGGCCGCGGGTGAGCACCATGTCGAAGTGGTCGACCCAGCGCGAGCCGAAACCCACCAGCCGGGAGAGGCGCGTCGGCGAGAAGGCCGAGTAGGCGCTGCCCTCGCCGAGGAAGTAGGCGTCGAAACCGGAGGCGGCGAAACGCTCGACCATCCGGGCGATCGCCGACTCCCCCTCCCACGCGGCGGGCGAGATCTCGGTGAAGACGGTGAGGTTGCGCGGAAGGCCCCGGCCGGCGCCGAGCGAGTCGAGCACCTGGCGCTCGAGGCCCTGCACGTCGATCTTCACCACGTCGCTGCGGTAGCGCTTCACGAGCGAGCGGAGGGTGGCGGTGGGCACGCGGTCGGCGGCGACCGACGCATCCGGTGCTCCTGATGCGACACCCACTCGCGTGTTGCCGCGGTTGGTCTCGTCGGGGATGATCGCCCAGGCCTTCTCGGGCGAGTCGGTCACCGCCCCCTCGAGCAGCAGGGTGTTGTCGAAGTTCGAGAGGTTGAGCGAGGCGAGCTCGAGGTTCGACCGCAGCGGCTCGACGGCCACGATCCGGCCGTCGGGGATCTTCTTCGCCACCGAGGCCGAGAAGTACCCCACCATGGCGCCGACGTCGAGGAACGAGCTCTTCGGGGTGAGGCTGTCGAGCACGGCCGAGAGCACCGTGCCGTCCCACTCCTTCTTGCGCTCCATGTAGGGCGTCACGACCTGGTCGGCGGCGGGCACCAGCACCTCGATGCCGTGCGTGCGGATCCAGACGGCGGGCTCCGTCGGCCCCGCCGGCGAGAACACCGGCAGGGGCTGCTGGCGGGTGGGGGCGCTGAGGGTCACTCGGCCGCACCGCCCAGCAGTCGCTTCACCACGCGCCGACGCCGGCTGCCCACGGGCAGCAGGGTGACCGAGCTGTCGGCGAGCCGGCGGGCCACCGAGGGGGCGCCGGTGAGCACGATCTTCTGCGCGGTGCGCTCGTCGAGCCGGAACTGGCGGTGCCGCAGCAGGGCGTCGAAGCCGGCGGTGACGACGGTCTGCGCGGTGTCGGCCCACTGGTACTGCTGGGTGGCCGCCTCCCACAGCTCGCGCTGGCGCTGGCGCGCGTCGAGGTCGTTCACCAGCTCGAGCAGCGTCTGGGCGTCGGCCTCGTCGTCGCGGAACTCGAGGTACTTCGCGTCGGCCGGGCCGATGTCGCCGAGACCGCCGCCGCGCGAGGAGATGGGGGTGGAGCCGTAGTGCACGGCCTCGCCGGGGATCATGCCCCAGCCCTCGGTGATCGACGGCGAGGCCACGAGGGTGGCGCCGCTGATGAGCCTGATCTTGTCGCTGTCGCTGACCCGGCCGAGGAAGGTGAAGCAGTCTGCGCCGGAGAGCTCGATCAGGTCGGCCTCGAGCTGGGCCGAGTGCCCGGAGTCGGGGGTGGGCCCGGCGAACACGAAGCGGCCCTCCCAGCCGAGGGACTTCAGGCGCAGCCCCACCCGCATGAGCCACGGCACGTTCTTGTGCAGGTAGTTGGTGCCGAGCACCAGGATGTAGGGCGTGTCGGCGAGCGCCTCGAGCCCCGCGTTCTCGAGGTTCCAGGCCCCCGCGGCGGGCGCGGGCTGCTCGGGCGAGCCGTTCGGCAGCACGACGATCTTGTCGCTGTCGCTCGTGCCGGAGTAGTACGCGGTGAGCGTCTTGGCCACGTGCGGGGTGAGCACGCCGATCGCGTCCGCGTTCTCCCAGCCCTTACGCGCGACGGCGTTCTTGGCGGCGAAGTCGTCGTAGTCGACCGCATAGTGCGGGTTCAGCAACGCGATGAGATCGAGCATCCAGATCATATTGCGCCGCGAGAAGCCCGAGATGGCGGGCCAGGTGGCGCCGGTGAAGTCCTGGTAGGGGCGGAAGGCCAGGTCGACGTCGACCTTCGCGGCGTAGAGGTCGGCGATGGTGGAGACCTCGATGGTGTCGACCTTCGCCTCGGCGAGCATCGCCCGCAGCGGGCCCACCCGCTCACCCGAGGCCACCCAGATGACGCGCTGCACGTCGGGGTGCAGGGCCAGCTTGCGCGAGAGCGCGAAGCTGCCCTCGAAGGTGCCGGTGAGGTTCGGATGCACGAGCTCGGCATCGATGGCGATGGTGAGACCGTGGATGACGGCGTAGGTGTAGCGGCGCACCCGCTCGAGCGGGGTCGCCTCGTCGGCGGCGAACTCCGAGATCCAGTCGTTCCAGTACTCGAAGCGGCGGGCGACCAGCTCGTCGTTGTCGATCTTGCGCCAGTTGAGCGCGACCTCGCCGAACGACTCCCCGGTGGCGTGGTAGGCGTAGACGTCGTCGACGGCGATGTGGTTGAAGCCGTAGGAGACGCAGCGCAGCGAGTAGTCGACCTCTTCGCCGTAGCCCGGGCTGAACTCCTCGTCGAGGAGACCCACGACGTTCAGCGCGTGCCGCGCGAACAGGGTGCAGAAGCTCGTGGCCACCGGCACGAAGGGGCGCACCTGCTTCGACGCGGCGGAGACCTTGCGGGCGACCTCGGCGAACTCGGCGACGGTCGGCGGCTGCAGCTTCCAGGAGTCGGGGCCTTCGACCGTGAAGATCGTGGCGTTGGCCGAGAGGGCGGTCGCGGTGGCGATGTCACTGCGCGAGCGGGCCGCGGCGATGAGCCTGGTGTCCCACTCCGGGCCGACGATGATGTCGCTGTTCAGCACGATGACGTCGGCGGGCGCGAGCTTCTGGAAGGCGGTGTTGAGGTTGCCGACCACGCCGCGGTTCTTCGGCTGCCTGAAGTAGTGCACCTCGCGGCCGTAGCGCTTCTCGACCTCGGCGAGCTCCTGCACCGCGATCTCGCTCGGCCCCGCGTCGTCGAAGACGACGATGGGGGTGGTCTCGCTGGTGTGCTCGAGGAGGCTGGAGACGCACAGCTCCCAGGTCGAGCCGCCGGAGAAGAGCGTCAGCGCGGCGACCACGTCGCCGACCTGCAGCGGTCGGCCGAACAGGTCATCGGTATCGGTGAGCGCGTGAATCGTGATGCCCTTCGTCGTTCCCAAGTCTTGCTCACACAATTGAACCACGAGGAGCCTGAATGCCCGGTCGGGCGGCTCTAGGCTGATGCCATGTCACCTCGCGAGCAGTACACGCACGGCCACCACGAGAGCGTCCTGCGCTCCCACACCTGGCGCACCGTGGAGAACTCCGCCGCCTACCTCGCGCCCCGCCTGGCACCCGGCCTGAAGCTCCTCGACGTGGGCTCCGGCCCCGGCACCATCACCGTCGACTTCGCCCGCCGGCTCGCCCCGGGCGGCTCGGTGACCGGCGTCGACGCCTCGGCCGAGATCGTCGCCCAGGCCGCGGAGTTCGCGGCTGCCGAGGGTGTGACGAACGTCACCTTCGACACCGGCGACGCCTACGCGCTCGACTTCGACGACGACACCTTCGACATCGTGCACGCCCACCAGGTGCTGCAGCACCTCGCCGACCCCGTCGCGGCGCTCCGCGAGTTCCGCCGGGTCACGAAGCCGGGCGGCGTCGTCGCCGCGCGCGACGTCGACTACGGCGGCGCGGTCGTGCAGCCTCCCCTGCCGGGGCTCGTGCGCTGGGGCGAGGTCTACGACGCCGTGCACCGCTCCAACGGCGGCGACCCGTGGGCGGGCCGCGCGCTCAAGGGCTGGGCGCTCGACGCCGGTTTCACCGAGCTCGAGGTCACCGCATCCGTCTGGTGCTTCGCCTCCGACGAGGAGCGCGCCTGGTGGGGTGGGCTCTGGGCCGACCGGTCGCTGCACTCCGCCTTCGCGCCGCGCGCCCTCGAGATCGGCGCCGCCGGCCAGGTCGGGCTCGAGGAGATCTCGGCGGCGTGGCGCGAGTGGGCCGAGACGCCGTCGGCGATGTTCCTGTTCCCGCACATGGAGATCATCGCCACCGTCTGAGCCCCGGATGCGCGGCTACGGCCGGTAGCTCAACACGCCCTCGATCACGCGCTCGACCTGCGCGTCGTCGAGCCCTGCCCACAGCGGCAGGCGCACCAGGCGCCGCGAGAACTCCGCGCTCCGCTCGAGCGGGCGCAGCCGCCTTCCGAAGTGCTCGCCGGCCGGGCTCGTGTCGAGCGGGACGTAGTGGAACACCGCGCGCACACCGCGGGTGCGGAGGTGGGCGATGAGCGCCTGCTGCCCCTCGTGGTCGGGCATGACGAGGTAGAACAGGTGCGCGCTGTGCTCAAGCGCGGGGTCGCTCGACATGAGCCGCACGCCCCGCGCATCCGCCCACTCCCCCAGGGCGGCGGCGTACGCGTTCCAGACGCGGTGCCGCGCAGCCTGGATGGTGTCGAAGGCGGCGAGCTGCGCGTCGAGCACCGCGGCGTTGAGCTCGCTCGGCAGGTAGCTCGACCCCTGGTCCTGCCAGGTGTACTTGTCGACCTCGCCGCGCAGGAAGCGGGCGCGGTCGGTGCCCTTCTCCCGCAGGATCTCGGCGCGCCGGAACAGCACCGCGTCGTTCACGAGCAGTGCCCCGCCCTCGCCGCAGTGCACGTTCTTGGTGTCGTGGAAGCTCTGCGTGGCCATGACGCCGGCGCTTCCGAGCATCCGCTCGCCGAAGCTGCCGCCGAGGCCGTGGGCGTTGTCTTCGACGAGGGCCACCCCGGCCGGCTCGGTGACCGAGAGCACGGCGTCGAGGTCGACGGGCACGCCCCCGTAGTGCATCACGGTCACCGCGCGGGTGCGCGGCGTGAGCGCCTCGGCCACCTGCTGCGGGTCGATGTTGCCGGTGAGCGGGTCGATGTCGACGAAGACGGGCACCGCGCCCCGTGCCACCACGGCGGTGGCGGCCGAGGGGAAGGTGAAGCTGGGCAGCACCACCTCGTCGCCCGGGCCCAGCCCGAGCAGCAGGCCCGCCATCTCGAGGGCGTGCGTGCACGACGTGGTGAGCAGCGCGTGCGGGGCGCCCGAGACGGCACGCAGCCGCTCGGTGGCGCTGCGGGTGAAGTCGCCGTCACCGTGCGAGTGGTCGGAGCGGAGCACCGCCTCGAGGTTCGCCAGCTCGCCCGGGGCGCGATAGGGGCGGCTGAAGACGACCTCGTCGAGGCCGGGCATGGCGCTCATGCGGTGTCGCGGCGGTCGTCGAAGACGCCGGGCCGCACCACCGGGATGGTCCCCGTGATGGGGAGGGTGTCGGCGGTGGGCAGGTCTTCGGGCGCGATCGGCGGGTCGTCGTCGGGCATGATCGTCTCGGGGTCGTCGACGACGAGGTAGAGCGGGCGGCCCATCGAGACGTTGAGCGAGACGCCGATGTACTCCGCGATCACCCCGAGCGAGACCAGGATGGCGCCCGAGCAGAGCAGGATGACCACCATCAGCGAGGCCCAGCCCGCCGCCTCCGGGTCTCCGCCCACGGTCGGGGTGACCACGACGTAGACCACCACGAGGAGGCCGAGCGCCGCGATCACGCCGCCCAGCACGCTCACCGCGCGGAGGCCCGTGGTGCCGCTGGTGAGCACCATGCGCCAGAAGTAGGCGAACAGCGCGCCGAGCGAGTAGCCCGAGACCCGCCCGTCGGCGGTGCGGAGCACGGTCGGGGAGGTGGCCACCCGGTTGGTCACCCACGACAGCGCGATGTCGAGGTACACGCCCGTGGCCGCGAAACCGGCGAGCTTGCGGCCGACGTCGCCGCGCACCAGGCGATAGCTCTGGAACTGCGACGCGTCGGGCATCTGGAAGGCGGCGCCGAGCATCCGTTTCGACGACTTCGACGCGAGGCTGCGGAAGAAGCCGTGCGGGCGCTCGTTGGTGAACCGGGCGTAGACCACGCCGGCCCGCTCGCGGATGGCGGTGTCGAGGAAGTCGCCGATCGAAGCCGGGTCGTGCTGGCCGTCTTCGTCGAGGGTGAGGATCCACCGCCCGGTCGACTGCGCCATGCCCGCGATGGTCGCCGCGTGCTGGCCGAAGTTGCGGCTCAGCCAGATGACGCGCACGAACGGGTAGCGCTCCTCGAGCGCGCGCATGACCGCGTCGGAGTGGTCGGGGCCGTTGTCGTGCACGAGGATGACCTCGGTGATGCGGTAGCGCACGCCCTCACGCGTCGCCGTCACCCGCGTGTAGGGCTCCAGCTCGTCGACGACAGCGCCCAGGGTGAGCTCGCCCTGGTAGACCGGGACGACGACCGAGATGGTGTAGACCGTGGTGTCGGATGCGGTACTCCCCACGGGTCGAGAATGTATCACGTCGTCATCTCCACGAAGCCGAACCGCCCGTCGGGCGAGTCGAACGACACGGCGCCCTCGCCGAGCACCGCCTTCAGCTGGGCCACGAGAGCCTCCCCGCCGTCGGTGTAGGCGGCCCGGTCGACCACGAAGCCGCAGGCGCCGAGCCCACGCACCGCCATCACCATCGCGGGAACGGCGAGGTCGGCGTAGGCGCCCACGTCGTCGATGGGAGCCCGGCCCTTGATGCCGCCGGCCGACCAGCGCAGCGTCGTGGAGTGGAGGAAGGGGCGCAGCTCGTCGGCGTCGGTGACCCCGTTCACCGGGGGCGACTCGGGGAACGGGATGTAGGGCAGCTGGTAGAGGAGGCACTCGGGGGCGACCGTCGACTCGATCTGCTTCACGAAGCTCTCGTCGCTGCGGAAGCTCGCGACGGTCGCGGCGCGGGCCTCGGGCTGCACGGGCGGGATCTGGTCCCACACGGCGATGAGCACGAGAAGCGCGGCGAGCGGCACGGCGACGACGGCGCGGGCGAGGCGGGGCGGCAGGCGGCGGCCCGCGACGCGGCGCGACACCGAGCGCACCACGTGGTCGAGCAGCAGGCCGAGCGCCGCGAGGGCGACGAGCGCCAGCAGGATCGCGATGCGGTTCCAGGAACGGATGGGGAAGTCCACGAACGACAGCAGCGTCGAGAGTCCGCCCACCGTGCCGAACAGGAAGGTCACGAGCCCGAGCCCCGACAGCACGATCAGGCTGCGGGTCGTGCGCTTCGGCAGGCGCCAGCGCGGCCTCCCCGCCGAGAGCAGCACCATCACCGCGATCACGACGAGCGCCACGAAGCCCACGGCGGCGAGGAGCCCGAGCGCCGGCGCCTCCGACGGCAGCGGATAGTGCTCGTCGTACAGCGCGCGCAGCTGCGCGAACGGGGCGAAGCGGTGACCGGGCACCGGCAGCAGAAGGCTCGCCAGCTTGAAGCTGTACAGCTCCGCCTCGGGCGGGCTCCGCACGAGCACCGCCTCGTTCACCCCGTTCGTGAGCCGGTAGAGCAGGCTCGGCAGCAGGTTCACCACCATCGTCGCGGCGATCAGCACGCCAGCCGCCGCGGCGCCGAAGAAGGGCCGCCATCGGCGCGTGCGCCACAGCGTCGCGAGGCCCGCCACGGCGAGCACGAGGGCGACGAACACGGAGTAGTAGCTCGACGCCGTGCCGAGCAGCACCAGCGTGCCCACGGTCGCGGCGTTGCGCCTCGAGAGCACCTTCCGCGACCACAGCGGCAGGCCGCGCGCCACCCGGTAGACGACGCCCAGGGCGAGCGGCACCACGAAGTACGCGGCGAGGAAGAGGTGCCCCTCGCCCTTGATGAAGTGGTACGGGGCGATCGCGAAGGCGATGCCGAGCGCCGTCGCGAGCACCCGGCCGACACCCACCAGGCGCAGGAACCACACCGCGGTGATCGCCGCCAGCGGGAAGCCCAGCACGAAGTACACGTTCATCGCGACACCGAAGTCGCCGGTGAACACCCGCATCAGGCTCGCCGCGATGAAGTGCAGGTTGTCGGCCTGCGGGTAGTCGCTGTAGAACTGCCCGTACGGGGCGCCGAGGTCGGGCTGGTGGGTGAACCACCCGGTCTCGAGGATGGTCTTGAAGTGCGACGCCACGGCGAGCGCGTCGCCGGTGTAGTAGAGCGGGATGCGCCAGTCGAGGTTCCACAGGTCGAGCCCGAACCACACGGCGACGAGCGACACCAGCGCGGCGATCGCGTACGGGAGACAGTGGCGGTCGCGGGTGAGCACGCGGTCGCGGGCGCGAGGGCTCACGCCGCCATCGGTGCCGGGGTCGGTGCCGGTGCGCGGTGCACTCATGCTGCGGCCCGCATCCGTCGGCCGTTCACCACGTAGTAGGCACGGCGGGCGAGTGCCATGAGCTCGGCGCGGCGATCGCCGAGACGCACGTCGGATGCGCTGATGCGGTCGGGCGCGAGGCTCCGGCACCAGGCGTGGTAGGCCTTCGCCTGGCCGGCCTGGTCGTTCACGAGGGCGACGCTCCACTGCGCGTCGTTCACCCGGAACGCCGCCAGCACGCTGTCGACGGGGAGGTAGTCGCCGCGCATCAGCACCTTCGTGTACCCGGTCTGGTCGATGAGATAGGGGAAACGCGCATCCCAGCCCCCTGCTGCTTCGAGCTCGGTGCGGCGGAAGGTCACGCAGCCGGGTTCGCCGAACACGTTCGTGCCGCGGCGCACGGTCTGGCGCACGGCGTCGACCCCGGGCTGCACGGCGCGGCGCACACCCTGCAGGCCGCGGCCGGCGATGGTGACGCGGCCGCGGGCATCGACGATGTCGCGGCGGCTCGACACGAGCACGACACGCGGATGCGCGTCGAGCGCCCCCGAGTGGGCCGCGAGGGCGCCGGGATAGAGCACGTCGTCGCCCGGGAGGAGCTTGAGGTACTCCCCCGTCGCGGCCTCGGAGACGCGTCGCCAGTTGGCCTCGGCGCCGCCGCCGGGCGGAGTGCTCAGCAGGCGCACCCGCGGGTCGTCGGCGTAGCGCTCGAGCAGGGCCGCCGTGTCGTCGGTCGAGGAGTGGTCGGCGATCACGAGCTCGAAGTCGGGGTGGTTCTGGCTCAGCACCGAGCGCACGCAGGCCTCGATGAAGGGCGCGTTCTGGAAGGCGGGGACGACGACGGAGTACTTCGGCATCAGCTCGCGGTGCCCCTCTCCTCGGCGCGCACGTCTCGGTCGGTGTGCACGTCGATCTCCGTCGCGGCCTCGATCTCGTCTTCGGTGCGCCGCCGGAACGAGAAGCCCTTGTGCCCGAACCAACTGATGAGCGTCGTGATGACGAGGATCGAGAACTGGGCCAGGATGCGGTTCCACCCGAGATTCACCAGCACCGGCAGCACGACGGCGTTGATCGCGATCGACACCAGATAGACGCTCTCGAACCGCGCCAGGTCGCGCAGCACATGGCCCTTCACGGTGAACACGAACCGCCGGTACATCACGAACGCGAACAGCACACCCAGCACGTGGGCGCAGCCGAGCGTCGCCAGCGAGCCGACCGTCTCGTTCACCGCCGCGTCGAGCCAGGCCCCCACCGTGAGGTCGAACCCGATGAACAGGAGGAAGCCCACCCCCGTGTTCGCCGCCCCCACGAGCAGGAACGCCACTCTCTGGTCTCTGACCAGACGCAGGAGCACCCCCGCCCGTTCCATCACGCTGACACTCTAGAGCCGCCACCCTGAGAATCCCTCGCGACAGCCCGTTCCGTCGGTATCGCAGAAGTGCGATACTGGATGCATGAAGGGCATGGGAAACGACCTGGTGCGGGAGGCCCGCCGACGCGTGGGGCTCACGCAAGCGCAACTCGCCGACCTCGCGGGCACGACGCAATCGTCGATCGCCCGCCTGGAGTCGGGCAGCACCTCGCCGAGCTTCGACGACGTCATCCGCTACCTCCGTCTCATGGGCCTCGACCTCGACTTCATGCTCGTGGAACACGAGCAACAGGATTGGGCTCACGCACAACGCACGCTACCATTGAGCATTTCTCGGCGTCACGATAGACTGGTGGAATGGAACCGATCGGTCGTCGATTTTCGCGAGCAGTTCAATCGCAGCCGTAGCGATGCGATCTGAGCCGGGTGAATTCGATCCCGTCCCGATCCTCAGTGCCCTCACGGCTCAGCGGGTCGAATTCGTCGTGATCGGTGGTTACGGGGCAGCGCTGCACGCTTCGCCCTTCTTCACGAGTGGTGTCGACGTGGTACCAAAGCGCTCCAGCGAGAATGTCACGCGCCTGGCAGGTGCTCTTCGTTCTCTCAAGGCCCGGGGTAGTGCCTCGGCCGACCGTCACGCGCCGTGGAGCTTCGACACGGGTCACGGAGAGCTCAAGGTCGTGTTCACGCCGAGCGGCACGAGCGGGTTCGACGACCTCAGTCGCGATGCGACGTCGGTCGCACTGCACGGGGTCGAGGTGCGGGTGGCCTCGCTGGCCGACATCATCCGGTCGAAGCAGGCGGCGAATCGGCCGAAAGACCAGAGGGTGCTGCCGACACTGCGCGAGATCCTCGCCTCCCGCAATCCGCGCAACCGCCCTGACTCCTGAGCGCGCATCGTCGGGGCGCCGAGGTGGCTGCCAGTAGAATCGCTGCGACGACCACACGAGGAGAACTCCCCCCATGAAGATTCTTGTCACCGGCGGCGCCGGTTTCATCGGCTCCAACTTCGTGCGCCGCACGATCGAAGACGCCTACCCCGGACTGGAAGGCGCCGAGGTGGTCGTGCTCGACGCGCTCACCTACTCGGGCAACCTCGAGAACCTCGCCTCCGTGGCCGAGAACCCGCGGTTCACCTTCGTGAAGGGCGACATCCGCGACGACGCCCTGCTCGACGAGCTCTTCCCCGGCCTCGACGCCGTGGTGCACTTCGCCGCCGAGTCGCACGTCGACCGCTCCGTGCGTGACGCCTCGATCTTCGTCGAGACCAACGTGCTCGGCACCCAGCAGCTGCTCGACGCCGCACTGCGCAACGACCTCCCCCGCTTCGTGCACGTCTCCACCGACGAGGTCTACGGCTCCATCGCCGAGGGCTCCTGGGCCGAAGACCGCCCGCTCGAACCGAACTCCCCCTACTCCGCGTCGAAGGCCGGCAGCGACCTGCTCGCCCGCTCCTACCACCGCACCCACGGGCTCAACGTCTCCATCACGCGCTGCTCCAACAACTACGGGCCCTACCACTTCCCCGAGAAGGTCATCCCGCTGTTCGTCACCAACCTCATCGACGACAAGCATGTGCCGCTCTACGGTGAGGGCAACAACATCCGTGACTGGCTGCACGTCGACGACCACACCCGCGGCATCGCCATGGTGCTCACGAAGGGCCGCGCGGGCGAGATCTACAACATCGGCGGCGGCACCGAGCTCACCAACAAGGAGCTCACGCAGTTGCTGCTCGACGCCACCGGCAAAGACTGGTCGTACGTCGACCGTGTCGCCGACCGCCTCGGCCACGACCTGCGCTACTCGGTCGACATCTCGAAGATCCAGGCCGAGCTCGGCTATGAGCCCCTCGTGCCGTTCGAGAAGGGTCTCGCCGACGTCGTGCAGTGGTACCGCGACAACCGCGCCTGGTGGGAGCCCCTCAAGGCCCGCGCGGCCCTGAGCTGAGCGGCGCGACCGTGACCCGCTACCTCATCACCGGAGCGGCCGGGATGCTCGGCCGCGACCTGCAGGAGGCCCTCGCCGGCCGCGACGTCGTCGCTCTCACCCGTGCCGACCTCGACATCACGGATGCTGCGGCAGTCGCATCCGCCCTCGCCGGCATCGACGTGGTCTTCAACTGCGCCGCCTACACCGCCGTCGACGCCGCAGAGACCGACGAGGAGGCCGCTCACGCCGTGAACGCGATCGGGCCCGCGACCCTCGCCGAGGCGACCGCCGCGAACGACGCGAAGCTGTTCCAGGTCTCCACCGACTACGTCTTCCAGGGGGACGCCACGTCGCCCTACCCCGAAGACGAGCCGCGCGTTCCGCTCAACGCCTACGGCCGCACGAAAGCCGGCGGTGAGGAGGCCGTGCTCGGCCTCAACCCGGCCGGCGGCTACGTCGTGCGCACCGCCTGGCTGTACGGCCGGCACGGCGCGAACTTCCCCGCCACCATGCTGCGGCTCGGCCGCGAGCGCGACAGCGTGAGCGTCGTGAACGACCAGGTCGGGCAGCCCACCTGGACGGCCGACCTCGCCCGTCAGCTGGTGCTGCTGGCCGACTCGGATGCTGCGGCCGGCGTCTACCACGGCACCAATTCCGGGCAGGCCAGCTGGTTCGACTTCGCCCAGGCAACCTTTCAGGAAGCCGGACTCGACCCTGATAAGGTCAAGCCAACGGACAGCTCGCAATTTGTTCGTCCCGCCCCGCGTCCCGCGTACTCCGTGCTCGGGCACGACGCGTGGTCCCGAGCGGGATTGGAGCCCATGCGAGACTGGCGTGCCGCGCTCCACGAGGCGGCGTCATCGGGAGTTTTTGGAGAGTAATGGCGACGCTGCGGGTGATCATCGATCAGCTGGTGGCTCCCGTACCCGGCGGAATCGGCCGCTACACGCTCGAACTCACCAAGCAGCTCATCGCCACCGCGCCGCGCAACTGCGACGTGGAGGGCATCGTGTCGGCGGTGCCGACCGAGACGGCCGATGAGCTGAGCGCGCGCCTGCCCGGCCTCGCCGGGCTGCATCGCGCCACCCTGCCCCGGCGCGAGCTGTCGGCGGCGTGGCAGCACGGCATCATCGGCTCCTCGGGCAACGGCATGGTGCACGCCACCAGCCTCCTCGCGCCCCTGCGCAAGCACGACCGGCGCGAAGAGCTCGGCACGCAGACGGCGGTGACCATCCACGACGTCGTGCCGTGGACGCATCCACAGACCCTCACCCCCCGCGGGGTCACCTGGCACAAGGCCATGGCCAAGCGCGCCGCGAAGTTCGCCGACGCGATCGTGGTGCCGACGCACGCTGTGGCCGAAGACCTGTCGCGCTACCTCGACTTCGGCGACCGCGTCCGGGTGATCGGGGGCGCCGTGAGCGACGAGCTGCGGCTCCCGCCGAACCCGGCCGAGCGCGTTGAGGCGCTGGGCCTGCCCGAGAAGTACATCCTCGCCGTCGGCACGCTCGAGCCGCGCAAGGGGCTGAGTGCGCTCATCCAGGCACTCGCGCTGCCCGCCACGGGCGACCTGCCGCTCGTCATCGCCGGGCCCGAGGGCTGGGGCGACGTCGACGTGGCCGGTGTCGTCGAGGCCGCCGGAGTCGACGCGTCGCGCGTGAAGGTGCTCGGATTCCTCAGCGACTCCGACCTCGCGCTCGTGCTCGAACGCGCCACCGTGTTCGTCTACCCGAGCCTCGCCGAAGGGTTCGGCCTGCCCCTCATCGAGGCCTTCAACTTCGGCACCCCGGTCATCCACGCCGACGTGCCCGCCCTGCTCGAGGTCGCCGCCGGCGCCACCGTCGTCGTCGAACGCACCACAGCGGATGCGTACGCCGGCCAGCTCGCCGACGCCATCCAGCAGGTGGTCGGCGACAGCGCCCTCCGCAACCGCCTCGCCATCTCCGGCCTCGACCGCGCCCGCGCCTTCTCCTGGCGCGACTCGGCCGAGAAGGTGTGGCAGTTGCACGCTGATCTCTAGCTGTGCTTGTTGCCACGCCGCCGCTGCTGCGGCGTGGGCGGCATGTGGCGGTCCGGTCGGGAGGCCCGGCCTGCGGTCGGGCCTCCCGGCCGGGCCGCCACCCTGGGTCGGCTAAGCGCGGCCCGCAGCTTTCGCGCGGGGGCCGGTCGTGGTGCGGGGGTGGCGGGTCGGCACGTTGGGTACGGAGTTCTCGGCTCGGGGGCGAGCGGGGGGGGGCGCTGTGGGTAGTGGAGTTCGCTCAGGCGGGGGTGCGGGAGGCGCGTTTTTGGGCTTGGAAGGCGCGGAGGGCTTCGTAGCGGTCGGCGGAGCGGGCCTGGCGTTTGGCGGCCTCGTCTTCGCGCGACTTGGGTGGGGCCGTGGTGACGAGACCGTCGAGGAGGGCGCGGGTCGCGTGAGCGATCTGCTCCACCGCCTCGTCGAAGACCGCCTGATTCGCGCGCGACGGCTTCGTCGTACCCGAGATCTTGCGCACGAACTGCAGGGCCGCGTCGTGGCACTCCTCGTCGGTGGCGGCAGGCGCGAGGTTGTTGAGCGGGATGATGTTGCGGCACATGCCTGCCAGGCTAGGCCGCCGACCCGGCCGAGTCGACCCCCGTCGGCGCGACCCCGCGCATCCGTTGGCAGGCCCAGGGCCAGCGCGAACTACTGCGCGGGGGCGTCGGTCGACGACGACAGCACGAGGGCGTCGCCGACGGTCTGGCGCACGAGGTCCCAGTCGGGGTTCTCGGGGTCGATGAGCGGCGGGGTGAGCTCGACGTTGTCGATGGGGAGGTCTTTGGTCTTGAGCGCCAGGTCGACGAAGTAGGCCAGGGTCGACTGCGGGATGTCGGTCTTCACGACCTGCGCCCCCGCCGCCGCGATGCCCTGGAACTTCGACAGCACGTTCACCGGATCGAACTGCTGCAGAATCGCGGTCTGCAGCTGCCGCTGCCGCTCCATGCGGTCGTAGTCGCTGGTGGAGTGGCGGGAGCGGGCGTACCAGAGCGCGGTGTAGCCGTTCATGTGCTGCTCGCCGGGCCAGATCCAGCCCTCCACCTCGTTGAGCTCCTCGTCACCGCCCATCGGGAGCGCCTCGGTGACGTTGATGTCGACACCGCCGAGGGCGTCGATGAGGTCGGAGAAGCCCTGCATGTCGATGAGCACGTAGTACTGGATGGTGAGGCCCAGGGCGCCCTCGATCGCATCCTTCGTCGCCTCGATGCCGGGGAGGGAGCCCTCGGCCTCCGCGTTCGGGTAGAGGTCGGTGTCGTAGGCCTCGACGCGCGGGTAGAGGAAGCTGATCTGGCAGTCGCTGCCGCAGTCGTAGACGCCGTCGGGGGCGTAGTCGGTGCCGATGAGCGGCGAGTCGGCGGCGATGGGCACCTGCTGCAGGTCGCGCGGAATGCCGATCATGGTGGCGCGGCCCGTGTCGGCCTCGATCGAGACCACGGTCATGCTGTCGGGGCGAAGGCCCTCGCGGTCTTCTCCGGCGTCGCCGCCGAGCAGCAGGATGTTGTAGCGGCCGTCGACGGGGGGCTCGGCCGCCGCCTGCACCGAGAAGATGCTGTTGACCAGGTCGCGCTGCACGCCGGCGAGGTAGCCACCCCACACCGCACCGCCCGAGGTGAGGGTGAGGAGGATGACCGAGAACGCGGCGATCGCGGGTCGCGCCCGCGGGCCGGCGCGCACCAGGCGCACGAGCCGCAGCGTGTCGAGCGTGAGCACCACCCAGAGCAGCGCGTAGGCGACGAGCACGACCTGCACGATGGTGAGCGGTATCGGCAGCGTGGCGATGGAGAACATGACCTGCGGCCAGATCTGGTAGATCACGAACGCGAGGATGGCCGTGATCCAGAGACCGAAGGTGAAGTAGAGGCCGAAGCGGCCGAGCTTGCGGTTGCCCGCGAGCACCTGGGCGGAGCCCGGGATGAGGAGGTTCAGCACCACGAGCCACCAGCCGCGCACGGTCATGGCGCGGGGCGAGGTGGTGTCGGGGTAGCGGATGGGGCTGGCGGTCGTGCCGCCGGCGGCGCCGTAGGCGCGCGCGCCCGAGCCGGCGCCTGCTCCCGGCACTGCTCCGGCATACGGATGCGCGGTCATGCGATGCGCTCCTGCAGCGCGGTGTTCTTCTCCTCGACCAGGTCGACGAGGCCGGCGCGGTAGGAGTCGAGGGCGGTGGCGAGGCGCTCGGCCTCAGCGTCGGTCGCGCTCGCGCTCGCCAGGATGCTCACCGCAAGCAGCCCCGCGTTCTTCGCCCCGCCGATCGACACCGTGGCCACCGGGATGCCCCCCGGCATCTGCACGATCGACAGCAGCGAGTCGAGCCCGTCGAGCTTCGCCAACGGCACAGGCACCCCGATCACCGGAAGGGTGGTCACGGCCGCGACCATCCCGGGCAGGTGCGCGGCACCGCCGGCGCCCGCGATGATGACGCGCAACCCGCGCTCCCGGGCCGACCGCCCGTAGGCGACCATCTTCTCGGGGGTGCGGTGCGCCGAGACGACCTCCACCTCGAACGGCACGTCGAAATCTCGCAGCACCTGCACGGCGTCGCTCATCACCGAGAAGTCGGAATCCGACCCCATGATGACGCCCACGATCGGGCCCGGTCGGGTGGAAGCTGAGGGCATGCCCCCCATGCTAGGTCTCACCCCTGGAAGAACGCCGCAGCGGCACGCGCCCTCTCGCGACTCGCGAACTCACTCGGGGAGGTAGTCATTCAGCTCCTCCAACACGGCGTCGGAGACCGTGTTCGGCCCGCCGAGCACGACAATGTCGTATGGCGCGAGCCGGCGGAGCTCGGCGGCCACCGCACTGGGGATCTCGTCGCGCCGCACCAGAAGAACCGGAGCGCGAGAATCGATAGCGGATGGACCGGCGGCCAGCGCATCGGGGAAGACTTCACCCGACGCGATATACACCGTGAACGTGTGCTTCCTGAACGAACCAGCAGACGCCGCTGCCGACACCGCGTACCGGTCGCTACCGTCGATCCGAACGACCGGAGCATTCGCCGCAGCGGCAGCGGCGTCAGCAACATCTGCGCCCACGGCATTGCTTCCACCGAGCACGACGACTCGCGCCGGTGCGAGACGGGTCAGCTCGGCAGCGACCGCGGGCGGAAGGGCGCCTTTCGGCGTCAGGAGCACAGGGCCCGCCTCTCGTCCGCTCAAGGGCGAGGCCGACAGCGCATCGGGAAACACCTCTCCGGAAGCGAGATAGACAACCGAGGCGCCCTGTGGGAACACGCTCTGCGACACGGCCACCGACGTTGCATATCGGTCTGCCGCTGCGATCCGCTCGACACTCCGGCCAGGCGCTTTGAGTGCGTTCTCCACCGCGGCGGATACCGTCGCCTCACCCCCGAGAATGACGACCTTCCGCGCCCGGAGGCGCAAGAGTTCAGCACGGGTGGTATCCGGTAGCGATCCCTTTGCTACCAGCAGGACCGGCCCCTTCCCTTGTCCCGCCGCAGCCGCACCCGCCAGGGCATCGGCGAACCCCTCGCCGGAAGCCACATACGCAACCGGGACTCCCGGAGGGAACGACGATCGCGACGTCGCCGCAGCCACCGCGTACCTATCCGCGCCACCAACACGCGTCACCGCGGGCCCCGGCGTGGTGTGCGGTTCGAGCAGCTGTAGCTCGGGTGGCACTCCCCCACCCCAGTGCACCGCAATGAGTTGGTGTGTCGCATCGACCACCTCCAGCTCGACATACAAGTCGCTGGACGCCGTGCCCACCAGGCTGAGATCGTCCGTACGGAGGACGCTGATGCCGTCAGCGGGCGTGATGTCATGTGCCAGATAGATCACATGACGCTCCTCGTCTACCCCGACATCCGTAATGGTCCCCGCGAGAGGCAGGGACTGGGTGATCTTTTCGAGCGTGACGAGCTCTCGGCTCTCGACGCGCATGCCGAAGGGCGCACTTGTGACAACTAGCAACTGCTCACCGCTGACAGCCAAGTGGACCGCCGGCCGGTCGAGGCGAAGAGTCGTGAAGGATCCATCGGACGCAAGGCGAATGAGCGACGACGTGCTCGGGTCGGAGATGTAGAAATCGCCCCGCTCGTTGTCGACGGCGACAGCGCCGGCGGCGAAGCCAGGCGACATCAATCGGCTACTTCCATCACCGAGGTCGACCAGAGCGATGGCGGCGGGATACTGGTAAGAGACCAGGGCGCGATTCGTCGATTCATCAATTGCTTTGAGCAGCCCGTAGGATCTGCCGGTGGCGACCCGGGCCACTAGCGAGCCCTGCGTCGGCGACGCCGGACCGTCGTCAAGCGCCACCACCTCGTCAGAGCCGGAAGCGCTGTCGAGCATCAACACCTGGTGGGTGGTCGAATTGACGAGGAGCCCGGTGTTCAGCCTAGGTATGGTGGCGATGGTGACCGGAGCCAATTCACTCATCGAACCACTCGAGAAGTCGTACCTCATCACGGTGCCCGCGCCGCGATCGTACATGTAGGCCCTCCTCGTGTCGCTGTCGACACCGAGACCAAAGAAATCATTTGTCTTCGGCACAACGCCGGAGACCACTTCGAAGGACACCGATGAAGGCGCTGCCTCGGCTGGTGCACCAGCGAGAACCGGGCCAACCATCATCGCTACGGCAATGACGCCAATGCCAGCAAAGCGAGCTACTCTCATCTACCCATCATAGATGAAACTCGATGAAAAATCAGTTCTGGAAGAACGCCGCAGCGGCACGCGCGGAGAAGACGACCTCGTCGAGGTCGTCGCCCGAGACGGTGACGTGGCCGATCTTGCGGCCGGCGCGGGGCTCCTTGCCGTAGAGGTGGAGCTTCGCGGTGGGCTGGTCGGCGAGCGCGGCGGCAGCCGGGCCGTCGAGGTCGCCGTCGGCGGGGCCGCCCAGGATGTTGATCATGGTCGACCACGGCGCCCGGTGCCCGGTGGCCCCGAACGGCAGGTCGAGCACGGCCCGCAGGTGCTGCTCGAACTGGCTGGTGGTGCTGCCGTCGATGGTCCAGTGGCCGGTGTTGTGCGGGCGCATGGCCAGTTCGTTCACCAGGATGCGCTCATCCGTCGTCTCGAACAGCTCCACGGCGAGCACGCCGGTGACACCGAGCTCCTCGGCGATCGTGGTGCCGATGCGCGCCGCCATCTCGGCGACGCGCCCGGCCGAGCGCGGAGCCGGCGCGAACACCTCGGCGCACACCCCGTTCTGCTGCACCGACTCGACCACGGGCCAGAGCGTCACGGCGCCGCTCGGGCGCCTGGCCACCAGCTGGGCGAGCTCGCGCCTGAAATCGACGAGCTCCTCGGCGAGCAGCGCTCCCCCGCGGCCGTCTTCGTCGAGGGCGAGGAACCACTCCTCCACCTGCGCCGCCGCGGTCACGACCCGCACGCCCTTGCCGTCGTATCCCCCGCGCGCCGTCTTCACGACGGCCGAACCGCCGTGCTCGGCGATGAAGTCGTCGAGCTGCTCGACGGTCGAGACCGCGGCCCAATCGGGCATCGGGATGCCGAGCTCACCGAGCCGTTCGCGCATCCGGAGCTTGTCTTGGGCGAACTGCAGCGCATCCGGCCCCGGGTGCACGGGAACCCCGGCGTCGACGAGCGCCCGCAGCACCGCCTGGGGCACGTGCTCGTGGTCGAAGGTGACGACGTCGACGGTCTCGGCGAAGGCGAGCACGGTGTCGCGGTCGGTGTAGTCGCCGACTCCGGTGGCGGCGATGGCCGCCGACATGCCCTCCGACTCGGCGAGCACCTTGATGTCGATGCCGAGCTCTATGGCGGGGGGCACCATCATCCGTGCCAGTTGCCCGCCGCCGATCACACCCACGCGAAAAGTCACGCGTCCAGAATAGCGGCGGGCGGGTGGCCGGGCGGTGGGCCGGCGCCGGATGCTCAGCCCGGCAGCCGGTGGAAGGTGGGGGTCGGATGCTCGGTGAGCTCCCCGAGCATCGCCGCCACCAGCCGCGCCGACGGCAGGTCGCGGAGCACCACCGTGAGGTCGGGCCCGGCCGTCACGTGCACGTTGCCCGCCGAGAACAGCGCCTGCAGCGGGGTGCGGCGCAGGCGCACGTCGGTGACGCGGGCCAGGTAGAGGTCGCGACGGTGCCGCACGAGCAGGCCGGTGCGGGCGATGATGCGGCGCGACGTGATGGTGTAGCGGTGCCCGAGCCACGCGATGAACGGCAGCAGCACGACGAAGAACAGCAGAGCGGATGCGCCCACCAGCGCCAGCAGATTCTGCCAGTCCTCGGGAAAGCGGCCGCCGTAGTACCCGTAGGCGGTGACGGTCGCGAGCAGCACGAGCACGGGCAGCGTGAGCCGACGCGCGTGCGGGCGCACCCGCAGCAGCACGACCTCGGGCGCGGCCTCCCGCTCGCGCAGCGGGTCGACCACCGCGGTGTACCCGGCGGGCGCCCGCGGCGTCGCCGCCGGCGCGCCGTACCCCGCCCCGGGCCCGACGCCCGCCTGCGGGTAGGCGCCTGCGGCCCCGGGCGCACCCCACCCGAACCGCTCCGTCGCGTCGTGGTCGCCCGCGCCCCGCGGGCCCAGCCCGTACCCGCGCCCGGTGGGCGCCACCCGCTCGGTCGCATCATGCTCGGCGGCGCCCCGCCCGTACCCCCGCCCGGTCGGCGCCACCCGCTCGGTGGCGTCGGGGTCGCTGCCCCCTCCCGCGCCGCGGCCGGCGCCGCGCCCGCGCGCCGATCGGCCGATCTTCCTCGTGGCAGCTCGGTCGGACGGGCTTTCGCGCGCCGCATCCCACCCGAAGCGCTCGGTGGCATCCCGGTCGTCGCCGGCGGGGACGGCGTCGAACCCGGAGGCGTCGCCGCGCAGCACCGCCGTGAACGAGTCGGTGTCACCCCTCGAGCGCTTCGCCATGGCGCTCATTCTGCCCCGCCACCTGGGTAATCCCCCGAAGCCCCGCCGCCGCCCGCGCCTCTGCCGGCTCATCCACCTGTACGGCGCAGCGGACTTCTCCTCCGGTCACCGTACGACCAGCCGTACGTCCGGACTCCGGGCTCAGTCAGGCAAGTATGAAGCGAGGTCAGACTCGAGTCGTTCGTCGATGGTTCTTGGGCCGCCGACTACCAGGATCTCGTAGGGGCTCAGATGTGTCAGCGCGCCGGAGACCGCGGCAGGGATCGACTGTTGTTGCACGAGCAGGACGGGGCTTCCGTCAGCTATGGCGGCGGCCGCGGCTGCTAGTGCATCGGGGAAGACTTCACCGGACGCCACATAGACGCGATAAGTACTCTGCGAGAACGACCGAGCAGCGACACCAGCGGAGACGGCGTAGCGATCTACGCCGTCGACCCGGACAACTTGTCGAATCGTGCCCAACTGATCGATGACTTTGTCACTGATCGTGTTGGTGCCACCCAAGACGATCACGCGATCAGGATTCAGCCGCTGGATTTCCGCCTCTACCGACGTCGGTATTCCATCCCGCCTCACCAGAAGGATCGGCGCGCGCTCACGGCCGGCCGCAGCCGACCCTGAGAGCGCGTCGGCGAAGACTTCTCCCGACGCGACGTACACCGAACGGGCACCAGAGCTGAAGACCTCCTTCGAGAGGGCGGCCGAGACGTCGTATCTGTCGTTCCCGCCGATACGGCTGATCGGGCCGAATGGACGAAGCTCGTTAATGACGTCCTCAGATATTGACGCTGCCCCCCGACCACAACGATGCGCTTCGGAGCCAGGGCACTGAGCGCCTGCCGCGTGGCCGCCGGCAACTTGTCCCGCTCGGTCAGGACGACCGGCGAGCGAGAGTGGCCCGCAGCAGCCGCTCCGGCAAGGGCATCAGGAAAGTTGAGTCCCGTGGCGACATACACGGTGTCGATGCCCCTGGCGAAGGTGTCGACGGCGATGGCAGACGCCACCGCAAAGCGATCGGCTCCGCCGATCCTCCTCACCGACGCAGACGGGTTCAGCAATGGCCGATACATCGTTACTGCGGCCGGAATGTTGTACTTGTCCGATACGAACACCGAATGGGTCGATGGATCGAGAGCAACTGCTTGGAGGTAATTGGCAGTGCTCACAAACGCCTCCGGCTCGAGCGTCGAAAGCTGCAAGAGGTCGATTCCTTTTCGGATGCTGCCGTACGCGACGTACAACAGATGCAGGGACCTGTCGATCGCGAGCGCCACTTCAGGCGAGTCGAGAGGTGTCGACTGCGCAACCAGCTGCCAATTTTCGGTCGAGTAGAGCTCGATTCGGTAGTCCACGCCTCGATTGACGACGATCGCAAGGAGCTCGCCAGAGAGAGCGAACCGACTGGTCCGCCCCCCGATTTCGTGTTTGGTGACCGAACCCGCAGCGTCGACTGTGGCAACAATCCCGTCGCTGATTGTGGTGAAGGCAACATGCGCCGCCTCGTCGACGAAAATCTGACTGGGACTTCCCCCAGTGTCTGCCGTGACGGTAGAGCCATCGGCCTCGGCGATCACAAAGACTTTTCCGTAGGGACTTGAGGCGAAAATTGTGCTGGTCGACTCGTCAACGGCTAGCCGGACAATGTCGCTCCCAACCGGATACTGACGTATCACCCGACCGTAATTGGCGGACTTCGGGTCGGCGTCAATCGAGGTGAAGTAGAAGGAGTTGAGGCTCGTGACGAACAGCAACCCAGATGCGTTGTCCAGTGTCACGGAGAGCGGCCGGAACACGTTCGTCAACTGCGTTCGCAGCGTCATGGTCGACTCTGCGACGTCGTACACCTGGATCGTCCAGTTGGTGCGATCGACGACGTAGGCAAGACCGTTTTCCGAATCGACCGCCGCGAGGCTTGGGTCCCGACCGTCTCCGGGGTTGACCGACGCCACGGGCGTCAACGCCACCTGCCGCGGAGCAGCTTGGACCGCAGCAGAATTACCGATCGTCGCGGTCAGGAGCACAGCGAGAAAAGCGAGCCCACCGAGAACACGTCTGCTGAATTTCGTCATCATAAAGCGACAATACCTCAGTTGAGCATTCTTCACACAGGGGAGGATCCTCGGAAAAGCTGGCGGGTCAGGGGGCGTGGCGGAGGTGGGTGACGTCGCCGGCGGCGACGATGAGGGGCTCGGGGGTGTCGTCGAGGTCGATGACGAGGCGGCCGTCGGCATCGAGCTCGCGGGCGGTGCCGGTGCGGAAGACGCCCCCGGGCAGCTCGACCCGCACCGCGCGCCCGAGGGTCGCCGACACGCGTGCGGCCTCGGCGATGAGGCCCGACGCCACGGCGTCGCCGCCGTGCGCCGTCCACCGCGCGTAGAGCTGGGCGAAGTCCTCGAGGTAGCCCGCGAGCACCGAGTCGAGGTGCACCGGGTCGACCCCGGCCAGCGCGAGCGATGTCGCCGTCGCGGTCGGGAGCTCGTCGGCGGTGAGCGTGAGGTTGACGCCCGCCCCGATGACGAGCCCCGAGGCATCCGGCAGCAGCTCACCGAGGATGCCGCACACCTTCTCCTCCCCGATGAGCACGTCGTTCGGCCACTTGAGCCCGACCGGCAGGGCGGCGAGCGCGTGCGAGCTGCGCAGTCGCGCCGAGGCGACGAGCCGCCCCACCACCCGCGCCATCGCCACCCCGGCGATGAGCGGCACCGCACCCCACCGCTCGGTCGACACCGGCGTCGGTCCCGCCCCGGGCCGCACGAGCACCGACACGGCTAGACACTTGCCCGCTGGAGCCGTCCATCCCCGCCCCAGGCGGCCCTTGCCCGCCACCTGGTCGTCGGTCGCCACCACGGCGAGGTCGGGCCACTCGACCGAAGACGCTCCAGACGCCTCACCCACCAGCACCTCGTTCGTCGACCCCGCCTGCGGCAGCCACACGAGCTTCTCGGCGACGGCCTCGGAGAGCGGCAGAGACGGATGCTTCGGCGTACGCATGCCGCAAAACTACCCGACCGCGCATCCGTCGTTCACAACCTGAGCGCATCCGTTTGGAGGGTTTCGTCAACGAGGAAGCGCATGTACTGGCCGGTAGAGTGAACCGCGTGAGTGAAGATCTGACCTCTGCCCAGCCCGACATGTACACGACGGCGGGCAAACTGGCCGACCTGAAGAACCGCTACCACGAGGCCGTGACGGCATCGGGAGCCGCGGCCATCGAGAAGCAGCACAAGCGCGGCAAGAAGACGGCGCGCGAGCGCATCGAGCAGCTGCTCGACCACGGGTCCTTCGTCGAGATCGACGAGTTCGTGCGGCACCGCACCCACGCCTTCGGCATGGACAAGTCACGCCCCTACGGCGACGCCGTCGTCACCGGCACGGGCACGATCCACGGCAGGCAGGTGGCCGTCTACGCGCAGGACTTCACCATCTTCGGCGGCTCGCTCGGCGAGGTCGCGGGCGAGAAGATCATCAAGGTGATGGATCTCGCGCTGAAGACCGGCGTGCCCATCATCGGCATGCTCGACTCGGGTGGTGCGCGCATCCAGGAGGGTGTCGTCGCGCTCGGCAAGTACGGCGAGATCTTCCGCCGCAACACCGCCGCGAGCGGCGTCATCCCGCAGATCTCGATCGTGATGGGCCCGGCGGCGGGCGGCGCGGTGTACTCCCCCGCGCTCACCGACTTCGTCATCATGGTCGACAAGACCAGCCAGATGTTCGTCACCGGCCCCGACGTGATCAAGACCGTCACCGGCGAAGACGTAGGTATGGAGGAGCTCGGCGGCGCCCTCACCCACAACAGCGTCTCGGGCGTCTCGCACTACCTCGCCAGCGACGAGGACGACGCGCTCGACTACGCCCGCGCCCTGCTCGGCTTCCTGCCGCAGAACAATCTCGCCGAACTGCCGGTGTACGACAGCGAGATCGAGCTCGAGATCACGGATGCGGACCGCAAGCTGAACACGATCATCCCCGATTCGCCGAACCAGCCGTACGACGTGCACACCGTCATCGAGCACCTCGTCGACAACGGCGATTTCCTCGAGACCCAGCCGCTCTATGCCCCGAACATCGTCGTGGGCTTCGCCCGCATCGAGGGCCGGAGTGTCGGCATCGTCGCCAACCAGCCCAGCCAGATGGCGGGAACGCTCAACATCGAGGCCGGCGAGAAGGCCTCCCGCTTCGTGCGCTTCTGCGACGCCTTCTCCATCCCGATCCTCACCCTCGTCGACGTGCCGGGCTACCTGCCGGGCACCGACCAGGAGTGGACGGGCGTCATCCGCCGCGGCGCCAAGCTGCTCTACGCCTACGCCGAGGCCACCGTGCCGCTCGTCACCGTCATCCTCCGCAAGGCCTACGGCGGCGCCTACATCGTCATGGGCTCCAAGCAGCTCGGTGCCGACATCAACCTGGCCTGGCCGACCGCCGAGATCGCGGTCATGGGCGGTCAGGGCGCCGTCAACATCCTGTACCGAGGCGAGATCAAGCGCGCCGAGGAAGCGGGAGAGGATGTCGCGGCCGTGCGCACCAAGCTCGCGAACGAGTACACCTACAACGTGGCGTCACCGTTCCTCGCGGCCGAGCGCGGTGAGCTCGACGGCGTGATCGAGCCCGCGGCTACGCGCGTCTCCGTCACCAAGGCTCTCCGGGCTCTGAAGACGAAGAGGGCTTCGTTGCCGCCGAAGAAGCACGGGAACATTCCGCTGTAGGGCGGGGCGAACGAGGGGGAGGAGGGGGCGCTCGGCTACGCCTTCGCTGCGGCTGCGGCCGCTTCTCGGGCCTGCCAGGCGGAGGTGACCATGTCGTCCAGGGTGTGGCGCATCTTCCAGTCGAGGTCGCGGGCGGCTAGGTCGCCCGTGGCGACGATCTGGGCGGGGTCGCCGGGGCGGCGGGGGGCTTCTTCGGGGGTGAAGTCGATGCCGGTCGCCTTCGCGACGGCGGTCATGATCTCGCGCACGGACACCCCGTCGCCCGAGCCGAGGTTGTAGGCGGGCTCGAGGGGGTCGCCGGCGTCGAGCTTCTTCGCGGCCGCGACGTGGGCGAGGGCGAGATCGGCGACGTGGATGTAGTCGCGCACGCAGGTGCCGTCGGGAGTGGGGTAGTCGGTGCCATTGATGCGCGGGGTGCGGCCGTCGAGGAGGGCGTCGAAGATGAGCGGGAAGAGGTTGTGGGGGCTGGTGTCGTAGAGGGCGGGGGTTCCCGAGCCCACGACGTTGAAGTAGCGCAGCGACGTGTGCTTGAGGTCGTCGGAGACGCCGAGGTCGCGCAGCAGCCATTCGCCGATGAGCTTCGACTCGCCGTAGGGGCTCTCGGGCGCCTTCGGGGTGTCTTCGGTGACGATGTCGGTGGGCGGGGTGCCGTACACGGCGGCGCTCGACGAGAACACGACCTTGTCGACGCCCTGGTCGCGGGCGGCCTGCAGCAGCACCGCCATGCCGGTGACGTTCTGCTCGTAGGTGTGCAGCGGCCGCTGCACCGAGACCCCGGCGTACTTGAACCCCGCCACGTGGATGATGCCGGTCACGCCGTGCTCGGCGATCGTCCGGCGCACGAGATCACCGTCGAGGATGGTGCCCTGCACGAACGGCACGTCGTCAGGCACGAAGGAGGCGTGCCCGCTCGACAGGTCGTCGAGCACGACCGGGTCGAGACCCGCTTCCTTCAACGCGACGACGACGTGTGAGCCGATGTAACCGGCTCCTCCGGTGACCAACCAGGACATGGGTTCCTTTCAGGACTAGCGCACCAGAGTGCGGCTGTGTTCATTTCAGCGCACCAAGGTGCGCACGAGCGACACGGCCTCCTTGGCCGACATCGTGGGCAGGTAGGCCTTGCCGAGCGCCCCGCCGATGGTGGGCAGCGCGAGCGGATCGGGGTAGGCCATGTAGATCGTGGAGTAGCTCGGGTTGAACTTCGCCTTGAACTTGAACAGCGACGAGAAGCCGTAGGCCGGCTCGAGCGTCTTCGCGAGGAACTCGCTCAGCCCGGTCATCACGGTGGGCGCGGGCGGCTCCTCCCCCTTCGGCACCGGCGCCTGCGCGAGCGGCGCGCCGGAGAGGCTCAGCACCTCGACGCCCTCCTCCTTCATGTGCAGCGCGCTCGAGGCGATGAGGTACTCCATGGTGCCGCCCATCGACTCGTCGGCGCGGCGCATGAAGTCGAGCGTGTACCCGACGGCCCTGCCGTCGCGGTACATCGGCAGCCAGCTCGTCACGGCCGCGATCCGCCCCGAGGCGTCGAGCGCCAGCATGAGCTTCACGTCGGGGTCTTTGATCTCCTCGAGCGCCCCGAGCGTGAACCCCATCTCGGGCAGCTCCTTCTCCGACACCCAGGCCTCCGAGATGGCGTTGATCTGGGCGATGTACGGGCGGGACAGCTCGTCGTAGGTGGTCCAGAGCGTCGTCATGCCCTCGCGCACGCCGCGGTTCAGCGACGACCGCACGTTCTGCCAGGCCTTGCCCGTCATCTCGAGCGTCTGCGGGTGCATGAGCGTCTCCTCGCCCACCGACATGTACTGCCACTCCATCTCGTCGAAGACGGGGAGGAACTGCTCGTGCACGCTGTAGAACACCGGCACCCAGCTGTTGGCGTCGCAGAACGCGGCGAAGTCGCGCACGGTCTGCCGCTCGTCTCCCGGCTTGCACACGGGGTCGGACATCGTGATGGCCACACCGTTGATGACTCGGTAGGCCACCGCGGCGTCGCCCGCGGCGTTGAACCAGTAGACGTTGCCCGGCCACGTCGTCATCCAGCCGAGCGTGCCACCGCCACCGCGGCGCAGCAGTGCCCGGATGCGCTGGTGGTCTCCCACGCGCACCGTCTGGTCGTCGGCGGTGAGCAGCTGCAGCGAGGCGAGGGTGAACACCGCCCAGAACGCCGGGCCAATCCACTGGAACAGCACCAGCACGAGTCCTGGCGGCGGCACCAGAGCATCCTGGGTCACACCGATGATGGTGACCGGGAGGAAGCGCCGGGGCAGGTCGAGCACGAGCTCCACGACGGTGGTGCCCTGCGGGATGTAGGCGCCCACCACGAACGCCCCGGCGACGCTGTAGACGAGGGCCAGCACCGCGAAGGCGGCGGCGACGGTGACGGAGAAGCGGATGACCGCCTCGCGGGGCGACTTGAGGGCGAAGCGCTTGCGGTTGACGAACAGCAGGATGGCGACGGCCGCGGGAACGGCCACCGTCGAGCCGCCCCAGACGATGTACTCGCCGATGTCGATGGCGGCGAGCCCCGTGGTGTCGGTGGCGTCGGTGGAGGTGAAGGAGGCGACCAGGCTGAGGAAGACGAAGGCAAGCACGATCTGCCCGAGGTTCACCACGATGCCGAGCCAGAGCGCGAAGCGTCGCCCCCGCCGCAGCCCCCAGGCCGCGACGAGCAGCAGGGCGAGCGGCACGAAGGTCTGCACGATGGGGCCGATGCCGCCGAGCTGCGCGAGGCGCTGCACGTCGTCGCAGACGGCCGAGCTCGCGTTCGCGCAGAGCTCCTGGATGTCGCTCGCGGTGGGGAAGATGTCGCCGTAGAAGCTGCCGGCGAGCCCGAAGGCGCCGCTGCCGTTGGGGTCGAGCCACGAGGTGAGCGGCCCGACGGCGACGATCACGACGATGGCCGCGATGAGCACGCGCGCCTCGACGAAGGAGCTCTTCAGCCAGGTGACGCGGCGCGACCTCCCCGAGATGACGTGACCGATGACGAGACCGGCGATCGCGGCGATCAGCCGGTAGACGGTCGAGGTGTCGCCGACGTAGAGCGCGAACATGATGAGCAGGCCGAACGCCACGAGCCGTACCCGACGCCGCCACAGCGGCCCCATCAGCGAGCTGGCGGCGAGCAGGGCGCCGACGATGGGGGTGAGCGGGTCGACGGTGAGGTCGTAGCTCGTGCCGTCGGCCCACCACTCGCCGGCGAGCGAGCCCACCCACTGCAGCAGCACGCCGAGGCCCACGCCGATGAGGCCGGTGACGAGGAAGACGGCGACCATGCGGAGGCGACCGAGCAGGCGCTCGGCGACACCGAGCAGCACCAGCGAGGCGAGGATGCCCGCCACCAGCTGGAACGGATCCCACGGGATGAACAGCGCCGTGAACACCGTCCACCAGTGGCCCATGTCGACGACGGTGGTGACGCCGGCCGCCCAGGTGTCTTCGGTGATCTCCGAGGGCGGGCCGAAGAAGGTCCCCGCGA
The DNA here is from genome assembly GCF_013113715.1 of Herbiconiux sp. SALV-R1. Classification (GTDB taxonomy): domain Bacteria; phylum Actinomycetota; class Actinomycetes; order Actinomycetales; family Microbacteriaceae; genus Herbiconiux. The sequence goes on from NZ_CP053344.1 coordinate 2,706,445, forward strand.
CCAGGGAGGTGATGAGGATGAGCACGGCGAAGGCGATGCTGAGCGGAATGGTGGCGAGATACCGCCGGGTGAACGCGAGCGTGTTCCTCATCCTGCTGATCCCCCTCCGGTGCCTGGCTCTAATGTAGCCTCGACGGTGTGACCGATTCGACAGCCGCCGAGCTGCAGCAGCCGCTCATCCACGTGCTCACCCCCGGTGTGACCGCCGACGAGGTGGCGGCCGTGACCGCGGTGATCGGTGCGGCGGTCGAGGAGGAGCTCGACGAGCTCCACGACGAGGTCGTGATCGACCCGTCGGCGTGGGAGCGCAGTCAGCGTGCCCTGCGCGCTCCCCTGCACCCCGGGCCGGGCGCCTGGCGGGGTTTCAGCGCCTGATCGGGTGGGCTCCCCTGCCCGCCGCCTTGTCTGGATGCTCGGTGTGAGAATTCTGAGGAGGATGGCGAAAATGTCCTCCGAAATACCTACTGTGCTGTTGCATCCGAGCCGCGAAGATTGACGTTGCTAGGTGTGGCTCTTCGGAGCTTCACCGCCGGATCGGGCCGACTAGGGTAAGCGGGCCCGGTTCCGGGGGCGAGTCAGGGCGATATTCGGGTTGTCGCCCTGACTCGAATACCCCCCTCTCGACGCCGCGGGGCGACCACTCCCCCGCGAGCTCATTCCTCGAGGATCGCCGTGCGCGGCACCTCGAGCCAGAGCTGCAGCTCCGCCTCCTCGTCGCCGCTGCCCGGGTCGTTCAGCGCCACGATCGTGACGGCGGTCTCGTCGTCGTGCTGGGCGGTGCGCACGATCACCCGATCGGCGGTGGCGCGGCCGACCTCGCGGGCGATCACCGCCGCCACCCTGCCGAGCTCCCGCCGGTCGAGGTCGTCGATGCCGCCGTCGTCGAGCAGGGTGACCTCCACGCCCCGGCGTCTGGCCTCGCGCACGGCGTGGCGCACCCGGTCGTCGAGCAGCATCCGCCCCCTGATCTCGTCGCGCATGGCCGCCTCGAGGTGCAGGCACTCCCTGCGCTGCTCCTCGTCGAGCTGCCCGCCCGAGGTGACGATCTGACGCAGCATGGGCGCCACCAAGGTGTTCATCTGAGCCAGCCGTACCCGTCGCTCGAAGAACTCCGCCTCTTCTTGGGCATGCCATTCCGCGGCGCGCTGCTCGGCGCGTTCGAACAGGCGGGCGTCGCGGCCGGAGCGGGAGATGGTGACCGTGGTCGCCTGGCCCACGGCGACCCAGATCGGCCCGCCGATGGCGCCGAGGGCCGGAAGCGACAGCGGATCGCGGGTCCAGATGAGCAGCGCCACCAGCATGATGCCGATGCCGCTCCAGGCCACCCAGGGTCGTTGGCGCACCACGGTGATGGTCATGAGGGTGCCCGCCGCCCCGACGATCCAGGTGGCGTAGCCGTTGGCGCGGTCGGGGTCGAGCTGGCCGAGAACCAGGATGAGCCCGACCGCGATCGCCCCGAGGTTGAGCGCGGCGACCGCGGGAGGCATCCGCACCGACCGCGACGGGGCGAGACTCAGCGCGGTGGCGACGGCGTAGAGCGCCATCGCCGCGAGCGACGCCGCGGGGTTCTCGACGAGGTCGAGGGCCGACAGCCCGAGCACGATGTGGAAGGCGGAGAAGGCGGCGGCGAGACCGACGAGCAAGAAGCGGGGAACGGAGATCACGCCGGGCCTTTCTCCCCTGCACCGGCGGAGCTTTCGGCCGACGGGGTCGTCCCGTGGGGCTCGGCCGGCCAGTCGATCACGACGGAGGTGCCCTCGCCCGGCGCCGAGCGCACCTCGGCGCTCCCGCCCACCGACCCCACCCGCTCGCGGATGGAGATGCGCACCCCGAGCCGGTCGGCCGGAACGGCTGCCGGGTCGAAGCCCGCGCCCGTGTCGGCGACCACGACGGTGAAGCCGCCGCCTTCCGCGTGCAGCGAGACCGAGCGCAGCACGCCCGCACCGCCGGCGTGCTGCACGCTGTTCTCGAGCGCCTGCATGGCCGCCGAGTACACGCCCTCCATCACGCGGGCCGGCACGGAGCCGGAGAGCTCGCCCGAGGCGGAGAACGAGATCTCCGGGGTGGAGTCCCGGACGAGGGCGTGCAGCCGCTCGGCCAGCGCGGAAAGGGCGACGGGTGCCCGGCCGTCGCTCTCGGCCTCGGCGCTCTGCAGCGCGACGAGGGCGCGTTCTGCCATCTGCACGCTGCGCATCCGTTCGTCGGCGGTCTCGCTGCGCGCCGCCGCCAGCAAGGTGGAGAGCACCCGGTCGTGGATGACCGTGTCGACCCTGGTGCGCTCGTTCTCGGTGGCGTGCCGCTTCGCCACCTCCGCGTAGGCGGCCATGGCCGTGCGCTGGGCGGCGTCGACGCGGGTCGCCGTCGCGCGCAGCATCGTCACCACGATCACGGCGAACACGCCGAGCAGCAGGGAGTACCCGGCGTCGAGCACGGCGTGCAGCACGTCGGCGCCGCCACCCGCCGGCATCACCCGCAGCACCGCGAACACGACCGGCACGCCGACCGCGTAGACGGCGGCCCAGAGGGTGCTGAACGAGATGGCCGCCGCGACGATCGCGACGATGACGATGTACCAGAGCCAGGGCTGCGTGCCGAGGGCGGCGTCGGGCGAGCGCACGGCGAACGGCCACAGCGCGAGGCAGACCAGGAAGACACCGGCGAGGAGCCCCATCGCCGGCTTCACGCCCCGGTCGAGCAGGGAGCAGACGAGGGCGAGCAGGATCGACCCGAACAGCGCGATGGCGATGCCACGACCCCACTCGGGCTTCAGCGTGTGGGCGGCGTCGTTCAGCACCGGGATGGAGAGCACGGCGAAGACGAAGCCGAACAGGCCCTCCATGCGGGCGAGGGTGCGGTCGATCCGTTCGCGGCTGCGCGGCGGGCCGGTGCGGGGGCCCGGCAGCTCAGTCGGCATGTCCGCGCTCGTCGAGGGCCAGGATGCCGTCTTCGACCGCTCGCCGCAGCAGCTCCACCTTCGACCGGGCGGGCCGCCCCACCTCGACGTACTTCGCCCTGATGCGGTCGAGGTACTCCTTCGCCGTCGACACCTTGATGCCGAGCTTCAGCGCCACCTGCGACAGCGGCAGACCCGAGGCGTAGAGGTGGAGCACGTCGCGCTCGCGCTGCGCCAGCTGGGCCCGCCCGAACTCCGGGTCGGCGTCGATGGCGCTCGCCCATTCCAGGTTGTTGAGCACCTCGCCGCGGGCGAGCGCGCCGATCGCCGAGGTGACCGCGCTGGCCGCCGCCGACTTCGGGATCACCCCGGCCGCCCCGGCGGCGAGCGCCTCCCGCACCAGCACCACGCGGTCGGCGATGCTGTGCACGAGCACGGCGGCTCCGAGCGAGAGCGCGTGCTGCACGTTCTCGGTGACCGTGAAGCCGTCGCCGAGGCTGAGGTCGAGCACGATCACGTCGCAGCGCTCCGAGCCGAGGGCGACCCAGAGCTCGCTCACCGAGGCGCTGGCGGCCACCACCTCGAAGCCGGCGTCGAGGCAGGCGGCCCGCACACCGAGCCGCACCGACTCGTGGTCGTCGACGATCGCGACCCGGACCGGCAGCGCTGCCGGAGCGTCGGTCGTGTTCTCCGCGGTCTCGTGCGGCACGGTCCACCCCTCGTCAAGACCCGTCCAGTCTACGGATGCGCGCTAATCCTTGACGAACCGTCCGACGCTTTCGAGGTGATGGGTGTGCGGGAACAGGTCGAAGGCGCGCAGCGCGTCGAGGCGGTAGCCGCCCTCGGCGAGGTAGGCCGTGTCGCGGGCGAAGGCGACGGGATCGCACGCCACGTAGACGATCTGGGCAGGGGCGAGCCTCGTGAGCGCGCCGGCGACGGCCTTGCCCGCTCCGGTGCGCGGCGGGTCGAGCACGACGGTGGCGGCGCCGAGGCGTCGTCGCTCCTCCGGCCCGGCCGAGCGCTCGAGCTCGGCGAGGTACCGGTCGACCGAGGCCGTCACGGCCTGCGCGCCGATCCACTCGGCGAGGTTCTCCCCGGCGTACTCGGTGGCGAGCGGCTCGCTCTCGACGCTCGTGATCCTGGTGGCCTGACCGAAGCGGTCGCCGAGGGCGGCGGCGAACAGGCCGACTCCCCCGTAGAGGTCGTGGTTGGCGGCCCGCGGGTCGAACAACTCGGGCAGGGTCATGCCCGCGACCGCCTCGGTGAGGGTGCGCGCGGCGTGGCGGTGCACCTGCCAGAAGCCGTTCTCGGCGAGTCTGAACTCGCGCTCGCCGACCCGTTCGACGATGGTGGCGGGTCGTTCCGTGGAAACCGCGGTCATCGACGCATCGGCCGCACCGGAGCGCTGGCGGTCGCCACTCCGGCGACCCTGCCCCCGCCCGGGGCGTCGGGCACTGGGCCGCCCCCGCCGGCCGCCCGTCTTCGACAGCTCCTCCGAGACGCGGCGCACGCGCACCTCGCCGCCGGCGGTCTCGACGAGCTCGAGGGCCGCCGCTCCGTCGACGCTCCGGCCGAGCCCGGCCTCCGCCTCGATGGCCTCGGTCGCGAGCGGCAGGTCGTCGACTTCGACGACGGTGTGCGAGCGCGAGGCGTAGGGCCCGGGCCTGCCGTCGGGGCCGACGTGCAGCCGCAGTCGGGTGCGCCAGCGCAGGCCGTCACCCGCACCGTCGCCCACCGGTTCCACCTCGACGTCGCGCTCGACCCGCCCGAAGCGGCGGAGCGCATCCTGCAGCACCTCGGCCTTGAGGCCGCGCTGCCGGGCGAGGGCGATGTGCCCGAACTCGGCGCCGCCCGCGCGCTGCTCGGGGTCGCGGTCGATCGACGCGGCAGACCAGACGTGCTCGACCCGATCGGGCGAAGCGCTCAGCACCTCCACCGTGTCGGCCCGCCAGAACGACGACTTGCGGTCGACGACGCGGGCGAGCACGCGCTCGCCGGGGAGGGTGTCGGCGACGAAGACGACCCTGCCGTCCAGCCGCGCCACCGAGACTCCGCCGTGGGCTACTGTGTCGATGTCCAGCTCGACGAGCTCGTTCTGACTGTCACTCATCCCCCGAGCATCCCACATGCACGCTTACGGAAGGCGGCCCCCGTGCGCCTGTATCTCGCCTCCACCTCGCCCGCCCGCCTCGCGCTGCTGCGCCAGATCGGCATCGAACCGGTGATCGTGCCCTCGGAGGTCGACGAGGATGCCGCGGTCGCCCGAGCGGTCGCCGAACGGGGCCCGCTCAGCACCTCCGAGATGGTGCAGCAGCTCGCCGAGGCCAAGGCGGAGGCCGTGGTGGGGGCGCTCCCCGGCGGCGAGCCGATCGATGGGTTCATCGTGGGAGGAGACTCCTCGTTCGAGCTCGACGGCGTCTCCTACGGCAAGCCGCACCGGCCCGAGGTGGCGCTCGAGCGCTGGCAGCTGCAGCGCGGCCGCACCGGCGTGCTGCACTCGGGGCACTGGCTCATCGACCATCGCGGGGGCACGCGCCACTCGGCAGCCGGGAAGGTCGACCAGGCGTCGCTCACCTTCGCCGACGACATCACCGACACCGAGCTCGATGCCTACATCGCCTCGGGTGAACCGCTGCTGGTCGCGGGGGCGTTCACCATCGACGGCCTCGCCGCCCCGTTCATCCGGAGCATCACGGGCGCGCCGTCGGCGGTCATCGGCATGTCGCTGCCCGTGCTGCGCGAGCTGCTCGCCGGCTACGGGGTGTCGTGGACCGACTTCTGGGCGGGCGAGCGCCCGTTGTAGATACTGCGCGTGGCCCGCGACGCATTTTTGTGCGTACATGCCAAAGGTGTGATGCAGCCCGGCAATAAGCTTGGGAGTTATGCCGCGTCTTACCAAGGTCCTCATCGCCAATCGTGGCGAGATCGCCGTCCGTGTCATCAGGGCAGCCCGCGACAGCGGGATCGCCTCCGTGGCGGTGTACGCCGACCAGGATCGCGACGCCCTGCACGCCCAGCTCGCCGACGAGGCCTACGCCCTCGACGGCACGACGAGCGCCGAGACCTACCTCGTCATCGACAAGATCCTCTCGGTCGCGCGCCGCTCCGGCGCCGACGCCGTGCACCCGGGCTACGGCTTCCTCGCCGAGAACGCCGACTTCGCCCGCGCCGTCATCGACGCCGGTCTCACCTGGATCGGCCCCTCGCCCGAGGCCATCGAGAAGCTCGGCGACAAAGTCTCGGCCCGGCACATCGCCGAGAAGGTCGGCGCGCCGCTCGCCCCCGGCACCCTCGACCCGGTCTCGGGAGCCTCGGAGGTTCTCGACTTCGTGGCTGAGCACGGACTGCCCGTGGCCATCAAGGCCGCGTTCGGCGGCGGCGGCCGCGGCCTCAAGGTCGCCCGCACGCTCGAAGAGGTGCCCGAGCTGTTCGAGTCGGCCACCCGCGAGGCCATCGCGGCGTTCGGCCGCGGCGAGTGCTTCGTCGAGAAGTACCTCGACCAGCCGCGCCACGTCGAGACCCAGTGCCTCGCCGACGCGTACGGCAACGTCGTGGTGGTCTCCACCCGCGACTGCTCCCTGCAGCGCCGCCACCAGAAGCTCGTCGAGGAGGCGCCCGCGCCCTACCTCACGGCCGAGCAGAACGAGCTGCTCTATTCCGCCTCGAAGGCGATCCTCAAAGAGGTCGGGTACCTCGGGGCGGGCACGTGCGAGTTCCTTATCGGCAAAGACGGCACCGTCTCGTTCCTCGAGGTGAACACGCGACTGCAGGTCGAGCATCCGGTCTCGGAGGAGGTCACGGGCATCGACCTGGTGCGCGAGCAGTTCCGGCTCGCCGAGGGCGGCACGCTCGACTACGACGACCCGGCTCCGCGCGGACACTCGTTCGAGTTCCGCATCAACGGGGAAGACCCGGGTCGCAACTTCCTGCCCTCCCCCGGGCCGATCCACGTGTTCAAGCCGGCCGGCGGCCCCGGCGTGCGCGTCGACTCGGGTGTGCAGGCCGGCGACGTCATCTCCGGCTCCTTCGACTCCCTGCTGGCCAAGCTCGTCGTCACCGGCGCCACCCGCGAAGACGCGCTCGAGCGCGCCCGCCGCGCCCTCGACGAGTTCGAGGTCGCCGGGCTGCCCACCGTGCTGCCCTTCCACCGCGACGTGGTGCGGAACGCGGCCTTCGCCCCCGAAGACGGCGAGCCCTTCTCGGTCTACACGCGGTGGATCGAGAGCGAGTACGACAACCCCGCCGAGCCGTGGAGCGGTTCGCTCGAGGAGACGGCCCCCGCGGCCGAGCGCCGCACCGTGATCGTCGAGGTGGGCGGCAAGCGCGTCGAGGTCGCGCTGCCCGCGCGTCTGCTCGCCGGGTCGCGCTCCGGCGGGAGCGGAGGCGGAAGCGGCTCGGGCTCCCGCGGCGCGACCGGGGGTGCCGCGCCCAAGCGCCGCGGTGCCGTGGCCGCCGGCGTGTCGACGGCCACCGGTGACTCGGTGAAGGCCCCGATGCAGGCCACCGTGGTGAAGCTCGCGGTCGCCGACGGCGACAAGGTCGTCAAGGGCGACCTCGTGCTCGTGCTCGAGGCCATGAAGATGGAGCAGCCCATCACCGCCCACAAAGACGGCACGATCGCCGACATCGCCGCCGTCGTGGGAGCCACCGTGTCGTCGGGGCACGTGCTGCTGAACATCAGCTGACGCGCGCCGCCGCCGGGTGCCGGTGGGCCGACGCTCAACCCTCGACGAGGCGCGCCGCCTCCTGCACGGCGCCGTCGACGAGGTGCACGGTGTGCGCGACGTGGGCGAGCTGCTCGGTGTCGTGCGTCACGACGAGGGTGGCCGTGCCGAGCTCGGCCGTGAGCGACAGCAGCAGCTCCATCACGGCGGTGCCGGTGCGGCTGTCGAGGGCGCTGGTGGGCTCGTCGACGAGCAGGGCCGCGGGATCGTTCATGAGCGCCCGGGCGATGTTCACCCGCTGCCGCTGACCCCCGGAGAGCTGGTGCGGACGCTTGTGGCGGTGAGCCGACAGGCCCACCGAGTCGAGCAGCGCATCCGCTCTCTCCCCCGCGCCCGCCCGGCGACGCCGGCGGCCCCGCTCACCGAGCTCGTTCATCACCAGCAGCTGCTCGCGCGCGGTGAGGGCGGGCAGCAGGTTCGACTGCTGGAACACGATGCCGATGCGGCGACGGCGCAGGCCCGCCGCCTCGCAGGCGGGAAGGCGCGCGGCATCGACCCCGTCGATCAGCACACGGCCGGAGTCGGGCCGGATGAGCGTGGCGGCCACCGCGAGCAGGCTCGATTTGCCCGATCCGCTCGGCCCGGTGATGCCGGTGAGCGTGCCGGGGCGGGCGACGAGGTCGACGTGGTCGACGGCGGTGACGCGGCCGTCGCCGTCGGGGAAGGTGAGGGTGACGTCGTCGAGTTCGATCATCGTGCGCTCCCGAGTGCGGTGAGGGGGTCGGAGGAGGTGACGGTGCGGAGCGCGAAGGCGGCTCCGGCGAGACCCAGCACGGTCATGAGGGCGGCCGGGAGGGCCGTCGTGACCGGGCTGAGGAGGAACGGGAGGGCCTGACCGGCGAGGAGGCCGAAGCCGACGACGGAGAGCGTACCGAGCCCGATGCCGGCGAGGAGCACCACGAGCGCCTGGCCCAGGGCGTCGCGCACGAGCGACGCGGTGCTCGCCCCCAGCGCTTTGAGCACCGCGACATCGGCGGAGCGCTGCATGCCCCAGACGGTGAAGAAGGCGCCCACCACGAGGCCCGAGATGCCGAACAGCAGCGCCACCATGAGCAGCAGCGACCCGATCTCGGAGCGGAAGGCGCTGAGCGCACCGAGCGCGCCCAGGTGCGATTCGGCGACGGTGGAGGTGGCCGACGACACCGCGGTCCAGTCGGGGTCGCCGGAGACGGCGACGACGGTGGCGGTGGCGTCGGGCGATCCGGTGGCCGCGGAGATGGTGCGCCAGTCGTCGAGGGTGACGGTGACGACGGGTGTGTGGCTGTACCACTCGGCGCCCGGGTCGACGCCGCCGGGAGCTACGGTGAGTCGCACGCCGGCGATGTCGACGACGTCGCCGGCGGAGGCGCCGAGGGCGTCGGCCGCGGGTGCCGACAGGAGCACCTGCCCACTGCTGTTCGGCACGGCGAGGTCGTCGCCGGATGGCGCACCGAACACCGCGACCGCCGCGGTGGCGGTGGGCCCGGCGGCGCGTAACTGGGAGATACCGACCGGGGTGGCGGAGCGCACGCCGTCGGCCGCCGACCACTGCGCGAGCTGGTCGGGGCTGATGGCGGAGTCGGCGAAGGCGGGCGAGCCGCCGTCGCCGCTCGGGTCGGCGAAGACGATGCGATCGCCCGGCAGCGCGAGCACGGCCGAGACGTTCTGCACGGCGAGACCGCCGGTGAGCCCGCTGAGGAAGCCGACCAGCACGGTGATGAGCGCGACGACGGATCCGATCAGGGCGAAGCGTCCCTTCGCGAAACGGAGGTCGCGGAGCGCGACGAACATGGGAGTCCTTTCCCGCCACCGGTCGGCGGCACCCTCTCACTCTCCCGGCGAGCGAGCCCGCCGTCGTCGGGCCTGGGGAGGGTCGTGACGGTCCGCGGTGATGGCCCCGACCTCGTCCTTTCGGACGATGACACGGCGGCGTCGCCGCGTAAGATCTCCAGTCATGACCCACCCGCTCACCCCCGTCTTCGTGGGTCTGCGCACCGGTCTGCACCTCGTGTTCGCGGCACTCGTCGCCCTCGTCGTCGCCCGCGCCGTCGTCGTTCCGGGGCCCTCCACGGGGGCCGTCGTGGTCGGCTCCGTGGCGCTCCTCGCGGTCTACGCGGTGGGCGCGCTCGCGACCCGGGGCGGGCCACCGAGAAGACCCCTCGCGCTGCTCTGGTTGCTCACCCTCTCCGTGCTCTGGCTGGTGCTGCTCGCCCTCACGCCCGAGGCGGCCTACCTGGTCTTCCCCCTGTTCTTCCTCTACCTGCACCTGCTCGGCCGCGTCGGCGGGCCGATCGCCGTCGCCGTCGTCACCGCGGTCGCCGTCGTCGCGCTGGCGCTGCACGGCGGCTGGAGCGTGGGCGGGGTCGTCGGGCCCGTCGTCGGCGCCGGGGTCGCGGTGCTCATCGGGCTCGGCTACCGGGCGCTCGCGCGTGAGGCGACGGAGCGCGAGCGGCTGGTCGCCGAGCTGCTCGCGGCACGCGACCGCATCGCGGCCTCCGAACGCGAGTCGGGGGCGCTGGCCGAGCGGGCACGCCTCGCCCGCGACATCCACGACACGGTGGCGCAGGGGCTGTCGAGCATCCAGCTGCTGCTGCACGCCGCCGAGCGCGCCGACCCCGACGGGCCGGGCGTCGAGCACATCAGGCTCGCCCGCGAGACGGCGGCGGCGAACCTCGCCGACACGCGCCGCTTCATCCGCGAACTCACTCCACCCGCGCTCGATGACCAGGGACTCGCCGGCGCCCTCCGCCGGCTGGCCGAGACGCAGTGGGCCGCCGACGGCGTGCGGGTCGAGGTCGTGGCGGCCGAGGGTCTCGAGCTGCCCATGCCCGTGCAGACCGCACTGCTCCGCATCGCCCAGGGGGCCGTCGCGAACATCGTGCAGCACGCCAGGGCGTCGCGAGCCGGCGTCGCCCTGGAGATGTCCGCCGCGGGTGCCGCCCAGGGCGAACGGATGCTGCGCCTCACCGTCACCGACGACGGCGTGGGCTTCGACCCCGACGCCGTGGCGCGCGCCGGCGAAGGCGGCCGCACCGACTCGTTCGGCCTCCGGGCCACCCGCGAGCGCGTGGAGCAGCTGGGCGGCTCCCTGCTGGTCGACTCCGCGCCCGGCGGGGGCACCCGTCTGGTCGTCGAGCTCGCGCTCGACGCCGTCGCCTCGGCCACGAGCGCGGCGCGGAGCGGCGCGTGATCAGGCTCGTGGTGGCCGACGACCACCCCATCGTGCGCGCGGGACTGCTCGCGCTGTTCGCCCAGGAGAGCGACATCGCCGTCGTCGCCGAGGCCGCCACCAGCACGGAGGCGGTGCGTGCCGCCGAGCGCGAGAGCCCTGACGTGGTGCTCATCGACCTGCAGTTCGGGTCACGCGACGCGGGGTCGGGTGCCGACGCGACCCGGCGCATCCGTGCCCTCGATGCGGCGCCGTACGTGCTCGTGCTCACGAACTACGACTCCGACGCCGACATCCTGGGCGCCATCGAGGCGGGCGCCAGCGGTTATCTGCTGAAAGACGCTCCCCCGCACGAGCTGGTCGCCGCGGTGCGTGCGGCCGCCGCCGGGGAGAGCGCGCTCGCGCCGGTCATCGCGTCACGCCTGCTCACCCGCCTGCGCGCTCCTCAGGCGAGCCTCAGCCCGCGCGAGATCGAGGTGCTCGAGCTGGTGGCCGCGGGCCGCACCACCCAGTCGATCGCCGCCGAGCTGTTCCTCGGCGAGACGACGGTGAAGTCGCACCTCGCCCACATCTACACCAAGCTCGGCGTCTCCTCCCGCACGGCCGCCGTCTCCGCGGCGCGCGGCAGGGGCATCCTGCGCTGAAGCGCTAGGTGCCAGGCCGTGAGCCGTGAGGCACCCGCCAGACCCGCCTACAGAACGATGTGCATCGCCCGCGCCGCGTCGGAGATCGACCCCGACAGCGACGGGTACACGGTGAACGCCCGCGACACCTGGTCGACCGTCATGCGGTGCTCCACCGCGAGCGCGATCGGGAAGATCAGCTCCGACGCGTTCGGCGCCACCACGACGCCCCCGATGACGGTGCCCGACCCCGTGCGCGCGAACAGCTTCACGAAGCCGTCCTTGATACCCATCATCTTCGCGCGCGGGTTCGACGACAGCGGCAGCTTGTAGATGTCGCCCTGGGCGATGCCCTCCTCGATCTGGCGCTGCGTCCATCCCACCGTCGCGATCTGCGGCTGGGTGAAGATGTTCGAGGCCACGTTGCGCAGCTCGATCGGGTTCACCGCGTCGCCCATGGCGTGGAACAGCGCGGTGCGCCCCTGCATCGAGGCCACCGAGGCGAGCGGCAGGAAGCTCGTGCAGTCGCCCGCGGCGTAGATGTTCGGCGCACTGGTGCGGGCCACCCGGTTCACCCTGATGTGCCCCGACTCGGTCAGCTGCACGCCGGCCTCCTCGAGCCCCATCCCCTTGGTGTTCGGAATCGAGCCGACCGCCATCAGACAGTGCGACCCCTCCACCTTCGTGCCGTCGGAGAGCGTCGCGACCACCCCGTCGGCGGTGCGCTCCACCGAGTCGGCGCGCGACTTCGAGAGCACCGTCATGCCGTTGCGCTTGAACACGTTCTCGATCACGGCAGCCGCATCCGCGTCTTCGCCCGGCAGCACCTGGTCGCGCGAGGAGATGAGCGTCACCTTCGACCCGAGCGCCGTGTAGGCCGAGGCGAACTCCGCACCCGTCACACCCGATCCCACCACGATGAGGTGCTCGGGAACGGCGGTGAGGTTGTAGAGCTGCGTCCAGGTGAAGATGCGCTCCCCATCGGGCACCGCCGACGACAGGATGCGGGGGCTGGCCCCCACGGAGATGACGATGGTGTCGGCGTCGATGTGCTCGAAGTCGGTGCCGCCCTCGCCCGCACCGGTCGAGACGATCACCGCGTCGGGCCCGTCGAGCCGCCCGTGACCGGTGAGCACTGTGACGCCGGCCCGGATGAGGTTCGCCCGCATGTCTTCCGACTGCTGCCGGGCGAGCCCGAGCAGACGCTTGTTGACCTGGGCCAGGTTCACGGCGACCTCGGGTCGCACGGGCCGCCCGTTCTTCTCGCTGCGGGAGAAGAACTGCACACCGAGGTCGGCGGCCTCACCGATGCCGTTGGTGGCCTCGGCCACCGCGATGAGCGTCTTCGACGGCACCACATCGGTGATCACCGCGGAGCCGCCGACCCCCGACTGCTCGATGAGGGTGACCTCGGCCCCGAGCTGCGCGCCCGCGAGCGCTGCCTCGTAGCCTCCCGGCCCTCCCCCGACGACGGCGACTCGCTGCTTGCGCTCGAACTCATAGGCCATGCACCACATTCTTCCCGGTCGGAGAGAGCCCGCCAAACCACGGGCGAGTGAATAGAGTGGATGAATGTCCTCACCGACCTCGAATCCGCTCGACCTGCCCGACTCCGACCCCTTCGAGGTCGCCCGCGACGCGGCAGCGCGCATCGCCGAACTCAGCGGCGTTCCCCGTCACGACATCGCCCTCACGCTCGGCAGCGGCTGGCGCAAGGCAGCCGACCTCATCGGCGAGACCGTCGCCACTATCCCCGCCTCCGAGGTGGTCGGCTTCAGCGAGCCCGCGGTGCCCGGCCACGTCGGGTCGCTCCGCTCCATCCGGCTGCCGAACGGCAAGCACGCGCTCGTCATCGGCGCCCGCACCCACTACTACGAGGGCCACGGCGTGCGCCGGGTGGTGCACTCGGTGCGCACCGCGGCCGCCACCGGCGCGAAGGTCATGGTGCTCACGAACGGTGCCGGAGGCATCAAGGAGCACTGGAAGCCCGGCACCCCCGTGCTCATCAGCGACCACATCAACCTCACCTTCGACTCCCCGCTCGAGGGCGCGACCTTCATCGACCTCACCGACCTGTACTCCAGCCGCCTGCGTGAGCTCGCCCGCACCGTCGACCCGTCCCTCGACGACGGCGTCTACGTGCAGTTCCGCGGCCCGCAGTACGAGACCCCGGCCGAGGTGCAGATGGCCAAGGCCATCGGCGGGCACATCGTCGGCATGTCGACGGCGCTCGAGGCGATCGCCGCGCGCCAGGCGGGCATGGAGATCATCGGCTTCTCGCTCATCACGAACCTCGCCGCCGGCATCCAGAAGACCCCGCTCAGCCACGCCGAGGTCATCGAGGCGGGCAAGAACGCCGAGGCCGCCATCGGCGACCTCCTCGCGCGGGTGGTCGCGACGCTGTGAGTACCGGCGAGGTCGACGACCGGGGCGACGACCCGAACGACGTGGAGCTGCTCGTCGAGCAGGCCGCGGCCTGGCTCGCCCAAGACCCCGACCCCGAGACCCGCGCCGAGCTCTCCGGGCTGCTGCGCGGGGTGGGGTCGAGCCTTCCCGGGGCCGCCGACGAGCTGCGCTCGCGCTTCGGCTCCCGGCTGGAGTTCGGCACGGCGGGGCTGCGCGGCGAGCTCGCCGCCGGCCCGAACCGCATGAACCGTGTGCTCGTGGGGCAGGCGGCCGCCGGCCTCGCGGCCTATCTGCTCGAGCGCGCGCATCCGGGAACCGCCCCGTCGATCGTCATCGGCTACGACGGTCGCAAGAACTCGCGGGTGTTCGCCACCGACACCGCCGAGATCATGGCGGGCGCCGGCGTGCGCGCCGTGCTGCTGCCGCGACTGCTGCCGACGCCCCTCGTGGCGTTCGCGGTGCGCGATCTCGCCGTCTCGGCGGGCGTGATGGTGACCGCCTCGCACAACCCTCCGCGCGACAACGGCTACAAGGTGTACCTCGGCGGCGCCGACGACGGCTCGCAGATCGTGCCGCCGGCCGACGCGGAGATCGCCGCACACATCCTGCGCGTCGCCGAGACGGGCGACGTGAGCGCGCTTCCGCGCTCCGAGGCCTACGAGATCGCCGGAGAGGACGTGATCGACCGGTACGTGGCGGCCACCGCGGCGGTCGCGAGCGCCTCGGTGTCGCCGGCGGGGAACACGGATGCGCGCCCTGCGACCGCAGGCGCCGCCCCCGGCCCCAAGGTCGTCTACACGGCGATGCACGGCGTCGGCTGGGAGACCTTCTCGCGCGTGCTCGACGCCGCGGGCTTCGCGCAGCCCGAGCTCGTGACCGCCCAGATCGAGCCCGATCCGGCGTTCCCCACCGTCGCGTTCCCCAACCCCGAGGAGCCCGGTACCCTCGACCTCGCCTTCGAGACGGCGCGCGCCGTCGGCGCCGACCTCATCGTGGCGAACGACCCCGACGCCGACCGGCTCGCCATCGCCGTTCCCGACGCCTCGCGCACCGAGGGCTTCCGCGCCCTCACGGGCAACGAGGTGGGGCAGCTGCTCGGGTGGCGGGCGGCGGAGCGGTGGGCGGCCGCGGCTGGGGCTGGTGCGGGCGCCCGCGGGACCCTCGCCTGCTCCATCGTCTCCTCCCCCGGGCTCGGCGCCGTCGCGCGGGCCTACGGTCTCGACTTCGCCGAGACGCTCACCGGGTTCAAGTGGGTCTCCCGTGCATCCGGTCTCGTCTTCGGCTACGAGGAGGCGCTCGGGTACCTCGTCAACCCCGAGACCGTGCGTGACAAAGACGGCATCTCGGCAGCCGTCGCACTGCTCGATCTTGCGCGTGAACTCGCCGCCTCGGGCCGCACCGTCGCCGACCGGCTCGACGAGTTCGCCGAGCGCTTCGGCCACTACGGCTCGGCGCAGATCTCGCTGCGGGTCACCGACCTCGACCAGATCGGGCGGGTCATGCAACGGCTGCGCGACGATCCGCCCGCCGAGATCGGCGGCATCCGAGTCGACCGCATCGACGACCTCAGCCGCGGCGAGGGCGACGTGCCGCCGAGTGACGTGCTGCGGATGCTGCTGCCCGGCGCCCGGGTGATGGTGCGGCCGAGTGGCACCGAGCCGAAGCTCAAGATCTACCTCGACGCGTGGAGCGCGGAGGGCTCGCTGTTCGAGCGCCGCGATGCCGTCGTGGAGCGACTGGCGAGGCTCGAGGGCGGGATGCGCGACCGTATCTCCTGAGAGGGCCACCCTGCGCCCGCTCGCCGGGCGTAACGTCGAGGGTGAACCCGACGCACTGTCGACGACCGACACCACGAGACGGAGCCTTGATGACCACGATCGCAGACACCATCGTCGACATCCTCGACGACGCCGGGGTGAAGAGGGTCTACGGCCTTCCCGGCGACTCGCTGAACGGCTTCACCGACGCCATCCGGCGCGCGGGCACGGTGGAGTGGTCGCACGTGCGGCACGAGGAGGCGGCGGCGTTCGCGGCGGCGGCCGAGGCCGCGCTCACCGGTGAGCTCGCGGTGTGCGCGGGCAGCTGCGGACCGGGCAACCTGCACCTCATCAACGGCCTGTTCGACGCGAACCGCAGTCGCGTGCCCGTGCTCGCCATCGCCGCGCAGATCCCGGCGACCGAGATCGGCACCACCTACTTCCAGGAGACGCACCCGCAGGAGCTGTTCCGCGAGTGCAGCGTCTACACCGAGCTGGTGAGCGTGCCCGAGCAGCTGCCGCGGGTGCTCGAGATCGCGATGCGCACGGCGATCGAGCGGCGGGGTGTCGCGGTCGTGGTCATCCCGGGCGAGATCTTCCTGAAAGTCGAGGTGGGGCGCGAGAAGTCGGCGCCCATCCGCGCCACCCGCAGCATCGTGAGGCCGGTCGACTCCGAGCTGGCGAAGGCCGCCGAGCTGCTGAACGGCTCGAAGAAGGTCACCATCCTCGGCGGCGCCGGCACCGAGGGAGCGCACGACAAGGTGGTCGCGCTGGCCGAGCGGCTGAAGGCGCCCATCGTGCATGCGCTCCGCGGCAAGGAGTTCCTCGAGTACGACAACCCCTACGACGTGGGCATGACCGGGTTGCTGGGTTTCGCATCCGGCTACAAGGCGATGGAGAGCTGCGACACGCTGCTCATGCTCGGCACCGACTTCCCCTACCCGCAGTTCTTCCCGTCGAAGGCGACGATCATCCAGCTCGACCTGCGCGGCGAGCAGATCGGCCGCCGCACCCCCATCGACCTGGCGCTGGTCGGCGATGTGGGCGACACGATCGACGCGCTGCTGCCGCTGCTCGAGGAGACGAAGAGCAGCAGGCACCTCGACGCGGCCCTCAGCCACTACGCCAAGGCGCGCAAGGAGCTCGACGACCTCGCCGACGACGACCGCGACCGCACGCCGATCCACCCGCAGTACGTCGCGCGGCTGGTGAGCGAGCTGGCGACCGACGACGCGGTGTTCATTCCGGATGTGGGTTCACCGGTCGTCTGGGCCGCCCGCTATCTGAAGATGAACGGGTCGCGCCGGCTCATCGGCTCGTTCAGCCACGGCACCATGGCCAACGCGGTGCCGCACGCCATCGGCGCGCAGTCGGCCTTCCCCGAACGGCAGGTGGTGGCGCTCTCGGGCGACGGCGGACTCGCCATGCTCTTCGGCGAGCTGCTCACCCTGCGCCAGAACGGGCTGCCGGTGAAGATCGTCGTGTTCAACAACTCCTCGCTCAACTTCGTCGAACTCGAGATGAAGGCGGCCGGCATCGTGAACTTCGGCACCGGCCTCGACAACCCGAACTTCGCCGACGTGGCGAACGCGCTCGGCATCCACGGCGCGCGCGTCGAGAGGCCCGGCGACCTCGAGGGCGCGCTCCGCGCCGCCTTCGCCCACGACGGGCCCGCGCTCGTCGACGTGGTGACCGCGCGGCAGGAGCTCTCCATCCCACCCACCGTCACGGCGCAGCAGGCCAAGGGCTTCGCGCTCTACGCCATCCGCACCGTGCTCTCCGGCAACGCGAAGGAGCTCGTCGACCTCGCGGAGACGAACGTGGTGCGGCGGGTGCTGCGGTAGAGCGGGCCCGCCCGGGATCTCCGCACGGAGAGCTGTTCGAAAGCGCAAACGTCGCGGCATCCGAGCCCCCTACGAGCCCGGATGACGCGACGTTTGCGCTTTCGAACGCGCTACCGGGCGGTAGCGGGCGCTTGGCGCGAGGCGCCGGGCGCTACCCGAGGGCTTCGTCGAGTTTGGACTCGATCTCGGTCTGGTCGAAGTAGTTGGTGATGACGACGATGTCGGCGTTGGTGCGGCCGATGGAGCCGACGAGTTCGGGCGAGGTCAGGATGACCTGGGCGTCGGCCGCCGCCACGGCGATCCCCGCCACGTCGGAGGCGGTGACGTCGGCATCGATGCCGAGCCGGTCGAGGGCGCGCACGGCGTTCACCCGCAAGATCTCCGAGGTGCCGATTCCTGCTCCGCAGAGCGCCACGATCTTCATCGGCTCAGGATAGTTCAGCGCCGGCCGTCGCGCCGAGCAGCCGCCGCACCTCGGTGGGCGTCTCGGCAGCGGCGAGCGCCGGCACCACCGACTCGTCGTTGAACACGTTCGCGAGCGCCGCGACCGAGGCGACGTGCTGGTCGGCCTCGGTGGCGGCGAGCCCGATCACCACCGACACCGGGTCGTTGTGCGCGTGCCCGAAAGCGACCGGCTCGTCGAGGGTCACGAGTGCCAGACCCGCCGACAGTACGTCGGGCCCCGGCCGCGCGTGCGCCAGGGCGAGCCCGGGTGCGATGACGATGTAGGGGCCGTACTCCTCGACCAGCGCGATCATCCGCTCGCCGTAGCCTTCCTCGCAGCGCCCGTCGGCCTGGAGCGCCTCGGCCGCCGCGAGCACCGCTCCCCGCCAGTCCGCGACGGTGCGGTGGAGGGCGATGGCGTGATCGGAGAGATCGTGCAGGGGTTCGATCGAGGAAGCCATGATCTGGAGAGTATCTCAGCCCCGCCCGACCGAAAGCGGGGAGTTCGCTGCGGATGCCTTCTGGATGCGCAGGCCCGCCTCGCGCAGAGCGCCGAGCACCTCGGGCGCGGCCTCGATGCGGTAGTCGAGCTCGTCGGGAATCCAGGCGAGCCAGCTCAGCAACTGGGCCGCCGTGTCGCCGTGGATCGGCCAGACGCTCGACACCGCCGCCCCGTCAGGGCCCGCTTCCGCGTCGTCGGCGTACCCGTCGAACCGCTGCTTGAGCTCGTCGACACCGATCGCGAAGTGCACCCCGGCGACGACCTTGCGCCGCAGCGCCGCGTGCGCCTCTCTCACGAACTGGGCGGCGTCGGCAGCGGGGAGCATCCGCTCGGGGAACGAGACCCGGGTGGCGAACAGCTTCGACATGCGATCGACGCGGAAGGTGCGCCAGGCGTCGCGCTGCACGTCCCAGCAGACGAGGAACCAGGTGCGCGGGGTGGGCACGAGGTTCTGCGGCTCGACCAGCCGGTCGCTCTCGGTGCCGTCGGCGGCCACGTAGTGGAAGCGGATGCGCTCCCGGTCGCGGCAGGCGAGCGCCAACTGCCCGATGAGGTCGTGCGAGACCGGGTCGGGCCCGGGTCGGCGCGAGGTCGGAGCGCCCTCACCCGGGCGTTGCGGCTGCACCGAGCTGAGCGCGTTCACCCGGCGGCGCAAAGCGCTCGGCAGCACCTGTTCGAGCTTCGCGAGCGCGGTGAGAGTGGTGTTCTCGGCGTCGGCGAGACCCCCGGTGGCGGCGACGCGCAGGGCGATGGCAAGGGTCACGGCCTCCTCGTCGGTGAGCAGCAGCGGCGGCAGCTGCGACCCCGCCTCGAGCCGGTAGCCGCCCGCGACACCCCTGGTCGCGTCGACCTGGTAGCCGAGCTCGCGAAGCCGCTCGATGTCGCGGCGCAGTGTGCGCTCGGTCACCCCGAGCCGATCGGCGAGCTCGCCACCGCGCCATTGCCGGTGCGTCTGCAGCAGATTGAGCAGCGACAGGATGCGCGAGGTGGTTTCGGCCATGTTCCTATTCTGCTTCGTATTCAGGACAAGAACTGACCTGATGGGTTCCTACCGTGGGGGCATGACCTCACACGACACCGACCTCTCCCCCGACGCGGTCATCTCGGCCCGCGCCCTCACGAAGCGCTTCCTGGTGAAACGCACCCCCGTCGACGCCGTCACGGGGCTCGACCTCGACGTGGCCCAGAGCGAGCTCGTCGCCTTCCTCGGCCCGAACGGGGCGGGCAAGTCGACCAGTCTCCGGATGCTCACCACACTCCTTCCTCCCACCAGCGGCCGGGCGAGGGTGGCCGGGCACGACATCGCCACCGAGCCCGCGGCCGTGCGGCGACGCATCGGCTACATCGGCCAGGGCACGAGCGGCGGGCACAACCAGCGGGTGCGCGACGAGCTGCTCTCACAGGGCGCGTTCTACGGTCTGCCCTCGCGCGAGGCCGCCCGTCGGGCCGACAGTCTGCTCGAGTCGCTCGACCTGGCACCGCTCGCCAAGCGGCCTGTATCGGGGCTGTCGGGCGGTCAGAAGCGGAGGCTCGACATCGCGCTCGGCCTCATCCACTCGCCCGCCCTGCTGTTCCTCGACGAGCCCTCCACCGGGCTCGACCCGCAGAGCCGGGCGAACCTGTGGGAGCACATCCGGGAGCTGCGCGAGCAGCACGGCACCACGGTGTTCGTCACCACCCACTACCTCGAGGAGGCCGACCAGTACGCCGAGCGGGTGCTGGTGATGGACCAGGGGAGGGTGATCGCCGACGCCGACGCGGCGACGCTCAAGGCGGAGCTGGCGGGGGATGTGCTGCGGGTGCGGGTGGAGGGGGCGGGGTCGGGTTCCGGCTCGGCGGGGTTGGGCTCGGCGAGGGCGGGGTCGGGCTCGGTGGGTTCGGCGGGGGCGGGCTCTGGCGGGGTGGGTTCTGGCTCGGCGGCGTTGCGGGAGCTCACGCTGGGGGCGGCCGGCCCCGTGGTGGGCGAGCGGGCGCTGGCGGCGGCGAGCGGCTCGGATGACTGGTTCGAATTCGTCGTCGACGGCGGCGACCGTGTCGCTCCCGAGCTCGTGCGCCGCCTCGATCAGCACGGTCTCCGGGTCACGGCACTCACCCTCCGGCAGCCCACCCTCGACGACGTCTTCCTCGCGCTCACCGGGCGTTCGCTGCGCGACAGCGACTCCTCCACAACCACCGCTCCCGAGACGGCTCTCCCCAACTCGGACTCCACCTCTGGCGCCCCGCAGCCGCACGACGAAAGGATCTCCCTGTGACCACCGCCCTCTCCCCCACGGCCGCCCTTCCCACGGCCCGGCCCACCTCGTTCGCCCGCGACGTGGGCAACGTCTTCGTGCGCGAGCTCCGACCCGTGGTGCGCGACCCGTTCTCGCTGGTGTTCAGCCTGCTGCAGCCGCTGGTGTTCCTCGGGCTGTTCGGGCCGCTCCTCGTAGCGAGTTCGGGTGAGCCTGCTGCTGCCACGCTGCAGTGGTTCGTTCCGGGCATCCTCGTCATGATCGCCCTGTTCGGCACCGGCACCACCGGCGCGAACCTGTTGTTCGAGATGCAGACGGGCTCTCACGAGCGCACCCTCGTGGCACCGCTGCGGCGCTCGTCGCTGCTCATCGGCCGCGCCCTCAAGGAGATGGCGCCCATCGTCGTGCAGGCGGGTGTCATCGCACTCGTCAGCGTGCCGTTCGGGTTCTCGGTGAACCCGCTGGGCATGCTCGTCGGCTTGGTGCTGCTCGGGCTCTTCGGCCTCGGCTTCGGGTCGCTCAGCTACGCGCTCGCCCTGGCGAGCCGCTCCCGCGACTGGATGTTCTGGGCGGTGCAGCAGGCGACCCTGTTCCCGCTCATGATCCTGTCGGGCATGTTGCTGCCCCTCGAGGGCGGACCCGAGTGGATGAAGGTGGCCGCGGCCTTCAACCCGGTCAGCTACGTCGTCTCGGCCGAACGCGCGCTGTTCGCGGGAGACCTCGGTTCTCCCGCGGTGTTCGGCGGGTTCGCCGCGGCAGTCGTGCTGGCCGGCATCGGGCTGGCGGTCGGCATCCGCACCATCCGCGTGGCGCGCTGAGCTGCGCGCCACCTCCACTCAGCACCCTCAGAACCGCAACACCCTCAGAAAGGACCACATCATGATTGACAACTGGAAGATCGAGCTCATCGCGTTCCCCGTCACCGACATCGACCGGGCGAAGGCGTTCTACGTCGACCAGCTCGGCTTCGTCTGCGACCACGACGCCACGCCGAACGACGACATCCGCTTCGTACAGCTCACCCCGCCCGGCTCGGCGTGCTCCATCGCCATCGGCAAGGGCGTCTCCACGATGGAGCCCGGGAGCCTCAACGCCGTGCAGATCGTGGTGCCGAGCGCCGCCGACGCGTACACGCACCTCCGCGAGAACGGCGTCGAGTGCAGTGAGGTCGTTGACGAGGGCTGGGGCCTGTTCGTGTACTTCAGCGACCCTGACGGCAACAAGTGGGCTCTCCAGGAGCTGCCCGACTACGCGACCCAGAGTTAAGGCCGGGCGGCGGGCGGCGGGCGGCGTGCCGTGCGGCATCGCACGCCGCCCGTTGCTCAGTGCCGCGTCAGAGGCCGGCGTCCTCGAAGCCGTCGGAGATGGCGTCGGCGAGGTCTTCACGGTCTTCGACCGGGAGGAAGGTCGCCGCGGCGGCGTTCAGCTGGAACACCTCGAGGTCGCTCAGGTCGTACCCGAAGGCGTCGGTGAGCAGCGCGAGCTCGCGGCTCACGGTCGTGTTGCTCATGAGCCGGTTGTCGGGGTTCACCGTCACCTGGAAGCCGAGCTGGTAGAGCAGGTCGAAGGGGTGGTCGGTGATGTCCTCACCCCACTCCGCGATGGCACCGGTCTGCAGGTTCGACGAGGGCGACAGCTCGAGCGTGATCTCGCGGTCTTTCACCCACTCGGCGAGCAGCCCCAGCGACACGTAGGTGTTGTCGTCGTCCTGGCGCTCGATCTCGATGTCCTCGGCGATGCGCACACCGTGCCCGAGCCGCAGCGCTCGACCGTCGAAGAGAGCACCGCGGATGCTCTCCAGCCCGTCGGCCTCCCCCGCGTGCACCGTCACCGGGAAGTAGTTCTGAGCAAGGTAGTCGAACGCCGCGATCTGGTTCTTCGGCGGGAACCCCAGCTCGGCGCCCGCGATGTCGAAGCCGACCACCCCGTTGTCACGGTGGCGCACCGCGAGCTCGGCGATCTCGAGCCCCCGGTTCGCGTGGCGCATGGCGGTCACCAGCTGCCCCACCCGGATGGTGCGCCCTGCCGCACGGGCGTCGTCGGTGCCGAGCTCGATGCCCTCCTGCACGGCTTCGACGACCTCGTCGAGGCTGAGGCCGCGGGTGAGGTGCTGCTCGGGCGCCCAGCGCACTTCGCCGTAGATGACGCCGTCGGCGACGAGGTCGTTCACGAACTCGCGCGCCACCCGCACGAGACCCTCCTGGGTCTGCATCACGCCGAGGGTCACGTCGAAGGTCGCCAGATAGGTCGGGAGGTTGCCGGAGTCGGCGCTGTCTTCGAACCACTCGGCGAGCTCGGTAGCATCGGTGGTGGGCAGCGCGAAGCCGATGGCGTCGGCGAGCTCGATGATCGTGCCCGACCGGAGACCCCCGTCGAGGTGGTCGTGGAGGGAGACCTTGGGGAGGGAGGTGAAGCTGATGCCCGTGCCCGGGACGAGGAGTTCCTCTGATGCGGCAGTCATGGCTCCAGCCTAGGGTGTCGGCATCGGCGTGTCCCGGGGGTTAGCATGTGACATCTGTCGAACACCCCGCCGACGAGAGCGACCCCGATGACCCTGCCCGAGCACCTCGACCCCGTGCCGCCCACCCGACGCCGCGGGCGCGTGCTCGGCACCGTGGTGGCGTCCGTCGCGGGCGGCGCGCTCGTCGCCGTGCTGGCGTTCTGGGGACTCACGGCGCTCGTCGGGCTCCGGCACGACGCCGCGCTGTTCGGTGCCGCGTTCGCGACCACCGAGCACGACGAGGCGGTCGCCGCCCACCAGGCACGGATGCGCAGCCTCGACGGCGTCGCGGCCCGACTCGACGAGGTGGTCGGGCTCCCCCAGTTCACCGACGACGGGTCGCCCGAGGCGACGACGTTGGCCGGACTGGTCGCGACGCTCGACGAGACCACAGCTGCCCCGGCCCCGGCTTCGGAACCGGACTCGGAAGCCGCCGCCCCCGCCGTCGAGCAGGGCTACCGGCCCCCGTGGGAGCTGCTCGCCGACGCCGAGGCGCTCGACCGTGAGGCCGAGTCCGTGCTGGCCGACCGCTCCGAGCTCGTGACGCTCACCGAGGAGGGAGCGACCCTCGACGACGAGCTGCGCGCTGCCGAAGACGCCTACTGGGAGTCTCTCGCGGTGAGGGCGGAGACCGGCATCGCCGAGCATCCGCTCTCCACCAAGGCGACCCAGGTCGCCGTCACCCGCCTGATCGAGCAGGCTCGCGACCGCAGTTCGGCCGACGGGCACGATGCGTCACTCGTCACGCAGGTCTACGCCGGACTCCAGGCGCTGGCCGACTCGCAGGCGACGGAGCAGGCCGAGCTCGACGACCCCGCCCTCGCCACGCGCCGCGAGATCGAGGCCTATGCGCGCTCGCTCAGCAACGGCATCACCCTCGACTTCGTCTGGGCTCCCGAGGTGAACGGCCGCGGGGAGGGCTGGCTCTCGGGCACGGCGCAGACCTGGGACAGCGACGGCGGCTGGGCGATCATCACCCTCAACTACGGCATCGAGGAAGAGTGGGGTTACGACGAGAACCCGCGCGCTCTCGTGGCACACGAGGTGGGCCACACCCAGGTGTTCCGCGACGCGTGCTGGCCGCTGTTCTCGGGCCCGGCGTTCGGCCAAGACGACGAGATGTGGGCGACGGCCTGGTCGATCAGCCAGGGCTTCGACCTCCCCGGCTCCGGCATCGAGGCCTACGGCCGCCCCACCGACGACCAGATCGCCGTCGCCGCCCAGTGCCGCTGACCCGCCCCGCTGGCTGGAGCCGGCGCGTGCCGCGCGGCACGGCGCGCGGTGGTCGGGTGGCGCGGCGCGCGGTCGTCGGTCATCGCAGTCATCGCGATCATCGCGTAGCGGCGCGCGATCGACGCGCGCCCGTCGGTGCGTCGTCGCGCGGCGCGCAGCCTGCGCGAAGCGGCACCATCACCACCCGTCACACAATCCCCGCGAAGCGGCACCATCACCGCACAGCACACAAAACCCGCGAAGCGGCACCATCACCGCACAGCACGCAACCCCGGCAAGGCGGCACGATCACCACGCGGCACACAATCCCGGCAAGGCGGCACGATCACCGCACAGCACGCCATCGTCGCGGCACGGCGCGCAGTTGTCACGGGGCGGAGCGCGCCGGGGGGCCTCAGAAGCCCAGGTTGGCGCTGATCTCGTCGGCGGTCTCGCGGGCCGCGTCGACGACGCGCTCGCGAGGGATCGCACTGTAGCTCGTCGACACGTAGGGCACGGTGAGCGCCGCGAGGGCCCGCCCGTCGCGGTTCACGATCGGGAGGACGAGGTCGGTGATCGAGGGCTGCACGGGGTCGGCCCGCTCGAGGTAGCCGAGCTCGCGGATGCGCGCGGCAGCTACGGAGTCGACCGCCTCGGGCGCAGCATCCGGGTACGCACCGAAAGCGCTGAGCACCGCCCCGGTGGCCGTTGAGACGAGCGAGAACTCGGCGCCCACCCGCACCCGGAACCCGAAGTCGGCAGGGCTCTCGGCCTGCGCCACCACGCGCAGCCGATCGACGTCGACCACGCTGAGGTTGCACGACTGGCCCACCGCATCGGCGAGCCGGCGCATCGGCCCGGCCGCGGCGGCCACGAGGGTGCGCGTCGGCTCCTGGCGATGGACGAGGTCGAACAGGCGCATCGAGAGCGAGTAGAGGCCCGTCTGCCGATCGCGCGCCAGGTAGCCCCGGCGTTCGAGGGTGGTCAGCACCCTGAAGATCTGGCTCGGCGAGCGTTCGACCGCCTGGGCGATCTCGAGCTGGCTGAGGCCGCTCTCCCGGCCGGCGAGCACCTCGATGATGTCGAGGGCCTTCTCGAGGGCCGGAACGGCGTACTCAGGGGGCATTCGTCGTTACTCCGACGCGTTCATCGCGGTGAGCATGCGTCGAGCGATGGTGCGGTCGATGTCGTCGGGAACCGGCTGGGCGCCCGGCGTCAGCGAGTCGGCGGCCGTGGCTACGCGCTCGAGCGAGAGCGTCTGCAGCAGGAAACCGAGGTCCATCGACTCGAGGGAGTTGCCCTTCGGCTCGCGACCGGCGAGGTTGAACATCCGCCCGCCGGCGAGGAGGATGACGTGCCGCCCGTCGGGCAGCTCGATGCGCTCGATGGCCTCGACGATCTCCCGGCTGCCGGTGGCCGCAGCACGCAGGCCCGCGACGTCGATCTCCCAGGGGAAGTGCCCGCAGTTGGCGAGAACCGCGCCGTCGCGCATCCGTTCGATCATCTCCAGGGTGAGCACGCCGGGGTGGCCGGTCGCGGTGATGAAGACGTCGCCCCACGGGGCGAGGTCGACCCCGCTCGACACCCGGAATCCGTCGAGGGCCGCTTCGAAGGCCTTCAGCTCGTCGACCTCGACCACGGCCACCTTGCCGCCGAGCGCGCGGAGGTAGTGGGCGACGCCGCGGCCGCACCAGCCGTAGCCGAAGACGACGAAGCGGCGGCCGGGCACCATGAGGTTGGTGATGCGCATGAAGCTCTCCACCACCGACTGACCGACGGCGTGCTTGTTCTCGCCGATCGCCTTGAGCAGGCTGTCGTTGATCACGACCATGGGGAACGGCACGGCCCCGGCGAGCTCGCCGCGCAGTCGGTCGCCGCCCGAGGTGGTCTCCTCGGTGCCGCCCAGGATGCTCGCGGTGACCCTACGCGCGACCACACCGGCAGCCAGGTCGCCGCCGTTGTCGAGCAGCATGTCGGGGCGGGCGTCGAGCACCCGGGCGACGTTGGCGTGATGCTCGTCGAGGCTGTCGTCGCGGCGGCCGAACAGCGTCATGCCCTCCCGCGTGAGGTAGTCGACCACGTCGTCTTGGGTCGAGCCGTGGTTGCCGGTGCCCACGACCTCGGCTCCACCCGCGGCGAGGGTCTCGAGCAGCACCGCCGTCTTCGGTTCGAGGTGCAGCGACATGCCGATACGGCGCCCCTCGAAGGGCCGGCTGACGGCGAGCTCGGCGCGCGCCTGGGCGAGGAGGGGCATGCGGGAGCGGATCCACTCCACGCGGGCGGCGCCCCTGGCGGCGGATTCGGACTCGGTCGGTGCGGCGGTGCTCATGACGATGATGATACACAGATGAACATCGATTTCATATATGCTCTGGGTATGCCCCGAAAGATCATCCTCGACTGCGACCCCGGTCACGACGACGCCATCGCGATCCTGCTCGCCCACGGCAGCCCCGAGATCGAGCTGCTCGCCGTCACGACCGTGGTGGGCAATCAGACCCTCGAGAAGGTCACCCGCAACGCCTTGTCGGTCGCCCGCGTCGCCGGCATCACGGGGGTGCCGTTCGCCGCCGGGTGCTCACGCCCGCTGGTGCGCAGCGTAGAGGTGGCCCCCGACATCCACGGGGAGTCGGGCCTCGACGGCCCCGAGCTGCCCGAGCCCGTGCTCGAGCTCGATCCGCGGCACGCGGTCGACCTCATCATCGAGACGGTCATGGCACATGAACCGGGAACCGTCACCCTGGTGCCCACCGGGGGCCTCACGAACATCGCACTCGCCGCCCGCAAGGAGCCGCGCATCGTGCCGCGTGTGAAAGAGGTCGTGCTCATGGGCGGCGGCTACCACGTCGGCAACTGGAGCGCGACGAGCGAGTTCAACATCATCATCGACCCCGAGGCCGCGCACATCGTGTTCAACGAGTCGTGGCCGCTCACCATGGTGGGGCTCGACCTCACGCATCAGGCGCTGGCGACCCCGGAGGTGGTGGAGCGCATCCGTGCCGTCGGTACCGGCCCGTCGCAGTTCGTGGTCGAGCTGCTCGACTTCTTCGCGCACAGCTACCAGGAGGCGCAGGGCTTCGTGCATCCGCCGGTGCACGACCCGTGCGCGGTGGCCCAGGTCATCGACCCTTCGGTCATGACCGTGCGCGCCGTTCCGCTCGACGTCGAACTCGCGGGCACGCTGACCCTCGGCATGACCGTCGCCGACTTCCGCAACCCGGCCCCCGCCGACTGCACCACCAAGGTCGCGATCGACCTCGACCACGAACGGTTCTGGTCCCTCATCGTCGACGCCCTCGAACGCATCGGCGAGCCCGCGGCCGCCTGAGCCGGCACGGCGGCGGACGCCCCGCCAGGTGCTGCGACGCTCGCTCCCTCGCGGGTTCAGGGCGCCACCGTCGAGGCGCTCAGTCGCCCTTCACGTCGTGGAGGTGGTGCACAGGGTCGTGGATGACGTATCGCGCGAGCGTGTCGACGGTGAACGCGGATCCGTCGCTGCGGAACCCGCGACGCTCCCACGCATCCGCGGGCACGCTCTCGAGCAGGGCGGCGAGCGCCTCCCCCTCGTCGAGCAGCTGCCGCCCGACGACGGCAGGGTCTTGCTCGGCGTAGCGATCCTCGACCGCCGTCGCATCCTGATCCCAGTCCGCGAACTCCGGGTCCATCTCCGCGAGCATCAGCCCGAATCGCTTCTGCGACACCCGGAACACATCCCGCACGTGCGCACCGTACTCGAGCGCCGACCACGTCGCGTCATCGGGCCGCTCCCGCACG
Organism: Herbiconiux sp. SALV-R1; assembly: GCF_013113715.1. GTDB lineage: Bacteria > Actinomycetota > Actinomycetes > Actinomycetales > Microbacteriaceae > Herbiconiux. Next base: position 2,734,503 of record NZ_CP053344.1, read on the forward strand.
CTCGCGCGCTCGAGCACCGCCGGCCACGCCGCAGCGTTCTCGCGAATGAGCCCCGCCACAGCGGAGGCCTCCGTCGCCGACGAGTCGAACCCGCACTCCGGGCACTCCCGCTCCAGCACCCACGTCCAGTTCTTGGTATCAGGAACAATCGCCATCCCCCCACGCTAGAACCCCCACCCCTCCCCCTCCACCCCACTCCCGCCACCCACCCCTCACTTCCTGCCACCCTCCCCTCCTCCACTTTCTTGCGGACAAAGTCCGACCGAATGTCACTTCCGACGGACTTTGTCCGCAAGAACCTGACCACGCCACATTCGACCTTGTGGATAACTCACTTCCGGGTGCTTGCGAGGCGCAGGATCGTCCCATGACACCGTCGCTTGGCGCCCAGCAGTTCCCCGACCGTCCATTCACCGTCGCCGAGGCACGGGAGCACGGTGTCAGCCGCAAGCGCTTAGGGGCGCGGGATCTCACGGCTCCGTTCTGGGGCGTGCGCATGAAGAACGACGGGGAGTCGGCGACCAGCGACGATCCATCGACCACACCCGGGCGATGCCGAGCCTTCTCCTTGCGGATGCCCGACCACGCAGTCTTCAGTCACATCACAGCCGCCGAACTGCACGGACTTCCGTTGCCTCGCGCGCTCCGCAACCTCTCCTCCCTCGACGTGACTGTGCCGGAGGGTGAGCGTCCGATCGATGCGAAAGACATTCGCGGTCACTGCCACCGGCTCGACCCGATCGACATCGAGGAACTCGGCGGGCTTCGCCTCACGACGGTGGCCCGCACCTGGTGCGATCTCGCCTCCGTGCTCGATCAGGTAGAGCTGGTCGCGGTCGGCGACCGCATCATCTTTCACGACAAGCCGTACGCCACCCGCGACGAGCTCGCTCGCGCCGTGGATGCGCATGGCCGCCGCTGGGGCGCCCGTCCGCTTCGCGCGGTTCTTCCGCGCCTGAGCGATCGCGCCGAGTCACCCCGAGAGTCGCGTCTGCGGATGATGATCGTCGACGCGGGTCTCCCAGCGCCGTACGTGAATCCGGAGATCCCCTGCACCTGCGGCTCGATCCATCGCATCGATCTCGCCTATGCAGCCCTGCGCATCGGCATCGAGTACGACGGCGATCACCACCGCACCGACCGTCATCAATGGCGCAAGGACGTCACGCGCATCCGTCATCTGGAGGCCCTGGGATGGTCGATGGTGCGCGTCACTGCAGGTGACCTCGAGTCACCGGCCTCGCTCTTCCGCACTCTCCGCGACAAGATCGACGAACGCATCCGATCTCTGACCCGCTGAGCGACGTTCTTGCGGACAAAGTCCGATGGAAAGCACTTTCGGACGGACTATGTCCGCAAGAAAGTGGGGGGCGCCCCGCGGGTTACTCGATGCGCTCGGCGACGAGGGGGGCTTCGCCCGCGTAGTCGGTGGGGGCGCCGATGGCGTAGGCGCCCTCGAGGGAGTCGAGGGCGCGGGCGAAGCGGGAGGCGTCGTCGGCGGAGAGGGTGAAGAGGGGCTGCCCCTCGACGACGTGGTCGCCGGGCTTGGCGTGCAGGTCGATGCCGGCGGCGTGCTGCACGGGGTCTTGGGCGCGAGCGCGGCCGGCCCCGAGGCGCCAGGCGGCGATGCCGAAGGCGAGCGCGTCTTGGCGCAGCAGCACGCCCGAGCGCGGCGCGAGCACCGTCTCGGTCTCGCGCGCCACCGGCAGCGGTGCGGTGGGGTCGCCGCCCTGCGCGCGGATGACGCGGTTCCACGAGTCCATGGCCCGCCCGTCGCGCAGCGCCTCGGCGACGTCGGCGTCGGGCTGCCCCGCGAGCCGCAGCATCTCGGTGGCGAGCGCGACCGTCAGTTCGACCACGTCGGCGGGGCCGCCGCCCTGCAGCACCTCGACCGACTCGCGCACCTCGTTGGCGTTGCCGATCGCGAGCCCGAGCGGCGTGTTCATGTTCGTCAGCAGCGCCGTGGTGCGCACGCCGGCGTCGTTGCCGAGGTCGACCATGGTGCGGGCGAGCTCGCGCGAGAGGTCGATGTCCTGCATGAACGCGCCGGAGCCGAACTTCACGTCGAGCACGAGCGAGTCGGTGCCCTCGGCGATCTTCTTCGACATGATCGACGAGGCGATGAGCGGGATGGCCTCGACCGTGCCGGTGATGTCGCGCAGCGCGTAGAGCTTCTTGTCGGCGGGGGCGAGCCCGGAACCGGCGGCGCAGATGACGCCGTTCACCGAGGCGAGCTGGGCGAAGATCTCCTCGTTGCTGAGCGACGCCCGCCACCCCGGAATCGACTCGAGCTTATCGAGCGTGCCCCCCGTGTGCCCGAGCCCGCGGCCCGAGAGCTGGGGCACCGCCACGCCGAAGGCGGCGACCAGAGGCATCAGCGGCAGGGTGATCTTGTCGCCCACACCGCCGGTCGAGTGCTTGTCGACGGTCGGCTTGCCGAGGCCGGAGAAGTCCATCCGCTCCCCCGATGCGATCATCGCGAGCGTGAGGTCACGGATCTCGTCGCGCGACATGCCGTTCAGCACGATCGCCATCGCGAGCGCCGCCATCTGCTCGTCGGCGACGTAGCCGCGCGTGTAGGCGTCGATCAGCCAGTCGATCTCGGCGGTGCTGAGCGTGCCGTGGTCGCGCTTGGTGCGGATGAGGTCGACGACGTCGAACTTCTCGGTGGCCATGATGCGGTGGTTCCTTACTTCTCAGCGACGACGGTGCCGGATGCGGCAGCGACGATGGTGACGGATGCGCGGCGGCGACAGCCAGGAGCCCCTACGAGCCCCCGCCCTCCCGGTACTCCACGAGCGTGCGCGGCCCGAACGCATCGGGAATGACCTCGTCGATCGTCTTGATCCCCGACACCGTCTCCAGCAGCATCCCCTCGGCGGAGTGCTCGAACAGCAGCTGCCGACACCGCCCGCACGGCATGAGCGCCCCGCCGTTGCCGTCGACGCAGGTGAAGGCGACGAGCTTGCCGCCGCCCGTCATCATGAGCGTCGACACCAGGGTGCACTCGGCACACAGGGTCAGCCCGTACGACGCGTTCTCGACGTTGCACCCGGAGATCACGCGCCCGTCGTCGACGATCGCGGCAACCCCCACGGGGAAGTTCGAGTACGGCACGTACGCCTTCGTCATCGCGTCGAGCGCGACCGCGCGCAACGCGTCCCAGTCGACGGCTCCGGATGCGGACGCAGCCTCCATAGAAGAACTCACCACGGCCTCCTAAGACCCGACGTACGGTCGACCGGCCGCAGCCGGCCCGCGCACGCGACCGACGAGCCCCGCCACGGCGAAGATCGTCACCACGTACGGCAGCATGAGCATGAACTCCGACGGCACCGGCGAGCCGATGATGCCGAGCACGTTCTGCAGGTTCGACGCGAAGCCGAACAGCAACGCGGCGAGGGTGGCGCGGATGGGATCCCACCGCCCGAAGATCACCGCCGCGAGCGCGATGTAACCGGCACCCGCCGTCATCTCCTTGTTGAACGCACCCACCGAGCCGAGCGTGAAGTACGCCCCGCCGAGGCCGGCGATGGCGCCTGCGAGCGCCACGTTCCAGAACCGGGTGGCGTTCACCTTGATGCCCACGGTGTCGGCGGCTTGCGGATGCTCGCCCACGGCCCGCACCCGCAGACCCCACTTGGTCTTGAACAGCCCGTAGAACACCACGGCCACCGCGATGTACATGAGGTACACGACGATCGTCTGCCGGAACAGGGTGGGCCCGATGATCGGGATCTCCGACAGCAGCGGGATGGGGATGCGGTCGAACCGGGTGGGCGAGTTGAGCACCTCGGGGTCGGCCGTCAGCACCTTCGAGTAGAGGAAGGAGGTGAGGCCGGTGACGAGCACGTTGAGCACAACGCCGACGATCACCTGGTCGACCAGGTACTTGATCGAGAACGCGGCGAGCACGTACGACACGAGCGTTCCCGCGACCACGGCGCCGATGAGCCCCACGAACGGGTTGCCCGTCACCGAGGCGATGACCGCCGAGGCGAAGGCGCCGGCGAGCAGCTGACCCTCGATGGCGACGTTCACCACGCCGACGCGCTCGGAGATGACGCCGCCCATGGCACCGAAGATGAGCGGCACCGAGAGCGACACCGTTCCGATGAGGAGACCGGGAACCGGGATGGTCTGCCCCGCCGACGCCCAGGTGAGGAAGGCGACGAGGAACAGCACCGCGAACACCGCGATGAGCCACAGCCGCACCTTGCGCCCGCTCCACACGAGCCACGCCGAGAGCGCCGCGAGCAGCACGAGCACGATCGAGATGACGATGCCGGTGGCCCGGGTGGGCAGCACGACCTCGGGGAGCTGGATGAGGTCGGAGTCGGTCGACAGCCGGAACGTCGACTCGCCGTCGCGCCCGAAGGCGATGAACAGGATGATGGCGCCGATCGCGAAGATGCCGAAGGCGATGGGAGCCTTCCAGCTCTTCACGGTGACGGTCGCGAGCGCCTCGCCGGTCGCATCCGGGTGGTTGTGCTCGGTGGGGGGAAGCCCGCCGGTGGGCGCGAGGTTGCTCGATGCCACGTTGCCGATGCCGGAGTCGCTCATTTCGCCACCGCCTCACGGTTCGCAGCCACGACAGGCATTTTGGGGGCCTTCGGCTTCTTCGGCTTCGACGGGTCGGGCAACCGGAACACGGTGCGGATGAGCGGCGGAGCCGCGATGAACAGCACGATGAGCGACTGCACCACGAGCACGATGTCGATCGGGATGCCCTGCGAGGCCTGCATGGCGAAGCCTCCGGCCTTGAACGCACCGAACAGGATGCCGGCGATGAAGATGCCCCACGGCTTCGAGCGCCCGAGGAGCGCCACCGTGATGGCGTCGAAGCCGATGCCGGCGTCGATGCCCGAGCTGAAGCCCGTCGTGACGGTGCCGAGCACCTGCGAGACGCCGGCGAGACCGACCAACGCACCCGAGATGACCATCGCGTACACGTACATGTTCTTCACGTTGATGCCGGCGACGCGAGCAGCGTTCGGGTTGATGCCGACGGCGCGGAACTTGAAGCCGAGCGAGGAGCGGTTGAGCAGCCACCAGACGAACACCGTGGCAAGGATCACAAGGATGAAGCCGAAGTGCAGGTTGAACTGCGGCCCGAGCAGGTCGGGGAAGACCGCCGTCGAATCGATGGGCGGCGACTTCGGGTTGTTCGACCCCGGCGCCTGCAGCACGGGGGTGCGCAGGAGGAACGACACCAGGTAGAACGCGACGTAGTTGAGCATGATCGTGACGATCACCTCGTGCGCTCCCGTTCGTGCCTTGAGGAAGCCTGCGATGCCGCCCCAGATTCCACCTCCGACGAGGCCGGCGATGACGGCGAGAACCATGTGCAGGCCCCACGGCAGGTGCAGGGTGAAGCCCACCCATCCCGCGCAGGCGGCGGCGATGAGCATCTGACCGCGACCACCGATGTTGAACATGCCGACCCGGAACGCGAGCCCGACACCGAGGCCGGCCGCGATGAGCGGCGTGGCGAAGGTGAGCGTCTCGGTGATCGGCTTGATCTGCTGCACGAAGTCGGGCCGGTTCGGGTTGATCACGGCACCCTGGAAGAGGGCGACGTAGGCGCCGGAGACGGCCTTCCAGATCTCGGCGAAGGTGTCGCCGGGGCGTGCGAAGAAGTACGCCGAGGCCTTCTGCACGTTCTCGTCGGTGAGCGCGATGAGGATGCCGCCCGCCACCATGGCGAGCACCACGGCGAGGATCGAGATCATCACCGAGCCGCCGATGATCTCGTTGAAGGTCTGGCGCCAGCGCGACGGCGGCTCGACCCCCGGCTGCGCGGAGGGCTGCACCGCGCCCGGGTTCGAGGCGGGCGTGGTGGTGGTGTCGCTCACGCGGCCGTTCCTTCCAGGTCGATGCCGGCGGGCACTTCGCCCGCCATCATGAGGCCGAGCACGTCGCGCGGGGTGTCGCCCGGCACGATGCCGACGATGGTGCCCCGGTACATCACCGCGATGCGGTCGGCGAGCGCGACGACCTCGTCGAGCTCGGTCGAGACCACGATCACGGGAACGCCCTCGTCGCGGGTGGCGACGATGCGCTTGTGCACGAACTCGATGGAGCCCACGTCGATGCCGCGGGTGGGCTGGGCTGCCATGAACAGTCGCAGCTCGCGGGAGAGCTCGCGGGCGAGCACGACCTTCTGCTGGTTTCCGCCGGAGAGGCGGCCCACGGGCGTCTCGATGCCCTGCGAGCGCACGTCGAACTCCTTCGACTTCTCCTCGGCGAAGCCGCGCAGGAACGACAGCTGCAGGCCGCCGCCCTTCACGAACGGTGCCCCGTCGGAGCGGTCGAGCATGAGGTTCTCGGCGATGGTGAACTCGCCGACCAGCCCGTCTTCCTTGCGGTCTTCGGGAACGAAGCCGACGCCGGCGTCGAGCACCTTCCGCACCGAGAGGCCGCGCAGCGACTTGCCGTCGAGCGTGATCTCGCCCGTCACGCGCGGCTGCAGGCCCATGAGCGCCTCGGTGAGCTCGGTCTGCCCGTTGCCCTGCACTCCCGCTATGGCGACGATCTCGCCGGCCTTCACGTCGAACGACACGTCGTTCACGACGAGCTGACCGCGCGGGTCGATGACCGAGAGGTTCGACACGACGAGGGCGGGGGCACCCGGATGCGCGGGCTCCTTGTGCACGGTGAGCTCCACCGCGCGGCCCACCATGAGCGAGGCGAGCTCGGCATTGGTCGCGGTCGGCGACGCCTCGCCGACCACCTTGCCGAGCCGGATGACGGTGATGCGGTCGGCGACCTCGCGGACCTCGCGCAGCTTGTGGGTGATGAACACGATCGAGGTGCCCGACTCCTTGAGCTGACGCATGATCTGCATCAGTTCGTCGGTCTCCTGCGGGGTGAGCACCGCGGTGGGCTCGTCGAACACGAGCACGCGTGCGTCGCGCGAGAGGGCCTTGATGATCTCGACCCGCTGCTGCACGCCGACGGGCAGATCGTCGACCAGCGCATCCGGATCGACGTCGAAACCGAATCTGTCGCTGATCTCGCGCACCCGCTTGCGGGCCGCCGCGAGGTCGAGCCGGCCGGCGAAGCCGGTCTGCTCGTGGCCGAGCATCACGTTCTCGGCGACCGTGAACACCGGGATGAGCATGAAGTGCTGGTGCACCATGCCGATGCCGGCGGCCATGGCGTCGCCGGGGCCGGAGAAGTGCTGGACCACGTCGTCGAGCACGATCTCGCCCTCGTCGGCCTGGTACAGGCCGTAGAGCACGTTCATGAGGGTGGACTTGCCTGCGCCGTTCTCGCCGAGCAGGCAGTGGATCTCACCGGGCTCGACGGTGAGGTCGATGTGATCGTTGGCGGTGAGGGCACCGAATCGCTTCGTGATGCCCCTGAGTTCGAGCTTCATAGCCTTCAATCTACCTATTCCACGAGGGAGTCCATTAAGTGAAAGAGGCCGGAGGAACCAGCTGCGCTGGTCCCCCCGACCGTGAGCGTTCCGTGGAACGCAGGGTGTTACGGGGTCGAGGGCGACTCGACCTTGATGGTGCCGTCGATGATGCCGGCCTTGATGGTGTCGAGCTCACCCTGCAGGTCGGGCGAGACCTTGCTCTCGAAGTCGTGGAACGGAGCGATGCCGACGCCGTCGTTCTCGAGGGTGCCCACGAACGGGGTGGCGTCGAAGTTGCCCGCGGCGGCCGAGTCGACCACGTCGACCACGCCGGCCTTGACGCCCTTCATCACCGAGGTGAGGAAGAGGTCTTTCAGGTCGGTGGCGGTCTCGTAGTTGTCGGAGTCGACACCGATCAGCGCGATCTCCTTGCCGGAGTCGCGGATGGCCTCACCGGCGGAGAGGAAGATCGGTCCACCGACGGGGAGGATGACGTCGGCGCCCTGGTCGATCAGACCCTGCGCGGCGGTCTTGGCCTCGACACCGGCGGCGAAGCCACCCGTGAAGACACCGGTCTGGCCCGCGACGTCCCAGCCGATGGCCTTGACGGAGGTGCCCTTCTGCTGGTTGTAGTAGTTCACGCCGTCGACGAAGCCGTCCATGAAGATGGTGACCGACGGGATCTGCATGCCGCCGAAGGTGCCGACGGTGCCGCTCTTGGAGTAGCTCGCCGCGGTGTAGCCCGCGAGGAACGCGGCCTGGGCGGTGTCGAACACGATGGGCTTGACGTTGTCGGCCTCGATCGACGAGTCGTCGATGATGGAGAACTCGACGTCGGGGTTCGCCTCGGCGGCGGCCTTGGTGGCGTCGGCGAGGAGGAAGCCGACGGAGATGATGAGGTTGCAGTTGCCGGCGACCAGCTGGTCGATGTTCGGGCCGAAGTCGGTGTCGGCCGAGCTCTCGACGGTCACCGGGTCGACGCCGAGGGCGTCAGCGGCCTCGACGAGGCCCTCGTAACCGGCCTGGTTGAACGACTTGTCGTCGAAACCGCCCGAGTCGGAGACCATGCAGGGGATGAAGTCGCTGGATGCCTCGCCCGAGCTGGTGGATGCGGTGTCCGACGGAGCGGATGCGCAACCGGCCAGAAGAGCGGCCACCCCGAGGGTGGCGAAGCCGGCGAGACCCGCGCGGCGCAGTGTGATGCTCAAGTTGTCCTCCAAGATGCCGCCCTGCAAGGTTCGCAGGGGCTGTGTGCGAGCAACGTTACTAAATATGACGCCCCAGGACAGGGGACATCCGTCTTCGGGTCGCAAGCGTTACAAAGCCGCGACCACGCCGTAATCTCCACGAAATGTCCACCGGCCGGCGATGAAACAGCAGGTCAGGGGGCTGACGGCGACTCCACGACGATCTCGCCCGACTCGATCTTCGCGGTGAGGGCGTCGAGCTCGGCGGAGAGCTCGGCGCTCACCGAGGAGGCGAGGTCGTGGAAGGGTGCGAGCGCCACTCCCCCGTTCTCGAGCGTGCCCACGAACGGGTCGGAGCTGAAGCTGCCGTCGATGTCGTCGCCGACGATCTCGACGACTGCGTCGCCGGTGTTCTTCATCACGCTGGTCAGCACGATCGGTCGGTACTGGGCGGGGAGCGTCTCGTAGCCGTCGTTGTCGACCCAGATGAGCGACACGTTCCCGGCCTCGAGGGCCGCGGCCGCCGCCCCCTCGCCGACCTGACCCGCGACGGGGAGGATGACGTCGGCACCCTGGTCGATGAAGCCCTGGGTCACGGTCTTGCCCTTGTTGATGTCTTCGAAGTCGCCCGTGAACACGCCGTCTTGCGCGGCCTTGTCCCACCCCAGGGCGCGCACCGAGGTGCCGTGCGCGGCGTTGTAGGCGGCGACACCGTCGACGAAGCCGTCCATGAACAGGGTGACGGGAGGCTGGTTGCCGCCGCCGAAGGTGGCGACCGTTCCCGTCTTCGAGGTGCCCGCCGCGAGGTAGCCGGCGAGGTACGACGCCTGCGCGGTGTCGAACAGGATCGGCTTGACGTTCGGCGCGGTCACCGTCTCGTCGACGATGGCGAAGTGCACGTCGGGGTGCGACGCCGCCTCCTCGGTGGTGGCGTCGGCGAGCTCGTAGCCGACCGTGAGCACGAAGCCGCAGCCGCTGTCGACGGCCTGGGTGACGTTCGGCGCGAGGTCGGTCTCCGCGGTCGAGACGAGCACCTGCGCGTCGATGCCGAACTCGTCTTGAGCGCGCTCGAGACCCTCCCAGCTCGACTGGTTGAACGAGCGGTCTTCGAGGCCGCCGGAGTTCGTCACCATCCGGGCGCAGTAGTCGCTCGCCGCGCCGGTCGGCTCCCCGGTGTTCGTGGGGGCGTCGGCACAGCCCGCGAGGGCGAGGGCCACGGTACCGGCGACAAGGCCGCCGAGCAGTCGGGTTCGTCGAGGCGAGAGCGTCATGCGACGAGTCTAGGGCGACTCTAGAGAACGTCTCCCGAACCGCCGGCCCGCAGGGCGTCGACCACCGACTTCACCCGCTGGGCGTGCTCGCTCGTGGTCACCAGCAGCGCATCCGGGGTGTCGACCACCACGATGTCGCTCACGCCGATGAGGCTGATGACGCGCTTCGACTGCGACACCACGATGCCCGAGGAGGAGTCGGCGAGCACGCGCGCGTTCTTGCCGAGGATGGCGAGGTCGGTTCCGCGACCGGCGGAGTGCAGTTTCGCGATGGAGGCGAAGTCGCCCACGTCGTCCCAGTCGAAGTCGCCCGGGATGACCGCGAGGGCTCCGGCCGCGGCGGCGGGCTCGGCGACGGAGTAGTCGATGGCGATCTTCTTGAGGTTCGGCCACACCTGGTCGACCACCTCGCCGCGGCGCGGGGTGTCCCACGCCTCGGCGAGCTCGAGCACGCCGGCGAGCAGCTCGGGCTCGCTCGCCCCGAGGTGCTCGAGCAGCTTGTCGGCGCGGGTGATGAACATCCCCGCGTTCCAGAGGTAGTTGCCCGCGGCGAGGTAGCTGCGGGCGGTGTCGAGGTCGGGCTTCTCGACGAAGTTCGTCACCTGGAGGGCGGCAGGAGCGCCGTCGATCTCGAGCGGCTGGGCGCAGCGGATGTAGCCGAAGCCGACCGCCGCATCCGTCGGGGTGATGCCGATGGTGGCGATGTAGCCGGCGTCGGCGACCTCGACCGCCTGGGCGACGGCGGCACGGAAGCGCTCAGGGTTCGTGATGACGTGGTCGGCGGCGAAGGAGCCGATGATGACGCCGGGCTCGCGGCGCTCGAGGATGGCGGCGGCGAGCGCGATGGCGGCGGTGGAGTCGCGGGGCTCGCTCTCGAGCACCACGTTGTGGTCGGCCAGGGTGGGGAGCTGCTCCTCGACGGCCGCCCGGTGGGCACGGCCGGTGACCACCATGATGCGCTGCTCGCCCGAGAGGGGCGCGAGGCGCTCCCAGGTGTCGCGCAGCAGACTCTGCCCCGAGCCGCTCAGGTCGTGCAGGAACTTCGGCGCGTCGGCGCGGGAGAGCGGCCACAGCCGCGACCCGATGCCACCGGCGGGGATGACGCTGTAGAACCGCTGGAGAGCTGAGTGGGTAGTGGTCATGGGGCACAGCCTACCGAGCGCCATCCGACGCTCACCCGCACGCCACCTGAGTGACACCGGGTGGACACGTGCCCTTCCTACCGTCGGAACGTGGCCGGATGAGGCCGCACGGCGACTGCGGAGGCACGTCATGCGCGTAGCGATCATCAGCGAGAGTTTTCTTCCCACCGTCAACGGAGTCACGAACAGCGTCTGCAAGGTGCTCGACCACCTCGCCGACCACGGCCACCAGGCGATCGTCATCGCCCCGCAGGCCGGTTCGCCCTCCCACTACCGCGGCTTCCCGGTGCACCAGGTGCCGGCCGTCGCCTACCGGCAGTTCCCGGTCGGCATCCCGAACGCCCAGGTGGCGCGCATCATCGCCCGCTTCGAGCCCGACCTGCTGCACGCGGCATCCCCCTTCCTCCTCGGAGCCCAAGGCATCGCGGCGGCGAACCGGCTGGGGGTGCCCTCGGTCGCGATCTTCCAGACGGATGTCGCGGGGTACGCCAGGCGCAACCGGCTCGGTGCGACGGCGAAGCTCGCCTGGCGCGTGGTGAAGTGGGTGCACGACGGCGCCGACCTCACCCTCGCCCCGTCGCAGGCCTCGCTCGCCGACCTGCGGAGTGCGGGGGTCGAGCGCCTCGGACTGTGGGGCCGCGGCGTCGACCTCCAGCGCTATCACCCGAACAACCGCCTGCGCCCCGGCGCCTCGGCCCTGCACGACCTGCTCGCAGGGCCCGCGCGCGACGACGTCGTGGTCGGGTACGTGGGGCGCGTCGCGCCCGAGAAGGGGCTCGAGCGGCTCGCCGCGCTGCGTGGGGTGCCCGGCATCCACCTCGCCGTGGTGGGCGACGGCCCCTCCGACGAGCACGTGCGCCGCATCACCCGCGGCATGCCCGCCACCTTCCTCGGCCGGCTCTCGGGCGAGCAGCTCGCCGACGCCTACGCGAGCTTCGACGTCTTCGTGCACACGGGCACCGAGGAGACCTTCGGCCAGACCCTGCAGGAGGCGCACGCCTCGGGCCTGCCCGTCGTGGCACCGGCGGCCGGCGGGCCGATCGACCTCGTCGACCACGGCGTGAACGGCTTCCTCTTCGACCCCGCCGACGTCTCCGACTTCCGCCGCCACGTCGCGACCCTCGCCGCCGACCCCGCACTCCGGATGCGCATGGGCGAGGCGGGCAGGCGCGCCGTGCTGGGCAGGTCGTGGCAGACGATCTGCGACGAGCTGCTCGGCCACTACCGTGCCGTGATGGCCCGTCGCGGTGCGCGGAAGCGCACTCCGGTCGGCTCACACGCATGAATACAACCGGGAATGCAGGAGGCGTCCCGGCTTGAGATGGCGCGCATCCGCGTCAGAACGGGCCTGTATACAGATTAGGGCGACCTTAGAAGCCAATCGGGCACTCTGGGCGTAGACTGACGGAGGTCGTAGATCGAGTTCGCACCATTCGCAGTGTGGGCGGTCACGAACTCATTGAAGCCAAGGAGGGTTGTTCATGCCTGAGAACTCGGCAGGGACGATGACGCCGAGGCGGCCCGCTGGCACCCTCTATCGCGGCCGTGAAGGCATGTGGTCCTGGGTGCTGCACCGCATCACCGGCGTCGCGATTTTCTTCTTCCTCCTCGTGCACGTGCTCGACACCGCGATGGTGCGAGTGGCGCCCGAGGCCTACAACGCGGTCATCTCGACCTACCAGAACCCGATCATGGGGCTCGGCGAGACGGCGCTGGTCGCCGCGATCGTGTTCCACGCCTTCAACGGCATCCGCATCATCCTCATCGACCTCTGGTCGAAGGGTGCGAAGTACCAGCGGGTGATGTTCTGGGTCGTCATCGGCGTCTGGGCGGTGACCATGCTCGGCTTCGCGCCGCGTCACCTCATCAACGTCTTCAGCCACATCCCGGGAGCTGGTCACTGATGGCGATCTCGATCGAATCCCCCCGCGCCCCGCACACCGTCCGCCGCCGCAGCGGCGTGAACTGGGAGAAGTGGGGCTGGATCTACATGCGCGCCTCGGGCGTCGTGCTCCTCATCCTCATCTTCGGCCACCTGTTCGTGAACCTCATGGTGGGCGACGGCATCAAGGCCATCGACTTCGCCTTCGTCGGCGGCAAGTGGAGCGACCCGTTCTGGCAGGTCTGGGACGTGCTGATGCTCTGGCTCGCCATGATCCACGGCGGCAACGGCATGCGCACCATCGTGAACGACTACGCGACCAAGGCGCTCACCCGCAAGATCCTGCTGGGCGGCATCCTCGTGGCCGTCGTGGCGATGATCGTGCTCGGCTCCCTGGTGGTCTTCACCTTCGACCCCTGCCCCGCGGGCTCGCCGGCCGATCTGCTGCCGTCGTTCTGCCCGGTCAACCAGTAGTCCCCCTAAGACGTGAGTGAATTCGTGAGCCAGTCCTTCCCGTTCGAAGACGGCGCCGTGATCGACGGCGTGCACTACCACCAGTTCGACATCGTCATCGTCGGCGCCGGCGGCGCCGGCATGCGCGCGGCCATCGAGGCCGGGCCGAAGGCGAAGACGGCTGTCATCTCCAAGCTCTACCCCACCCGCTCCCACACCGGTGCGGCCCAGGGCGGCATGGCGGCGGCGCTCGCCAACGTCGAGGAGGACAACTGGGAGTGGCACACCTTCGACACCGTCAAGGGCGGTGACTACCTGGTCGACCAGGATGCCGCCGAGATCCTCGCCAAAGAGGCGATCGACGCGGTCATCGACCTCGAGAACATGGGTCTGCCGTTCAACCGCACCCCCGAGGGCAAGATCGACCAGCGCCGCTTCGGCGGCCACACCCGCGACCACGGCAAGGCGCCCGTGCGCCGCGCCTGCTACGCGGCCGACCGCACGGGTCACATGATCCTGCAGACGCTGTTCCAGAACTGCGTGAAGCTCGGCATCAACTTCTTCAACGAGTTCTACGCGCTCGACCTCGTGATGACGTCGGTGGACGGTGTCGACAAGCCGAGCGGTGTCGTGGCCTACGAGCTGGCGACCGGCGAGATCCACGTCTTCCAGGCCAAGGCGATCATCTTCGCCACCGGCGGCTTCGGCAAGATCTACAAGACCACCTCGAACGCGCACACCCTCACCGGCGACGGCGTCGGCATCATCTGGCGCAAGGGCCTGCCGCTCGAGGACATGGAGTTCTTCCAGTTCCACCCCACCGGCCTCGCCGGCCTCGGCATCCTGCTCACCGAGGGAGCGCGAGGCGAGGGAGCGATCCTCCGCAACGCCTCCGGTGAGCGCTTCATGGAGCGCTACGCCCCCACCATCAAAGACCTCGCGCCGCGCGACATCGTCGCCCGCTGCATGGTGCAGGAGGTGGCGGAAGGCAGAGGTGCCGGGCCGCACAAAGACTACGTGCTCCTCGACTGCACCCACCTCGGCGCCGAGGTGCTCGAGACCAAGCTCCCCGACATCACCGAGTTCGCCCGCACCTACCTCGGCGTCGACCCCGTGGTCGAGCCGGTGCCCGTCATGCCGACGGCGCACTACGCGATGGGCGGCATCCCCACCAACATCAAGGCCGAGGTGCTCTCCGACAACGACACGGTCGTGCCGGGCCTCTACGCCGCGGGCGAGTGCGCCTGCGTATCGGTGCACGGCTCGAACCGCCTCGGCACCAACTCGCTGCTCGACATCAACGTCTTCGGCAAGCGCTCGGGCAACAACGCCGCCGAGTACGTGCAGACCGTCGACTTCACGCCGCTGCCCCCGAATCCGGCCGGCGCCATCGTCGACCTCGTGGCGTCGCTGCGTGCGGGAACGGGCACCGAGCGCATCGCCGCCATCCGTAAAGAACTGCAAGACGAGATGGACAAGAACGCGCAGGTGTTCCGCACCGACGAGTCGCTCGCCGCGGTGACCGAGACCATCCACGGCCTCCGCCAGCGCTATAAGAACATCCAGGTGCAGGACAAGGGCAAGCGGTTCAACACCGACCTGCTCGAGGCCATCGAGCTCGGCTTCCTGCTCGACCTCGCCGAGGTCGTCGTGTTCTCCGCCCGCAACCGCGAGGAGTCGCGCGGCGGCCACATGCGCGACGACTTCCCGAAGCGCGACGACGACAAGTTCATGAAGCACACCATGGCGTACCTGTCGGGAGACCCGCACTCCGCCGACGCCGCCGACCACATCCGGCTCGACTGGAAGCCCGTCGTCGTGACGCGCTACCAGCCGATGGAGAGGAAGTACTGATGTCCCTGGTTCTTGACGAGGCCCCCGCGGGCGGACCGGCACCCGAGGCCCCCATCCAGTCGTTCACCGTCACGCTCATCATCCGTCGCTTCGACCCCGACGTCGACGACGAGCCCAGGTGGCAAGACTTCGACGTGCAGCTCTACGCGACCGATCGCATCCTCGACGCGCTGCATAAGATCAAGTGGGAGCAAGACGGCTCGCTGACCTTCCGCCGCTCCTGCGCGCACGGCATCTGCGGGTCGGATGCGATGCGCATCAACGGCCGCAACCGCCTGGCTTGCAAGACGCTCATCAAAGACCTCGACATCACGAAGCCGATCTACGTGGAGGCCATCAAGGGCCTCCCGCTCGAGAAAGACCTCGTCGTCGACATGGAGCCGTTCTTCGCGTCGTTCCGTGAGGTGCAGCCGTTCCTGCAGTCGAACACCGCGCCGCCGAAAGACAAGGAGCGCGTGCAGTC
The DNA here is from genome assembly GCF_013113715.1 of Herbiconiux sp. SALV-R1. GTDB lineage: Bacteria > Actinomycetota > Actinomycetes > Actinomycetales > Microbacteriaceae > Herbiconiux. The sequence goes on from NZ_CP053344.1 coordinate 2,750,118, forward strand.
GGTCGCCGACCGCGCCCGCTTCGACGACACCACGAAGTGCATTCTCTGCGCGGCATGCACCTCGTCGTGCCCCGTGTTCTGGACCGACGGGCAGTACTTCGGCCCCGCCGCCATCGTGAACGCCCACCGCTTCATCTTCGACTCGCGCGACGAGGCGGCGTCGACCCGCCTCGACATCCTCAACGACAAGGAGGGCGTGTGGCGGTGCCGCACGACCTTCAACTGCACTGACGCGTGCCCCCGCGGCATCCAGGTGACGCAGGCGATCGCCGAGGTGAAGCAGGCCATCATGCGCGGCAAGCCCTAGCCCGCCGCCGCTCTTCCTCTCGCGGCCGCTCGCGGCCCGAACTCGATGGAGCCTCCGCCCGTTTCGGGCGCGAGGCTCCATCCGTTTCCGGAGGCAGCTCGTTTCTCCATCCACTTCGGGGCGGGTCTCCGGCTGCAGACGCCGCTGTGGACAGACGGCGGTTCTCCACAGACATCGCCGAAGACTCGGATGCGCGCCCACATCGGCCGACAATTGTCGCGTGTCCTCTCTCATCCCCCTCCCCGAGGTCGCCCGAACCTCGACCCTGCTGACGCTCGGCGTCGACGACCAACAGCTCCGGCGGCTGCGACGCACCGGCGTGCTCGTTCGCATCCGGCACGGGTACTACGCACGAGCGGATGCGCGGCCCGACATCGTGCGGGCGGTGCGGTTGGGCGGTCGGCTGACCTCGTACTCGGCGCTCCGCGCGCTCGGTGTCTGGTGCCCTCCTGGCGACGAGCGGCTGCACGTCGCCGTGAACGCACACGCGCACGACCTGCGGGATCCCGACAGCGGGGGACCGCTGACCGCGCGTGACGACCTGGTGGTGCACTGGCGGGCCGCGCCGGCACCTCGCCGCGGTGCCGTCGCGGCAGTCGTCCCGGTCGCAGAGGCGATCGACCATCTCCCCCCTGCGCTCGACCCCGCCCATCTCGTCGCCGTGCTCGACGCGGCCGTGCGTGAGCACGTGCTCTCGCGAGCGCAACTCGCGGAGGCCTTCCCCATCAGGTCGAGGGTGGGGCGAGCGTCGGCGCGTGTCGACCCGGCGTCGGAATCGGGTGCGGAGTCGGTGGCGCGCATCCGTCTGGCGGATGCCGGCATCGAGACCCGATCCCAGGTGTGGTTCGGCTCGCATCGAGTCGACCTCCTCGTGCCCGACCGGGTCGTCGTGGAGGTCGACGGGCGCGAGTTCCACGACGACCGCGCCCGTTTCGAACGCGACCGGCGTCGGGCCGCCGAGCTGACCCGGCTCGGACTGCACGTGCTGCATTTCAGCTACAGACAAGTCATGTACGACTGGCCGCGCTGCCTCGCCGCCGTACGGGTCGCTGTCGCGGCGGCTGCCTGATGCACCCGCCTCCGTCTCGAGTCCCGCCCGCCTCCCGATCTCGATGGACTTCAGCGGCGGAATGCGGGTGTTTCTCCATCGGGATTCGTGTGGCGGCCGAAAGTCCACCGAGTTCTGGAAGGGGCGGGCGGCGGGCGGCCGGCGCCGACCCCGGGCGGGCGGCAGGCGCGGGATGCCGACCCCGGCGGGGCGGTGGCGGGAGGGCGGGAGAGTGGCAGGGTGGGAGGATGAGCGAGGCGAAGGGCCGCGGCGGGAACTCGGCGGTGAAAGACGACGAGGCGACGACCGAGATGTCGAGCACGGGGCGCCCGGCGATCGACGTCAACGAGAAGAACACGTCCGAGCCGCCGAAGACCGGTCTGCAGGCGCTCATCGCGAAGGTGATGGCGCTACGCCCGGTGCGGGTGTTCCTGCGGTTCGGTGCGAGCGGCGGCGAGATCATGGCCTCGGGCATGTCGTTCCAGGCGATCTTCGCGGTGTTCGCCGGCATCTGGGTCGGCTTCTCGATCTTCGGCATCGTGCTGGCATCCAACCCCGATCTGCTGGATGCGGTGGTCGCCCAGCTCTCGAACGCCATTCCCGGGCTGATCGGCGAGAACGGCGCCATCGACCCCCAGGCCCTCAGCGAAGCGCGCATCCTGGGCTGGACGGGCGCCATCGCCCTGATCGGTCTCGTCATGACCGCGATCGGCTGGCTGGCATCGACGCGCGACTCCATCCGCCGCCTCTTCCACCTCGACCCGCCCACGACGAACTTCGTGCTGCTGAAGCTCAAAGACTTCGGGCTCGCCCTCGGGTTCGGCATCGCCATCGTGCTCTCCTCGGTGGTCAGCCTCATCAGCAACCAGGGCCTGTCGTTCGCGTTCGACCTCGTCGGCGTCGACACCGAGTCGCCCTTCGCCCTCGTCGTGGCCTGGCTGGTCGGTGTGCTCATCGTCTTCGTGTTCGACAGCTTCGTGCTCGCCATCGCGTTCCGGGTGCTCTCGGGCGTGAAGATCCCGATGCGGCGCCTCCTCGCCGGCGCCGCGATCGGCGGCGCGGCGCTCGGCGTGCTGAAGATCCTCGGCACTCAGCTGCTCGGCGGCGCGACGAGCAACCCGCTGCTGGCCTCGTTCGCGGTGATCATCGGCATCATGATCTTCCTCAACCTGGTGTGCCGCGTCATCCTCATCTCGGCCACCTGGATCGCCGTCGGCATGGACGACGCCGGCCTCGACCCCCGCTCCCTCAGCCCCGAGCAGCTCGAGGCCGACCGCCGGCAGCGGGTGGCGGATGCGCGCGACACCATCGTGCAGGCCGAGCGCGAGCGGCTCCAGGAGCAGCTCGACGCCTCGCACGGGCTCGCCCGCCGACGCGTGCGCAAGAAGCTCGAGCGCCTCGACCGGCTCGACGCCGCCGAAGCCGTGCGCCTCAAGAAGCGCTGACGCCGCAGCCGCGGGGCTTGCGCCCTGCACAGAGAACGGATGCGCCCCCTCCCCCGCCCGCCAGTGTCGGAGGCCGCCGCTAGGCTTGCTCCATGCCTTCCAAGCCCCTCAGACTCGCCTCGGTGAACGTGAACGGCGTGCGCGCCTCCTTCCGCAACGGCATGGGCGCGTGGCTCGACGGGCGTGACGTCGACATCCTGGCCCTGCAAGAGGTGCGTGCCGCCACCGAAGACCTCGAGAAGCTGCTCGGGCCCGACTGGAACATCCTGCACGACCCCGCCACGGCGAAGGGTCGCGCGGGCGTGGCCATCGCGAGTCGCGACCGGGCGAACATCCACCGGGTGACCTTCGGCCCCGACGACTTCGACAGCGCGGGCCGCTGGCTCGAGGCCGACTTCGAGTGGGGCGACACGATCGTCACCGTCGTCTCGGCCTACGTGCACTCCGGCGAGGCCGACACCCCGAAGCAGGTGGAGAAGTACAAGTTCCTCGACGGCATGCTCGAACGCCTGCCGAAGCTGCACGAGCACAACCCGCTCGCCGTCGTGGTGGGCGACCTCAACGTCGGCCACCGCACGCTCGACATCCGCAACTGGAAGGGCAACGTCAAGCGCGCAGGCTTCCTGCCCGACGAGCGCGCCTACTTCGACCGCTTCGTCGGCGCCGAGGGCGAGGAGGGCTACAACGCCGGTGCCGGTCTCGGTTGGGTCGACCTCGGCCGCCGCTTCGCCGGTGAGGTCGACGGTCCCTACACCTGGTGGTCGCAGCGCGGGCGCGCCTTCGACAACGACACGGGTTGGCGCATCGACTACCAGCTCGCCACCTCCGAACTCGCTGCGACCGCCGTCAGCTACAGCGTCGACCGGGCGCCCACCCACGCCGAACGCTGGAGCGACCACGCCCCCGTCGTCGTCGACTACGCGCTCTAGGGCCGGGCACCGCGACATCGGCGCCGACCCGGCGAGTCGCACTCGGCCGATTGGGCCGATCCGCTCCCGGCCACCACGACCCCGGTCGTCCCGGCCACCCCGGCCCCGGCCGGCCCCTCAACTCCCCACTCCGCTCCACCTCACGAACCCAGGCAGACCATCATGACCTCCGCTCCCGCATCCAAGCCCCGCCTGCTCTCGGGCATGCAGCCCTCGGCCGACTCGCTGCACCTCGGCAACTACATCGGCGCGCTGATGAGCTGGAAAGAGCTGCAGCAGACCCACGACGCGTTCTTCTTCCTCGCCGACCTGCACGCCATCACCGTGCACCAGGAGCCCGAGGCGCTCCGCGCGAACTCGCGCCGCACCGCCGCGCAGTACATCGCTGCGGGCATCGACCCGTCGGCGTCGACGCTGTTCGTGCAGTCGCACGTGCCGGCGCACGCCGAGCTGGCCTGGGTGCTCAACACCCTCACCGGCTTCGGCGAGGCGTCACGGATGACCCAGTTCAAAGACAAGGCGGCCAAGCAGGGTCAGGAGGCTGCGTCGGTGGGGCTGTTCACCTATCCGATCCTGCAGGCTGGCGACATCCTGCTGTATCAGGCCGTCGACGTGCCCGTGGGTGAGGACCAGCGGCAGCACATCGAGCTCACCCGTGACCTCGCGACGCGCTTCAACTCGCGTTACGGCGACACGTTCACGGTGCCGAAGCCGTACATCCTGAAAGACACGGCGAAGATCTACGACCTGCAGAACCCGACGGCGAAGATGTCGAAGTCGTCGGAGTCACCCGCTGGGCTGATCTGGCTGCTCGACGAGCCGAAGGTCACCGAGAAGAAGATCATGCGCGCCGTCACCGACGCCGACGGCGAGGTGCGATTCGACCGGGAGGCGAAGCCGGGGCTCGCGAACCTGCTCACCGTGTTCGCCATCCTGAGTGGCCGCACCGTCGACTCGGTGGTGGAGGAGTTCGCGGGCGGCGGCTACGGCACTCTGAAGAAGGCGTTGGCGGCACTCGTGGTCGAGACCGTCGACCCCATCCGCACCCGCACCCTCGAGCTGCTCGATGACCCGGCCGAGCTCGACCGCATCCTCGCCGTGAACGCCGACCGCGCCGAGTCCGTCGCCCAGGCCACCCTCGACACCGTCTACGACCGCGTCGGCTTCCTCCCCCGCCGCCGCTGACCCGCCCGCGGGGCTGAGCCGCCGCGGCCGAGTGGCGACCGCACATACGTCGCCGCCCGCCGCGGCCGAGTGGCCACCCCCCAAACGTCGCCTGGCGCCGCGGCAGGATGGCCACCGCACGGCCCTTACCGCCTGCCGCGGCAGGATGGCCACCCCACGGCCCTCACCGCCCGCCACGGCAGGATGGCCACCGCAGAGGCAACCGCCCCCGCCGCAGGCTCGCGGCGGCGTTCGCCCACTGCGCCGGGCGGCCGCGGCTCCCCCGCCGCCGTCGACCCGCCCGCGGCGGGCGCGCCGCGCAGCGGGCGGCTCAGCGCACGTGGGGGTCGTCGATGGCGCCCACGATCTCCTCGCGCACGCGGCGGAGGTCTTCGAGGAGGGAGCCGATGAGGATCCAGTGGGCCGGGTCGGGCGTGAGAGCCGCGACGGGAGCGGTGAGCAGCGGCTCCTCGTGCCCGAGCACCTCGGCCTCGCCGGTCGGCAGGTCGGCGTGCACCATGACGAGCTTGAGGTCGTGGGCCGCCCGGCGCAGCTCCTCGGCGATGGCGCCCGTCATCGGTTCGCGGTGGAGCGACTCGTCGAAGTGGTCGTTGAGCGCCCGCGCCATGCCGAGCACCCGGGTGACGACCACCGCGAGCCTCTCCTGCAGCGCCCGGTCGCCGGCGATCTGCTCGCGTTGACCGTTGCGGCGCGGGTTGAAGCGCAGGCTCTCCTCCGCGGCGTCGATCGCCGTCTGCGACTTGTACTGCATGGGCCGCAGCAGCCGCGCCTCGACGAGCACCTGCGTGCGGAAGGCGACGTCGGTCGGCGAGCTCAGCACCACCGCGAGCCCCTCCATCGTCGCCGCCACCTCGCGCCCGAGCGCCGCCACCGCGTCATGCGCGGGTTGCAGCGCGACCGGCGGCACGATGAGCCAGTTGATGATGACGCCGATGACGCACCCGATGATCGTCTCTATGATGCGCGCCGTCGCATAACCCGGGGTGGCCGCGCCGATCGAGAGCACGAGCATCGCGCTGATGGGGATCTGCACGGTCGACGACGCCGGGAAGCGCAGCACCCACCCGAGCAGCAGCGACACCACGATCGCCACCAGGATGAGCCAGCTCGGCGCCCCGAAGACGAGCGCCGCCACGTAGGCGACGACGACTCCCACGATCACGCCGATCGACCGTTCGACGGCCCGGCTGAGCGACTGGTTGACGCTCGGCTGCACCACGAGGATCGCCGCGATCGGCCCGAAGATCGGCGCCTCCCCCGGCACCACGAGTGATCCCACCAGCCACGCGAGCACCGCGGCCACCGCCGACTTGAGCACCTGCAGCAGCGGGGTGCGGGTGGCCGTGCGGAACGACCGGGCCGGCCGCATCAGGGAGACGGCGATGCGCGCCCAGCGTGAGCGAGCATCCGGACGCACCACCGCATCCGCTCGCTCCCCGTCACCCGTTGTGCTCACGCCTCCAGGGTAGACCGGTGGCCCTCAGGGAACGCGCGGGCCAGGCAACCGACCGCGGCTCAGGGAACCGGCGTCGTCTTCTCCGCCGCCCCGACCCCCTGCGGCTCGGCCGGCACCCGCACCCGGTGCTCCCCGAACACCCACACCCGGTAGAGCACGAAGCGGAACGCCGCGCCGAGCGCCAGCCCGATCACGTTGCCCGAGATGTTGTCGGCGAGCACCGAGGTGAAGCCGAGCACGTAGTGCGAGAACCACAGGCAGGCCAGGCCGATGCCCATGCCCACGATGCTCACCGCGAAGAACTCGACGCTCTCGCGCAGCACGTCGGCGCGACGGCGGTCGCGGAAGGTCCAGAACCGGTTGCCGAGCCAGTTGACGAGAATGGCGAGCGTGGTCGAGATGAGCTTCGCGATCACGGGGCCGCCGTGCATGACCGACGGGTCCATGATGGTCAGCCGCAGCAGGTTGAACACCCCGAAATCGACCACGAACCCGAGTCCGCCCACCAGCCCGAATCGGATGAATTCGCTTGCTAGAATGCGGAGTCGCGTGCGCGCGGGGGAAGCTTTGCTCATGGATGGGCTGCCGTTTCTGACGGGCGGTGGAGAGTAGACCAGACTGAGTATTTCAGGCGAATGCTGAGCCTACGTGGTGAGAATGAACAGAAGGCGTCGATACGCTTTCGCTCGCGGAAGACCGCGACAGACGAGTGAACGAGGAAACAGTGGCAAAGACCGTCGTGGTGATCCCCACCTACAACGAGATCGGGTCGATCTCCGGGGTGACCGAGCGCATTCTGAAGACGGTGCCCGAGGCCAACGTCCTCGTCGTCGACGACAACTCCCCCGACGGCACCGGCCAGCTCGCCGACCGCATGTCTGCCGACGATCCCCGAATCCACGTGCTCCATCGTACGGAGAAGAACGGCCTCGGGGCCGCCTACGCCGCGGGCTTCGCCTGGGCGCTCGACCGCGACTACGACTACATCGTCGAGATGGACGCCGACGGCTCCCACCAGCCCGAGGAGCTTCCCCGCCTCATCGCCCTGCTCGAGGCGGGCTGCGACATGGGCATCGGCACCCGGTGGATTCCGGGCGGCGTCATCAAGAACTGGCCGGCCTACCGCAAGCTCATCTCGCGCGCGGGCACGGCCTACGCGCGCATCCTGTTGAACTCCAAGTTGCACGACCTGACCAGCGGGTATCGCGGCTTCCGCGCCGATTCACTCCGCACCATCGACTTCGGCACCGTGAACTCGCAGGGCTATTGCTTCCAGATCGAGCTCGCCTGGCTGTTCGAGCGCAGCCGCGGGCGCATCGGCGAGTTCCCCATCACGTTCGTCGAGCGCGAAGAGGGCGTCTCGAAGATGTCGACCGGCATCGTCGTCGAGGCGCTGGCCAAGGTCACCGGCTGGGGGCTGTCGAGCCTCATCGGGCGCGCGCCCGAGCGGCTGGCGCTGCCGGCCGCCGGCACCGCCCGCTAGCCGCCGCGCCCGGTAGCCCCGCTCCCGCGCCCGGCGCACCCCGGTGGCGGTTCAGAATCGCAAACGAGGCGCGATCCGAGCCGCATATCGGGGCGGTGGGCGCGACGTTTGCGATTCTGAACCGCCCCCTCGGGCAGCCCGCCCCATTTCGTCACACAATCCCCCGGGAATAGCCCCCGCGGGCCCGCGTTGAGGTATAACAGAAGAGAAGTAACGTGCTCCGGGGTCAGTGAGATTCTGAACCGGCGGTGACAGTCCGCGAGCCGAGAGCCGCTTTCGAGCGGGTCGAGGTTGATCTGGTGCAATTCCAGAACCGACGGTAATGGCGATGTCGAACGACATCTCCTCAGTCCGGATGGGAGGATGCACGGACGGTTTCCGCGTGGACGCGGAGCCGTCGGCGTTCGAGCGCACCCCGGAGTCGTCGAGAGACGAGGACCGGATGACCGCTGTGCAGACCGAGCGCGACGCGATGCACCGCGCCCTCGAGCTCGCACTGCTCGGCCCTCGCACGGGCGTGAACCCGCAGGTCGGGTGCGTGCTCCTCTCCCCCTCCGGCGAGCTGCTCGCCGAGGGCTGGCACCGTGGCGCCGGCACCCCGCACGCCGAGGTCGCGGCACTCTCCTCCCTCGCCGACCCCGCCGACGCGGTCGGCGCCACCGCCGTCGTCTCGCTCGAGCCGTGCAACCACCACGGCCGCACCGGCCCCTGCAGCGCGGCCCTCATCGAGGCCGGCGTGTCCCGGGTCGTCTACGCGGTCGACGACCCGGGCGCGGCGTCCAGCGGCGGAGCCGAGCGGATGCGCGCCGCCGGCCTCGAGGTCGAGAACGGCCTGGGTGCGGCCGAGGTGGAGCAGGCGATCCGCCCGTGGCTCACCGCGACCAGGCTCGGCAGGCCGTTCGTGACCGTGAAGTGGGCGTCGAGTCTCGACGGTCGTGCCGCTGCCGCCGACGGCAGCAGCCAGTGGATCACCGGCGCCGAGGCCCGGGCCGACGTGCACCGGCGCCGCGCCGAGCACGACGTCATCGTCGTCGGTACCGGAACCCTGCTCGCCGACGACCCCGCCCTCACCGCCCGCGGCGACGACGGGCTGCTCCCCCACCAGCCCGCGCCGGTGGTGCTGGGCACTCGGGAGGTGCCGGCCGAGGCGCGCGTGCGCGAGCATCCGCTGCCCTTCCGCCAGTTCGACGGCGGCGATCTCGAGCTCACGCTCGGCGCCCTGTACGCCGACGAGGTGCGCACCGTGTTCGTCGAGGGCGGCCCCACCCTCGCCAGCGCGTTCATCGCTGCGGGGCTCGCCGACGAGCTGCTCGTCTACCTCGCGCCCACCCTGCTCGGTGGTCCGCGCACGGCGCTCACCGAGCTCGGGGTGGCCGACATCGGCGCCCAGCGCCGTCTGACCCTCACCGCGGTGGAGCGACTCGGCGACGACCTGCTCGTGGTCGCCCGGCCGGCGGCGGCCGCGGCGGCGGCGGAGCATCCGGCCACGACCCCGCCGCCCGAACCCGACTCACCCTTCCCCCTCAGCACCAAGGAGTAGCACCATGTTCACCGGACTCATCGAGGAGCAGGGCGAGATACTCGCCCTCGACCGCACGCCCGACGCCGTCGTCATCACCGTGCGCGCGCCGCTGGCCGTGAGCGACGCGAAGCACGGCGACTCCATCTCCGTGTCGGGCGTGTGCCTCACCGTCGTCGACCAGACCGCCGACAGCTTCACCGCCGACGTCATGGCGCAGACCCTCGCCATGAGCACCATCGGCGGCCTCTCCGTCGGCGACCGCGTGAATCTCGAGCGCGCCGCCCGCGTCGGCGACCGGCTGGGCGGGCACATCGTGCAGGGCCACATCGACGGCACCGGCGCCGTGCTCGCCGTCACGCCGGGTGAGGCGTGGAGCGTGGTGCGCATCAGCCTCCCGCGCGATCTCGCACCGCTCGTCGTCGACAAGGGCTCGATCACGGTCGCCGGCGTCTCGCTCACCGTCTCGGCGATCGGCGTCGCGGGCGGCGAGGGCGGCACGGGCGGCGCGGGCGAGGGAACGGATGCGGAACACTGGTTCGAGGTCTCCCTCATTCCCGAGACCCTCACCGCCACCACCCTCGGAGCCCTCGCCGTGGGCGATCGCGTCAACCTCGAGACCGACGTGCTCGCGCGGCACGTCGAACGGCTGATCTCGTTCGCGGGAGGCGCGTCATGACCACCTTCTCCCCCATGTCGGAGGTGCTCGACGCCCTGCGCGCCGGGCGCCCGGTGATCGTCTCCGACGCGGCCGACCGCGAGAACGAGGGCGACGCGATCCTCTCGGCGGCCCTCGCGAGCACCGAATGGATCGCCTGGATGGTGCGCAACACCTCCGGCTACCTCTGCGCCCCGCTGCCCGGCGACCTCGCCGACCGGCTCGCGCTGCCGCCGATGGTTGTGAACAACGAAGACACCCGCCGCACGGCGTACACGATCACCGTCGACGCGTCGGCGGGCGTGACGACGGGCATCAGCGCGCACGACCGGGCGCTCACGCTCAACCGGCTCGCCGATGCCGAGGCGACGCCCGCGTCGTTCATCCGACCCGGTCATGTGCTGCCGGTGCGGGCGGTCGACGGCGGCGTGCGCGAGCGCGCCGGGCACACCGAGGCGGCAGTCGAGCTCATGCGCGCGGCGGGCCTGCCGCCCGTGGGCGTGATCGGCGAGATGATCGCCGACGACGGCTCGGCCATGCGCATGGACGAGCTCCAGCAGGTCTCCGCGCGGGAGAACCTGCCGATCACCACGATCGAGCTGCTCATCGAGTGGCTCAACGAGCGCGACGGGATCGCCGCGGGCGACGCCGAGCGGGCCGCCGACCCGACCGCAGCCGCCCCAGGCACTGCGGCCGCCGCTGGCACCGCGGCCGACGCGGCCGCACCCGGCACCGCGGCCGGCGCGGCTTCCGCTGACCTGGTCGCCGAGCCCGGCGCCGCGGCCGACGCAGCCGCCCTTGGCACCGCGGCCGGCGCGGCCGCAGCCGATCTCGTCGCCGAGCCGGGCACCTCCGCCGACGTGCACCGCGCATCCGAGCCCCGCGTGCAGTTCGAGGTCGAGACCACCGTGCCCACCACCCACGGACCGCTCCGGATGCGCGCCTACCGCGACCTCAAGACCGGCACCGACCACATCGCCATCATCGCCGACCCACCCGGCAGCGGCCTGCCCGCCGGCGGCGCGCCCGGCGGCGCCCCCACCGGCGGCGCGCCCGGCAGCGCCCCCGCCAGCGACGTGCCCACCGGCCGCACCTCCGAGCCCACGCCCCCACCGCTCGTGCGCGTGCACTCCGAGTGCCTCACGGGCGAGGCGTTCGGCTCGCTCAAGTGCGAGTGCGGCCCCCAGCTCGACACCTCGCTCGACCTGATCGCCGAGCACGGCGGAGTCGTCGTCTACCTGCGCGGGCACGAGGGCCGCGGCATCGGCCTGGTGAACAAGCTCCGCGCCTACTGCCTGCAGGAAGACGGGCTCGACACCTTCGACGCCAACGTCGCCCTCGGACTCCCGGCCGATGCGCGCGACTACGGCGCGGCCGTGGCGATGCTCGACGACCTGGGTGCGTCGAGCATCCGGCTGCTCACCAACAACCCCGAGAAGGTGCGGCAGCTCGAGGAGCAAGGCATCACCGTAACCGAGCGCGTGCCGCTCGTCGTGGGCGCGACCGCGCAGAACCAGCAGTACCTCGACACCAAGCGCGACCGCATGGGCCATCTGCTGCCCACCAGCGCCGTCTGACCGACCTCAGCCAACCCCGAAAGGAACCTCCCATGAGCGGAGCAGGAGCCCCCACCCTCGACACCGAGCTCGACGGCACGGGCCTGAACGTCACCATCGTCGCCGGCACCTGGCACACCGAGATCACCGACGGACTCCTCGCCGGCGCCCGCCGCGCCCTGGCCGCCGCGAACGTGACGGTGAGCGAGGTGCGCGTGGCCGGCAGCTTCGAGCTGCCCGTCGTGTCGAAGGTCGCGCTCGAGAGCGGGGCGGATGCGGTGGTCGCCCTGGGCGTGATCATCCGCGGCGGTACGCCCCACTTCGAGTACGTGTCGGATGCCGCGACCTCAGGGCTGACGCAGGTGAGCATCCTCACCGGCAAGCCCGTGGGATTCGGCGTGCTCACCCTCGACACCGAGCAGCAGGGCCTCGACCGCGCCGGACTCCCCGGCTCGAAGGAGGACAAGGGCCGCGAGGCCGCCGAGGCCGCCGTCGCCACCGCGCTCACCCTCAGGGCACTGCGCCCCGTGCGCGACTAGCGCACCGCGCCATCCCGCGCGGGGCCCGCCCCCGCGCGCGTTGGTCGCCCAAAGTGCTCCCGAACCCCGAAATGGCAGCACTTTACGCGACTAACGCAGGAACACCACCCGCGCGCACCCCACACTTAGTCGCGCAAAACGCTCTCAAACCCCGAGATGGGAGCACATTGCGCGACTAACTCGAGGTGAGAGCCCGCGCCGCGCGGGCGCAGCTCAGGGCTGCGCGCCGAGCCAGGTCACCGAGAGGGCGGCGGCGGCCGAGGCCGCCTCCATCGCGTCGGCGTCGGCGACGCCCGCGGCGAGCGCCGCCGCGAGGGTGCCGCAGTAGCTGTCGCCGGCGCCCGTGGTGTCGACGACGGCCGCCGCCTTCTGCGCGGGCACGACGTTCTGCCCCCAGCGCGAGCCTTCGCCGCCGAGCGTCACGAGCACCGAGCGCGGCACGAGGTCGTCGGCCCAGAGCAGCGCGTTCTCGTGCTTGTTCACCACGACCGGATCGGCGAGGTCGAGCACGTCGGCGGGCAGCGGTGCGTACGGCGCGAGGTTCACGACGCTGCGCGCCCCGCGCGCCGCCGCGATGCGCACCGCCTCCGCCACCACGGCGGTGTCGACCTCGAGCGAGCACAGCAGCACGTCGCCCGCGCCGAGCGAGCCGAGCGGGGCGAGGTCGCCCACCGTCACCCGCGCGTTGGCGCCGGGCGACACGATGATGGTGTTCTCGCCCGATCCGTCGACGGCGATGGCGGCGTGCCCGGTGGGCACCCCCGAGGTGCGCGCCACGTGCATGGTGTCGATACCGAACGAGGCGAGCCGCTGCAGGTACGCGTCTCCATCGGCATCGTCGCCGACCCTGCCGACGAACCCCACCTTCGCGCCGGCTCGCGCCGCCGCGATCGCCTGGTTGGCGCCCTTGCCGCCGAAGTGCTTCACGACGTCGCCGCCGATGAGCGTCTCGCCGGGTTGCGGGTGCCGCTCCACCTCGACCACGGAGTCGATGTTCAGCGAGCCCAGCACGACGACGGCGCCCATGTGCACCCCTTCCGGTGTCCGATGTCCTCCAGCATCCTACGGTGAGCGTAATATTGCTGTTCGCGAGTGACCCTCGCGATTCCGCCACTGCCGGCGCCCCTCCGCGCCGGACCGGCGCTGCGATTCTCTCGGCACCTCTTCTCTCCCCTCGAAAGCGACCAATGTCCACATCCGTCATCGACGCGCCGTCCGGCAAGAGCGGCGCCGCCGCCACCAACACCCGAGGACGGGTCATCCTCGCGAGCCTCATCGGCACGTCGATCGAGTTCTACGACTTCTACGTCTACGCCACGGCAGCCGTGCTGGTGTTCCCGGCGCTGTTCTTCGCGAACTCCGACCCCACGATCTCGCTGCTGTCGTCGTTCGCCGTGTTCGGCGTCGCGTTCATCGCGCGCCCGGTCGGCTCCATCCTGTTCGGCCACTTCGGCGACCGCATCGGCCGCAAGAAGACCCTCGTCGCCTCCCTGCTCACCATGGGCATCGCGACCGTGCTCATCGGCGCACTGCCCACCGGCCTCACCCCCGGCTGGGAGATCATCGCCCCCGCCCTGCTCGTGCTATTCCGCTTCTGCCAGGGCCTCGGCCTCGGCGGCGAGTGGTCGGGAGCCGCGCTCCTCGCCACCGAGAACGCACCCGCGGGCAAGCGCGCGATCTACGGCACCTTCCCGCAGCTGGGCGCGCCCATCGGCTTCATCATCGCGAACGTCGTGTTCCTCGTGCTGAGCACGGCCCTCGACTCCGAGCACTTCCTCTCCTGGGGCTGGCGCGTGCCGTTCCTGGCCAGCGCCGTGCTCGTCATCATCGGCCTCTACGTGCGCTTCAAGCTGGTCGAGACTCCCGCGTTCACGAAGGTCGTGGAGAAGGGCGAGGTGGCGAAGCTCCCCCTGGCCCGGGTGTTCAAGACCAGCTGGCGCCCGCTCATCCTGGGCACCTTCATCATGCTGGCGACCTACGTGCTGTTCTACCTGATGACCACCTTCACCCTCACCTTCGGCACCACCGCGTCGTCGGTCGAGCAGGCGCAGGCGGCCGCGGAGGCCGCGGGCAAGGCCTTCGACCCCTCCACCTTCGTGCCGGGACTCGGCTACAGCCGCAACGACTTCCTCATCATGCTGGTCATCGGCTGCGTGTTCTTCGGCATCTTCACGCTCGTGTCGGGCCCGCTCGCCGAACGCTTCGGCCGCCGCAACGCCCTGTTCTGGACCACCGTCGGCATCGCCGCGTTCGGCCTGTTCTTCGTGCCCCTGTTCGCGGGCGGCACCATCGGCGTGATGGCCCTCCTCATCATCGGCTTCACCCTAATGGGTCTCACCTTCGGCCCGATGGGCTCGACCCTGCCCGAGCTGTTCCCCTCGAACGTGCGCTACACCGGGTCGGCGATCAGCTACAACGTCGCGTCGATCCTCGGCGCAGCGGTCGCGCCCTTCATCGCGGTGGCCCTGTGGCAGGCGGCGAACGGCAGCCCGGCGCTGGTCGGCAACTACCTGTCGCTGATGGCGCTCATCACGCTCGCCGCGCTGTACCTCAGCAAGGAGACGCGCGACCTGGCGTTCGACGACAACGTCAGCTGACGCTTCCCACGTCTCCGGCGGTCGGGCATCGCGTCCCCGACGCACCGCGGGCCCGTGTCAACTCAGGTTGACGCGGGCCCGCTTCGTCAACTACGGTTGACACCATGGATGTCACGGATGTGCGAACCCTCGCCGACGACGCCGGCAGCGACGACCCCATCGTGTCCCTCCGCGCCGTGGCCGGCCTCCGGCGCGAGCTCGACCGTGTCGAGGCCGTCGCCGTGCGCCGCGCCCGCAACGCCAATGCCTCCTGGCAGCTCATCGCCCTGGCCCTCGGGGTGAGCCGCCAGGCCGTGCACAAGAAGTACGGGCGGGGCTAGCCGACCTCTCGACAGCAAACGGATGCGCGTGCCGGCTCCGCGCATCCGTTCACCTCCCGCGAGACCGGCACCGCCGACACAGAAGGAACAGCATGTCCGACACCACCCGCGCCCCCCGCTCCCGCGGCGGATTCGGCCGCGGCCGCACACCCGACGACGGGCCCCGCGCCACGTTCAAGCAGCTGCTGCCGTTCTTGTTCGAGCACAAGAAGGTGCTCGCGCTGGTGATCGCGCTCAGCATCGTGGGCGCCGCGGCGAGCCTCGCCCAGCCGCTCCTGGTGAGCCAGGTCATCACGGTGGTGCAGGAGGGTCGCGCGCTCGACATGCTGGTGTGGGCGCTCGTCATCCTCGTCGTCGTCTCGGGCCTCATCTCGGGCTTCCAGCACTACCTGCTGCAGCGCACGGGCACGAGCGTGGTGCTCTCCGCCCGCCGCCAGCTCGTGCACCGCATGCTGCGGCTGCCCATCTCCCAGTTCGACACCCGGCGCACGGGCGACCTGGTGTCGCGAGTCGGCTCCGACACGACGTTGCTCTACGCGGTCATCACGCAGGGCCTCGTCGACGCGGTGGGCGGATCGCTCGTGTTCGTGGGCGCGCTCATCGCGATGCTCATCATCGACCCTGTGCTGCTCGGGCTCACCGTGCTCGTCATCGCCGTCTCGGTGGTGACCGTCGTCAGCATCTCGGGCCGCGTGCGCACCGCGAGCCGCAAGCAGCAGGAGAAGGTCGGCGACCTCGCCGCCGCGGTGGAGCGCTCGATCAGCGCTATCCGCACCGTGCGCGCCTCCAACGCGACCGAGCGCGAGATCGCCGCCGTCGACGCGGATGCTCAGGGCGCCTGGCAGATGGGCGTCAAGGTCGCGAAGATCTCGGCCCTCGTGGTGCCGATCGCGGGAATCGCGCTGCAGGTGTCGTTCCTCGTGGTGCTCGGGGTAGGCGGCTTCCGGGTGGCGTCGGGCGCGATCACGATCGCGAGCCTGGTGTCGTTCATCCTGTTCCTGTTCATGATGATCATGCCGCTCGGCCAGGCCTTCGGCGCCATCAACTCGGTGAACCAGGCGCTGGGGGCGCTGGGGCGCATCCAGGAGATCGTGTCGCTGCCCGTCGAGGTGCAGAACGACCGCGAGCTCGCGCCGCTGGCCACCCCCGACGAGATCGCGGCGGCAAGGGCGACGGATGCTCCCGCCATCGAGTTCGTCGACGTGCGGTTCCGGTACGCCGAGGGGCGCGTGGCGACGGCGGTGCCGGAGACGGGCGCAGGTGAGGCCGGCGCAGCAGCCGGCGCAGCGGCCGGCGCCGCCCCGGCTCTCGACCCCGACCCCGAGGCCGGCGTGCTGCACGGCGTCTCGTTCGCGGCCGGCCGCGGCGAGCGCACCGCGATCGTAGGCCCCTCAGGCGCCGGCAAGAGCACCATCCTCGCCCTCATCGAGCGCTTCTACGACGCCGACTCCGGATCGGTGCTGTTCGGTGGCGTCGACGTGAAGCGCCTCGACCGCGAGGCCCTCCGCGCGCAGATCGGCTACGTGGAGCAGGATGCGCCGGTGCTGGCGGGCAGCATCCGTCAGAATCTGCTGCTCGGCTCGCCCGAGGCGAGCGATGCCGACTGCATCCGCGTGCTGCACGAGGTGAACCTCGGCGAGGTGCTCGGGCGCTCGCCCGAGGGTCTCGATGCGGCGGTGGGCGAAGACGGCGTGATGCTCTCGGGTGGCGAGCGTCAGCGGCTCGCGATCGCCCGCGCGCTGCTCGCCGCTCCCCCGGTGCTGCTGCTCGACGAGTCGACCTCCTCGCTCGACGGACTCAACGAGCAGATGCTCCGCGAGGCCATCGACGCCGTGGCCGAGAACCGCTCGCTCATCGTCATCGCCCACCGCCTGTCGACCGTGGTGGACTCCGACCGCATCGTGGTCGTCGACCACGGTCGCGTCGTGGGCACGGGCACCCACTCCGAGCTCGTCGCCTCGACCCCCCTGTACCGCGACCTCGCGAAGCACCAGCTCCTCGTGTAGCCCGCGTCGAGAGAGCCCGAAGTGCTCCCTCAGGCGTCTTGAGGGGGCACTTCGCGCTTTCTCGGGGCGGTCCGAGCGGGCGGCGCCCGCTCAGCCCTTCGGGGTGGTGCGGCGGAGGATGAGGTACCCGAGCACACCGCTCAGCGCGGTGGGCACGAGGCTCCACAGCATCACGCCGACGGGCCCGTGGTCGACGAACCACTGGCCGAAGGCGGGCCATCCGTTCGTCAGCGTGATGAGGGCGGCGATGCCGACCAGCACCAGCACGAGCGCCGCGAAGAACACGAGCATGCCGTTCACCCGCCACCGCTGGTAGATGGTCGCCACCACCGCGCCGACGAAGAAGAAGAACAGGAACCCGGTGAAGAACAGGAAGAACCGGGTGTACCAGGCCGCGTCGGCCCCGCCGAAGTAGATCGCCGTGAACATCTGGCCGTGGAAGCCCCACCCGTTCGTCGCCGTCTCGAGGCCGGCGAGCACGGTCATGCCCGCGGCGTAGAGCGCCGAGAGCAGCACGAAGGCGAGGGAGGTGCCGAGCCAGAAGTCGCGCCGCGTGGTGCTGTAGCCGAGTGCGAACGGGAAGGTGAGCGCGACGGCCTGCACCCCCATCACCGTCATGTAGACGAAGATGTAGAACGAGGCCCCGCTGTACTGCAGCCCGTCGGAGACGTCTTGGCCGGAGCCTGGGCCGGCCGCCTGGCTGATGATCCACCAGATCAAGAAGTTCACCAGGAAGATGAACCCGAGGATCAGCCACGGCAGCACGAAGACGGTGAACCGGTTGATGAGGTGCAGCCGCAGCACCGGCACGATGCGGCTCGACGTGCGTGCCGCCGCCGGCAGCGCGGGCGTGGTCCGTGGATCGGTGACGGCGGTCATGCGCTCACCTCGTGGTCTTTCTGCTCGAAGTCGTTCAGGGAGGCGCTCGTCTTCTGCACGACGAGCTGTTGCAGCGACACCGCCGTGAGCTCGAGCCCGGCCGCGGCTGCCTCGGCCCGCTCGCCGGCGTCGAGCCGCCCGATGGTGACGGAGGCTAGACCGCCCAGGTGGTCGCGGTGCAGCACCTCGCGGCCCTCCACGAAGGCGTCGACGGCGCTGCGGGTGCCGACCACGGTGGTGGCCGATCCGCGCAGGCTCTCCGCGTCCTGGTCGAGCAGGATGCGCCCGTCGTCGATGAGCAGCACGTGCTCGAGGAGGTTGGAGACCTCGTCGATGAGGTGGGTGGAGAGGATGACGGTGCGCGGATGCTCGGCGTAGTCGTCGAGGAGGCGGTCGTAGAAGGTCTGCCTGGCCACCGCATCCAGCCCCAGGTAGGGCTCGTCGAAGAAGGTCAGCGGCGCCCGCGAGGCGAGACCGACGATGACGCCGATGGAGGAGAGCTGCCCGCGCGAGAGCTTCTTGACGGGGCGCTTGAGGGGCACCCGGAAGTCGTCGATGAGGGTCGCCGCGAAGTCGGCGTCCCAGTTCGGGAAGAACCAGGGGGCACTCGCGAAGACGTGCTTCGGGAGGAAGTCGTCGGGGTACTTCTGGCTCTCCTTGATGAAGCTGGTGCGCTGCAGCACCCGGGAGTTCTCGACGGGCGACTCGCCGAACACGCGCACCTCGCCGCTCGTGGCGAACTCCTGGCCGGTGAGCAGCTGCATGAGCGTGGTCTTGCCGGCGCCGTTGCGGCCGAGCAGGCCGCAGATGGTGTTCTCCTCGACGGAGAACGTGACGTCGTCGACGGCGGTGACGTTGCGGTAGTGCTTGGTGAGGCCCTTGACCTCGATGACGGCGCTCATCGTGAGCCTCCTCTGATCATCGCAGCGAGCTCCTCACGCGAGATGCCGAGCTTGTCGGCCTCGGTGACGAGCGGCTGCACGTACTCGGTCTCGAACTGGTCGCGGCGCTTGGCCACGAGGCGGTCACGTGCCCCTTCGGCGACGAACATGCCGATTCCCCTCTTCTTGTAGAGGATCCCCTCGTCGACGAGCAGGTTCACGCCCTTCCCGGCGGTCGCCGGGTTGATGCGGTGGAACGCCGCGAACTCGTTCGTGGAGGGAACCTGGGTCTCTTCGGGGAGCGCGCCCCCGATGATGTCGTTCTCGATCTGCTCCGCGATCTGAACGAAGATCGGTCGTGACTCATCCACGACGGCGACCCTTGGTTGGTTCATTACTCATGTAACTAACCAACCAGGTGGGCGCGCAGAAGTCAACCCCCGGGTGCGAGGCCGGGGGTTGAGGGAGGGAACGGGAGGGATGCGGTGGTCAGCGCATCCGGTGGTCAGCGCATCCGGTCATCAGCGCATCCGGAACCTCAGCGCTCGACGAGGTCGGAGGTGACGAGGTCGGCACCCGCGTGCGCGAGCTCGGCGATGGCCGCCCGCGACGTCTCCGGTGTCACGCCGGCGATGAGGTCGGTGATGATGCGCACGTGACGGCCGTGCTCGATGGCGTCGAGAGCGGAGGCGCGCACACAGTGATCGGTGGCGAGACCGGCGATGTCGACCTCGGTCACCCCGTTCGCGTCGAGCAGCTCATGCACGGTGCCGCCCTCCTCGGTGGTGCCCTCGTAGATGGAGTAGGCCGGCTCGCCCTGGCCCTTGCGCACGTGGTGGTCGATGGCGTTGGTGGTGAGCTCGTCGTGGTACTCGGCACCGTAGGTGCCCGCGACGCAGTGCACCGGCCAGCTGCTCTCGAAGTCGGGCTCGCCGTCGAGGGCGAAGTGGCCGCCGTTGTCCGACTCGGGGTCGTGCCAGTCGCGGGAGGCGATGACGAAGTCGTACGCCTCGCGGTGCTCGGCGAGGAGCTTCGAGATGCCGTTGGCGACCGCGGTGCCGCCCTCCACCCCGAGCGCACCGCCCTCGATGAAGTCGTTCTGAACGTCGATGATGAACAGCGCTCGTGCCATGGCACCAGTCTAGGGACGCGGGGTGGGGTCGCCCAAGGCGTGGGCGGCCCGGGTGCGGTCGACCCGAGTGCGGTCGCTAGTTGTTCGAGAGCGCGTTGCCGCACTCGTAGATGCCCGTGGTGAGGGCGTCGAGCGCAGGCCTCGCGCTGTCGCTCACGTCGTCGAGTGCGAAGAAGGCGAAGGTCAGCACGGTGCCGTCTGCGGCGTTGACGAGGCCGGAGAGGGTGTAGCCGGTGTCGATCCAGCCGGTCTTCGCGATGACGCTCCCCGCCGCGGGTGAATCGGTGAAGCGGCCGGCCAGCGTTCCGCTCACCCCGCCCACCGGGAGCCCGTCGTAGATGATGCCGAGTTCGCTCTCGTGCGCGTTGATCTTCATGAACAGTCGCGTGAGGAAGTCGGGAGAGACCCCGTTGTCGTCGCTGAGACCCGAGCCGTCGGCGATGACGAGGCCCGAGGTGTCGAGTCCGTAGCGCGCGAGCGCTTGGGGAATGGCGGTCTGCAGCGCGGCGAAGTCGTTGCCCACGCCGAGCTCCACGGCCACCAGCCGGGCCAGCATCTCGGCCTCGGTGTTGTCGCTGCGTTGCAGAGCATCCGGGATCATCGTCGACAGCGGCGCCGACAGCACCTGGCCGAGCTGCGCCGCTCCGTCGGGTGCCAGTCCCTCGGCGAGGGTCGCGCCCGGCACGCCGAGGGCGTCGGCGAGCGCTTGACCGGCCGTGAGCACGGCGTTCTCGCTGCGGGTCGAGACGTTGGCCGAGGGTTCGGCGCGGTCGCCGTCGACCTGCAGCCCCGTGACCTCGGAGGAGTAGCCGTCGTAGAGCTCCTTGCGGTTCCAGGAGGGCTGCCAGCGGTCGCCCGAGAAGACGCTGGCGTCGAGCACGATCGAGGTGATGGGGGTGCCGGCGGTCGACGGGTCGGCGGCCCAGGCCGCCTCCACCTGCGCGGCGAGGTCGAGCATGCTCGCCGCACCGGGGTAGATGTTCGACGAGCCGCTCGCGAGCGTGATGTCGCCACCGCCCACGAGCACGACCTCGCCGGGGTTCGCGCCCTTCACCACGGTGGTGGGCACCTGGTAGGCCGAACCCAGCACCGCGAGGGCCGCCGCGCTCGTGAGCACCTTCATCACGCTCGCCGTGCGGGCGTAGGTGCCGGCGCCGCGGTCGAACAGCAGCTCGCCGGTGGAGGCGTTGCGCACGGCCCCGAGGAAAGAGCCCAGCCGGCCGTCGAGCGAGAGCTCGGCGACCGAGCAGGTGCGCACGGCGGCGGGGGCGGATGCTGCCTGCGGCTGGGCGCGCGGATCGGCGGTCGGGGTGGGGGTCGGCGTGGGCGTCGGGGTCTGCGTCTGCGTCTCCTGCGACGCCGAGCCGGCGGCCGACGCAGTCGATGCCGAGTCGGAACTCGCCAGCACGGCGCCCGCGGCGAACGCGCCGCCACCCAGCACGACCACCGCGACGGCAGCAGCGGCCGCCGCCCACAGCCGCGGACGGCGGGCGATCAGGCCCCGGAGGCCGGGGGCGCGGGGGGAAGGAGCCGACACCTCAGCCATGGTACCCGCCTCGCGTCGCCGGGCGACGACCCGGGGCCCGGTGGGGCAAGCCCGGCTTCACCCTGGGCCCGCCGGCAGCTGACCCGGCGTCACCGGGCGACGGCCCGGGTCATTCGCCGGGGTAGCTCAGCCCAATCTGACGACGCACCTCGTCGAGCACGCCCATGATCGCCACCGACTCCTCGAGCGGGAGGATCGTGCCGGAGCTCTCCCCCGCCTCGATGAGGCGCTCGATCTCGTCGGCCTGGTACTGCATCCCGCGCGACACCACGGGCTGCTCGAACCGCTCGATGACGCTGCCGTCGGAGGCGATGACGCGGAAGGTCGTCGGGCCGTACCACCACGAGTCGATCTCGATGCGCGCATCCGTGCCGATGACCGCGGCCTGCACCGGACCACTGGCGTCGATGGCGCTCTGCGAGATCGACTGGCGCCCGCCCTCGTGCTCGAAGATGATCGCGGTCTGCCGGTCGACCCCGGTGCTCGACATCGTGGCGCTGGCGAGGATGCGTGTCGGCAGGCCGAGCACGTCGATGGAGAACGACACCGGGTAGATGGCGAGGTCGAGCAGGCCGCCGCCGCCGAGTTCGCGGTTGTTGATGCGGTGCGCCGGGTCGGAGGGGAGCTTCTGGCCGTGGTCGGCGATGACCGTGCGCACGTCGCCGAGCGTGCCCTCGGCGATGATCTCGCGCACGCGCACCATGTGCGGGAGGAAGCGCGTCCACATCGCCTCCATCACCACCACGCCCGCCTCGGCGGCCGCCGTCGCGACGGCCCTCGCCTCGGCCTCGTTCACGGTGAACGACTTCTCGACGAGCACGTGCTTGCCCGCGGCGATGGCGAGCTGCGCATCGGCGGCGTGAGATGGATGCGGCGTCGCCACGTAGACGATGTCGACGTCGGGATCGGCGACCAGCTCGGCGTAGCTGCCGTGCGCGGTGGGGATGCCGAAGCGGTCCGCGAAGGCGGTGGCGGATTCCTTCGTGCGCGAGCCCACGGCCGCCACGGAATGGCCGGTGGCGAGCAGGTCGGTGGTGAAGGCCGAGGCGATGCCTCCGGTGCCCACGATTCCCCAGCGGAGTTCGGTCACGGTGAGTCCTTTCTCATCAACCTCGACCGTATCCCACGCCGGGTGGCTCGTGCCGCTACTTGTAGATGATCGCGGCCCAGGCGAGCACGCCGGCGAGCAGCACCAGCATGACGATGAGACCGGCGGTGAGGGCCATCCGCAGGCGAGGACGCTGCGGCTTGTAGTACTTGTCGTATCGTGTGCGGCGTCGGGACCTCCGACGTCTCGTCGTCGAAGTCATGCGTCAACCGTAGGCAGCACGCTGCGGGCGCAGGTGACGAACGTGTGAACGACTGCTGGGAATTACCTAGCACACTAAGTAATCGACAGACGTTGTGGAATGCGGCTCGGTGCGACTCGCCGCGTCGCGGAGCGTGCGTCGGGTGTTACGCGCCGCCGGCGAAGCGGGTGAGGGCGAGATAGGCGAGGGCGCCGGTGCCTGCCAGCAGCACGGTGATGACGGTGATGCGCAGCACGAGGCTGCCGCTCAGCCTGTCCCAGCGCGAGTGGAGCTCGGGGCGGTAGAAGCGGCCGTGCTTGTCGGACTTCTCGGGCTTCTCGGCGCTGGCGCGGGGGCGCATCGCGGGTGCGGGGGTGGGCGCGGGCGCCGCTGCAGCCGCGATCGGGGCCGGCGTCTCGGGCGCCGCGGCGGCGATCGGGGCCGGCGTCTCGTGGAGGGGGGCCGCGATCGGGGTCGGGGTGGCGGCGGATGCGGAACTCGCGTGCACGTGCCGGGTCGCCGCCACGGGGGCAGCGGGGGCGATGGGTTCAAGGGGCTCGACCGCTGCGATCGGTGCTGCGGCTGCTGGCTCGACCGCCGCGATCGGGGCGGCGGCGACCGGCTCGGCGACCGACTCCAGAGGCTCGACAGCTCGCAGTCTCGCGGGTGCCGTGGCCGGCGCGGCCGGCGCGCTCGACTGGCGCGCTTCGGCGTTCCTCTGCTCGCGGGCGGCACGGCGGCTGAGCAGCGGTGCCGGGTCGGCGGCCCCGGGTTGCGCGGGTTCGTCGGCCGACGAGAACGACATGAGGTCGTCGAAGGTCAGTTCAGCGTTCGTCATGGTGCTCCGGGTCGTCTGTCGCGCAACGTTCGGGTTTTCGTCGGCTGGTTATGGTATGCCGACGCATGTGCGCGAGGTTTCACCATAACCGACACGTGTCGCACCTGCCAAACGGGAAAACACGTGATAAGCGAAAACCCCCGGAGCTGACAAGCGCCGGGGGTTGAGGTGGGGCCGCCTGTGGGAATCGAACCCACGACCTATTCATTACGAGTGAATCGCTCTGCCGACTGAGCTAAGGCGGCCTGGCCGGCGACTCGCGCACGGCACAGCTACAAAGCATAGCCGAAACCCGGGCGCTCGGCGCACGCGGCCACGACGGCGATCAGCGGCGACCTTCGGGCTCAGCTCAGCTCAGCTCGCGTCCACCACGCCCCCGGCGCTCTGGGCCGAAGCCTCCCGAGCGGGCGGCGGCACGATCTCCCTCAACCTCGCGTAGGCGTGCCGAATGGTCTCGGGCAGCGACTCCACGTCAGGATGCTCCGCCCAGGCCAGCCATGACCCTCGCGCGACGGCCATGGTGACGAGCCCGACCATCCGTGCCTTCTCGGCGGGCTCGGAGTCGCCGGGGTCGTCGCCCTGCTTCTCAGCGTCGCGCCGGAGGCGGCGCTCGACGGTCTCGGCGATCGAGGCTTCGAAGGCACGCATGCGGTCGATGCGCATGGCGAAGATCTGCGGATAGTCGTTCATCACCCGGTGCCGCAGGCTGTGCAGCTCGGGGTCGATCTCACCGTCTTCGTGGGCCTGTGCGGCCATCACCTCGAGGATCTCCCCGAGCGGGTCGCCGCCCGGCCCCGCCTCGACGAAGGCCTCGATCGCGTCGGGCGTGAGCGAGAACGGGGCGTCGCCCGCGAGCGACGCCTCTTTCGTGGGGAAGTAGTTGAAGAAGGTTCGCGGCGAGACCCCGGCGTCGCGGCTGATCTCGTCGATCGTCACCTGGTCGAGGCCGTTCTCGGCGGTGAGGCGCAGCACGGCGAGCTGGATGCTGCGCCTGGTCGCTCTCCTCTTGCGCTCACGGAGACCGACCTCTTCGGGTTCGACGGTCATTCCCCCATGATCGCAGACCCGCGGGGGCGCAGACCCGGAGACCCGCGGCGGCGCAGCCTCGCAGACCTGCAGGGGCCCAGACTCAGCTGGTGCACTCGGGGTCGCTGGCGGGAACCGTGCCGGTCAGGAAGTAGTCGTCGACGACCGCCGCCACGCAGCTCGAGGAGTTGTAGGCGGTGTGCCCCTCCCCCTCGAAGGTCACGAGGTGGCCGTTCTCGAGCTGGTCGGCGAGCGCTTCGGCCCACGCGTACGGGGTCGCCGGGTCTCCCGTCGTACCGACGACGAGGATGGGGTCGGAGCCTGCTGCGGTGACCGGCCCGGGCACGCGGGTGCTGGGGTAGGGCCATTCCGCGCATCCGATGTCGCCGAAGGTCCAGTACGGGCCGACTGTGGGCGAGGCCTCGATGAGCTTCTCGTTCTGCTCGGCGATGACCCCGGGGTCGGTCTGGGCCGGGTAGTCGGCGCAGGAGATGGCATTGAACGACTCGATGAGGTTGTCGGCGTAGCTGCCGTCGGGGTTGCGGCTGTTGTAGGCGTCGGCCAGCTGGAAGGCGTAGTCGGCCTGCCCGTCGGCGACCGAGGTGAAGAGGGTGTCGAGGTAAGGCCAGCTCGACTCGTTGTAGAGCGGGTAGAAGATAGCGGTGAGCAGCGAGCTGGAGCCGAGCTCGCGGCCGTCGCTTGCGCGCACAGGGCTCTCGTCGACCTGGGCGAGCAGCTTCTGGATGCCGGTGAGCGCGGAGTCGGCGCTGCCGTCGAACCAGCAGTCGGAGCGGGAGGCGCAGTCGGCGAGGTAGCTCTTCAGCGCGTTCTCGAACCCCGCGGCCTGCGAGATGGTGATGTCGAAGCCGCTCGAGCGCGGGTCTTCGGCACCGTCGAGCACCATGCGGCCGACCTTGTCGGGGAAGTTGTCGGCGTAGATCGCGCCGAGGAAGGTGCCGTAGGAGTAGCCGAGGTAGTTGAGCTTCGTGTCGCCCACCGCGGCCCGCAGCATGTCGAGGTCGCGGGTGGTGCTCTCCGTGTCGATGTGCTCGAGCAGCGGCCCCGTGTTCTCGGCGCATTTGGCCCCGAAGTCGGCGGCGGCCTTCGTGTAGGCCTCGATCCACTCCTTCGAACCGCGCTCCCCCGGGATGATGTCGTACAGCCAGGCGTCGCGCTCGGCGTCGGTGAGGCACCGCACGGCGTCGGAGTGGCCAGTGCCCCGCGGGTCGTAGCCGATGAGGTCGTACGACTGCTGCACCTCGGGATGCGCGGCGAAGTCGGCGGACTGCTCCACCATGTCGTAGGCGGAGCCGCCGGGCCCGCCCGGGTTCACGAACAGCGAGCCGAGCCGCTCGCCGCCCGAGGCCGGCTTCTTGATGAGCGCGAGTTCGATGGTGTCGCCGGTGGGGTCGTTCCAGTCGAGCGGCGCGATGGCCGTGGTGCAGAGGAACGAGCCGCTGCACGGCTGCCACTCCAGCACCTGGCCGTAGAAGCGCTGCAGGTCGGCGGGCACGTCTTCGGCGGTGGGGGTCGAGGTGGTCGGTGCCGACGGCGAACCGCCGCGCTGGGCGTCGACGAACCAGGTGACGCACCCGGAGAGGGCGAGGGCCGTGGCGAGCACGACCGCGGCGAGCGCCCCTGTGCGGCTGGCGGTTCTCATTCGACTCACGGTCAACCCTTTCGTGCCGCTGATCGGTTCGCCTCAGCGACGGTGACGAGCATCGCCTCCAGCGCGAGGGCCGGAGCGACGTTTGCGGCAATCCTGCGACGCGCATCGGCGATGGCGTCCATCGCCGCGAGGGTCGATGTCGGATCGTTATCGGCGGCCGACCGCTTCACCCGTTCGGCGATCGCCTCGTTCACGAGCTCGAGGCCGGCGCCGAGCTGCACGACGACGACGTCGCGGTAAAGGGAGAGCAGATCGGTGAGGATGCGGTCGATGCCGTCGCGAAGGCTTCGGGTGGCGCGGCGCTTCTGGTCGTCTTCGAGCGCCTTGATCTGACCGCGGAGCGCGGGCGGCACGGGTTGGCCGGGCTCGACGCCGAGCGAGCGGAGGGCGGCTGCGCGCTCCTCGGCGTCGCGCTCCTCGGTGATGGCCTGCGCATCGGCGCCCGCGAGCTCGAGCAGGCGGGCCGCGCCGCGCACCGCGTCGCCCACGGTCACCACCTGCAGGGCCAGGTCGAGGGTCTCGGCTCGCCGGAGGCGCGCCTCTTCGTTGGTGGCGAGACGGTGGGCCATGCCGATGTGGCTCTGCGACTCACGGGCCGCCTGCAGCGCGAGCTCGTGGTCGACGCCGTCGCGGCGCATCACGAGCGACGCCACGTCTTCGGTGCCGGGCACCCGCAGTCGCACCGAGCGCACCCGCGAGCGGATGGTGGGCAGAAGGTCGGCCTCGCTCGGTGCGCACAGAATCCACACCGTGCGCTCGGGCGGCTCCTCGAGCGCCTTGAGCAGCACGTTCGAGGTGCGCTCCGCCATGCGGTCGGCGTCTTCGATCACGACCACGCGGTAGCGGGAGACCGACGGCGAGAACTGCGAGGCCGAGACGAGTTTGCGCACCTCGTCGATGGTGATGACCACGCGTTCGGTGGCGAGGATCGACAGATCGGGATGCGTGCGGGAGGCGACCTGTCGGCAGTCGGGGCAGACCCCGCATCCGCCGTTCGCGCACAGCAGCGCCGAGGCGAAGGCGTAGCCCAGGTTCGAGCGGCCGGAGCCGGGCGGGCCGGTGATGAGCCAGGCGTGCGTCATGGAGTCGGTGCCCGCGGCACCTGCGCTACCCGCGCCGCTCGCACCGCCCGTGCTGCTTGCGCCCGTCGCGCCGGTGCGGCCGGCCGCTGCCGACTCCGCGGCCGCGCGGAACACCTCGATCGCGGCGTCTTGGCCGGTGAGGTCGTTCCAGACGGTCATGGTGTCACTTTACTGAGGGGGTCTGACAGTGGGCCGGGGCCTGACGGCGCGGTACGGATGCTCGTCGTCGTCAGCCGGTTCGGGTCGCGTCGCTCGCCGCGAGGAGGGGGGCGACGCGCTCGCGCACCTCGGCGGCGATGGTCTCGGGCTCGCGGGCGGCGTCGATGACGAGGAAGCGGTCGGGCTCGTCGCGGGCGAGGGCGAGGAACGCCTCCCGCACTCGCCGGTGGAAGTCGCTCTTCTCCGCTTCGAGGCGATCGAAGCGCTTGTTGGCGCCGTCGAGCCTAGCCCGGGCCGCGTCTTCGTCGAGGTCGAGCAGGATGGTGAGGTCGGGCAGCAGGCCCTCCGCGGCCCAGAGCGACAGCTCGCGGATCTCTCCGGCATCGAGTACGCGGCCCGCGCCCTGGTACGCCACCGAGGAGTCGAGGTAGCGGTCTTGCACCACGACCTCGCCGCGCTCGAGCGCCGGGCGCACCTTGGTGCTGATGTGGTGGGCGCGGTCGGCGGCGTAGAGCAGAGCCTCGGCGCGCGGCGCGATGTGGCCGCGGCTGTGCAGCACGATCTCGCGCACCTCGTTGCCGATCTCGGTGCCGCCGGGTTCGCGCGTGCGCACCACAGTGCAACCCTGGGCAGCGAGCCACGACTCGAGCAGCTCCGCCTGGGTGGTCTTGCCCGCGCCGTCACCGCCCTCGAGCGTGATGAACAGGCCGCTCACGGCTGGGGGTCGGCCGCGCGGGCAGGGGCCTTGCGGGTGGTGGTCTTCGCGGCGGTCGTCTTGGCTGCCGTGGTCTTCGCGGCGGTGGTCTTGGCGGCGGTCGACTTCGCTGCCGTCGTCTTGGCTGCCGTCGTCTTCGCGGCGGTGGACTTCGCTGCGGGCTTCTTGGCTGCCGCGGGCTTCTTGGCGGCGGGCTTCTTGGCGGCTGCCGCCTTGGCGCGGGGCTTGGCGGGGCCCTTGGCGCGCTTGTCGGCGAGCAGCTGCACGGCGCGCTCGAAGTCGATCTCCTCGACGGTCTCGCCCCGCGGGATCGTCGCGTTGGTCACCCCGTCGGTGACGTACGGCCCGAAGCGCCCGTCTTTGACCTTGATCGGCTTGCCGCTCTCGGGGTCGGCGTCGAATTCCTTCAGTGCCGACGAGGCACGCCGGGCGCCGTACTTCGGCTGCGCGAACAGCTCGAGGGCTCCCGGGAGGTCGATCTCGAAGATGAGGTCTTCACTCGACAGGCTGCGGGTATCGGTGCCCTTCTTCAGGTAGGGGCCGAACTTGCCGCCCTGCGCTGTGATGGGTTCGCCCGACTCGGGGTCTTCACCCACCGTGCGCGGCAGGTTGAGCAGGCGCAGTGCGGTGTCGAGGTCGACGGTGGCGAGATCCATCGACTTGAACAGGGATGCGGTGCGCGGCTTCACCGCGGCCGCCGCCTTCTTCGCGGCCGGCTTGGCGCCGCCGTCGGCGGCAGCCTCGGGCGCTGCCGGTTCGAGCTCGGTGACGTACGGACCGAATCGCCCGTCTTTCGCCACGATCTCCTTGCCGTTCTCGGGGTTGACCCCGATGACGCGGTCGGTGACCACGGGGGCGTCGACGAGTTCGCGCGCCTTCTCGGGGGTGAGTTCGTCGGGCGCGAGGTCTTGCGGAAGGTTGACCCGACGCGGGGGCGCGTCGAGGTCGCCCGACGGGTCGAGCACCTCGAGGTAGGGGCCGTACTTGCCGATGCGCAGGGTGATGTCGTCGGCGACGGAGACCGAGTTGACCGCGCGCGCGTCGATCTCACCCATGTTGTCGATGACGCTGCGGAGGCCGGGGTGGTCGTCGCTGCCGAAGTAGAAGCCGTTCAGCCAGCCGACCCGGTCTTCTTCGCCGCCGGCGATCTTGTCGAGGTCGGCCTCGAGCGCCGCGGTGAAGTCGTAGTCGACGAGTTCGGTGAAGAAGTCTTCGAGCAGTCGCACCACGGAGAAGGCCGTCCAGCTGGGAACGAGTGCCTGCCCGCGCGGGGTGACGTAGCCGCGGTCGATGATGGTCGAGATGATCGACGCGTACGTCGAAGGGCGGCCGATGCCGAGCTCGTCAAGAGCCTTCACCAGGCTGGCCTCGGTGTAGCGCGGGGGCGGCGTGGTGTCGTGGCCGGCGGCCTCGATCTCGGTCGCGGCGAGCTTCTGGTTCTCGCTGAGGTTCGGCAGCTTCGCCTCGGAGGGCTCGGCAGTGGCGTTGCGCTCCTCATCCCTGCCCTCCTCGTAGGCGTGCAGGAACCCGCGGAAGGTGATGACGGTTCCGGATGCGGAGAACTCCGCGGTGGTCGCACCGCCCAGTTCGTCGACGGTGACCGGCCCGGCGGCGATCGTGACCGTGGCGGTCGAACCCCGCGCATCCGCCATCTGGGAGGCGACGGTGCGCTTCCAGATGAGCTCGTAGAGCCGGAAGTCGTTGCCGCGCAGCGTGGAGGAGAGCTCGCTCGGCGTCTTGAACACCTCGCCGGCGGGGCGGATGGCCTCGTGCGCCTCCTGAGCGTTCTTGCCCTTGCCGCTGTAGAGGCGCGGCTTGTCGGGGATCGTCTCGGCGCCGTAGAGAGCGCTCGCCTGGTTGCGGGCCGCCGTGATGGCCTGCTGCGACAGCGACGGCGAGTCGGTGCGCATGTAGGTGATGTAGCCGTTCTCGTAGAGCGACTGGGCCACGCTCATGGTCTGTCGGGCGGAGAAGCGGAGCTTGCGGGCCGCCTCCTGCTGCAGGGTGGAGGTGGTAAAGGGGGCTGCCGGGCGGCGGGTGTAGGGCTTCGACTCGACGGAGGTGACGTGGATGTCGACGCCGTCGGCCTCGAGCGCCGTCGTGAGAGCCTTCGCGGCCGACTCGCCGAGAGCGATCGCCTTGCCCTTGAGCTTTCCGGCCTCGTCGAAGTCGCGGCCGGAGGCCACGCGCTCGCCGTTCAGACGCACGAGGCGCGCGTCGAAGGAGTCGGTCTGCGGGGCGGTGGCGTCGGGGACGAGGGTGGCCGTGAGGTCCCAGTAGTTGGCCGAGGTGAAAGCGAGGCGTTCGCGTTCGCGGTCGACCACGAGACGGGTTGCCGCAGACTGCACGCGGCCGGCGCTCAGGCCGGGGCCGACCTTGCGCCAGAGCACGGGGCTGACCTCGTAGCCGTAGAGGCGGTCGAGGATGCGGCGGGTCTCCTGGGCGTCGACCAGGGCGTCGTCGATCTGACGGGTGTTCTCGCGGGCCCGCTCGATGGCTTCGCGGGTGATCTCGTGGAAGACCATGCGCTTCACGGGCACCTTGGGCTTCAGCACCTGGAGCAGGTGCCAGGCGATGGCTTCGCCCTCGCGGTCTTCATCAGTGGCGAGGTAGAGTTCGTCGGCGCCGGCGAGCGCCTTCTTGAGCTCGGCGACCGTCTTCTTCTTGGCGTCGGAGACGACGTAGTAGGGCTCGAACTTGTTCTCGACGTCGACGGAGAACTTGCCGAGCGAGCCCTTCTTGAGGTCGGCAGGCAGGTTCTTCGGCTCGACGAGGTCGCGGATGTGGCCGACCGAGGCCATCACGTCGAAGCCGTCGCCGAGGTACTGGGCGATGGACTTCACCTTGGTGGGCGACTCGACGATGACGAGCTTTCTCGGGCCTGGCAACTTCACTCCTTATATATGCGACGCGGCGGAACGCATCAGGCACACCATACACACCCCTGACGGGTGAGAACCTAATCCCTCCTGTTCGCCGTGGAAGAACGGGCATCCGTTGCATCTGTGGAGGAGGGGAGCACAATGGTGGTGACCGCTTCGACGTCGAAGAGGAGACAGGGAGAAACGCCATGTCATCGAGCTCTGCGAGCAGCTACACCGCCAAGTTCACCGACGGGCCACTCGAAGGCAAGACCATCCGCACCGACTTCACGGAGTCGGGTGAACCGCAGGCCAGACTCACCATCCCCGCGGCGAGTGCGGAGAAGCAGTACCTGTACCGCCGGGCGAGCGGCCTCGAGTACGCCGATTCCGGGCGCCCGAGCGCGGTCGACTACCGCTACGTGGAGGCGATCGTCTCCTGAGGCGGGCCCGCCCGGGCTCGCACCGTGACGGCGATGCCGACGATCGTCGTCGCCACGGTGACCGATGCGGTGCCACTCGCGTCGACCGTGCACGCGGTGAGTGCGGCCCCCGTTGCTCCTGCCGCCTCGGCGGCGAACGCGCAGGGTTCACCGGCCACCCGGCCCGACGCGGTGTCGGCTGCGGCGAGCGCCGCGGCGTCTGCCGCTCCCCGCAACTGCTGGCCGGCGGCGAGCGCTCCACCCATCGGCACGAAGAGCGCTGCAGCGAGAGCGAACGCGGTGATGAGCGCGAGCCCCAGCACGCTCCCGCTCCCCTCCTCACTGCGGCGCGGAGTTCCGGCCTCCGCGTGCACGTGATCGGGACCCGCTCGGGTGAGGCCGCGATGAGTGATGGCCGTCATCGTCCGGTCTCCCCGGGGGCGGGCGCGGTGTCGTCGAGGGCGCAGCCGGAGGCGCTGAGCTCGAGGGTTCCGCTGAGGAACGCGAGGGCAGGTTCCGCACGCACGGTGACGCAGACCAGGTGCCCGGTGTGCACGACCTCCGGCGCGGCGCCTGGGCCGAGCGCCGCCACCCGGGCGGATGCGGCGTCGGCCTCACCCCGCCCGAGCAGTCGGGCCGCGTCGGCTGCGGCATCTGCGACCCGCACCTGCATCGCACCCACCTGAAGCGCCCCCATGCCAACGGCGAGCACGACGATCACAGCGGGCAGCGCCACTGCGAACTCCGCGCTCACCGACCCGCCCTCCTCCCGGGTCCGGCGCATCGCGTGTCGCAGTGCCCGGCGCAGGGCGCGGCCCCCGTCGCCTGCGGGTCGCAGGCGCACATCGTGAAGCACCGCTCACCCCGCCGAGGTGAGAGCACGGTGGATGAGCTCGGTGAGCATCCCCTTGACGTCGTCGCCTTTCAGGATCACCACGAGAAGGCCGGCGAGCCCGACAGCCGCTACAGTGGGCACAATACAGCGTATATTCTTCGTCATGGTCGTTCGCGTAGGGATTTACGCCCGTCAATCCGTCGCCGAGGATGTCGGTATCGAGCAACAGGTAGCCTCTTGCCAGAAGTACGTCGATGCTAAGCCAGGCTGGGAAGTCGTCGATATCTACGACGACAACAATGTGTCAGCTTCGAAAGCCAGGGGACCGAAGACCAAGTGGTCAGCGATGTTGAGGGCTGTCGAGGCAGGCGAGCTTGACGCGGTCGTGGCTACGCGCATCGACCGGGTGTTTCGTCGGATGGAAGATTGGATGCTCTTCAAAGGCACTGACACCGCTGACGACGACGCCAGAGTGTTCCTGGTATTTTCAGATAGCGGTCTTGATACCTCAACGCCCTACGGGAAGCTGATGGTTGGGCTGCTCACTGAAATTGCGCAGTTCGAGATAGCGATGAAGGATGAGCGGCTTCTTCCATATAAAGCAGCTCGGCGCGAAGCTGGGCATCCGACCCCTGGGAAAGCGCCTTATGGCTATCAATGGGTACCGGCGAGCAAGCGTGATGCCGACGGCACACGCTATGCCGTCGTGGAGCACGAAGCCGAGGCAATCCGCTATGCCATGGAACAAATCATCGCCAGAGCACCTATCGGCGCGACCATCCGAGAGATGGCTAAGAAGAACATGTTCGACCGCAACGGCAAGCCGTTTGGTCGTTCGACTCTGAGGAGAATTCTTCTCAGCCCGTTCGTGGCGGGCATGCTTCCCCCGACTCAATCGTCTCTGCCGGGAAAGTACACGCCGGAGAACGTTGACCCCACGCTGTGCCGACCCGGTGCCTGGGACGCCATCGTCAGCGAACCGCAGTGGCTGGCGGCAAGGGAGGAACTTCTTGATCCGGTTCGCCGGTCCAACCATGGAGATGTGACGAGAAAGCATCTGCTCTCCGGTCTGGCTCGCTGCGGACAATGCGGGGGTCCGGTGCGTTCCGCACAGACCCGAGAGAAGTACAAAGGCTATCGCTGCCCCGCTGGTCACTTCCTCCGTAGGGGCGAAGACCTCGACCGATGGGCGCTGCTTCTGGTATTTCTGCGTCTTTCGGAACCCGGCGCTGAGACTCTGATCAAAAAGCCGAAGAAAGGTATTGACCTTCCACTTCTCGTTGCGCGACGCGATGAACTCAGGGCAGCAAATGACGGGCTTGCGAAGCTCGTCGCCACCGGCTTGTGGTCTGCCGAGCAGGTGATTGCAGAACGTCTAAAGAATGACGACGAGCTTGAAATCATCAACGTGAATATTGCGGCTCACGCCGAGAGTGACCCGCTTTCGTCGCTGCTCTACTCCCCTGAAGAGCGCATGCAGTTGATCATGACGAGCACCCTCGATTCTCAGAGGAAGATTTTCAACTCATTAGTCAAGGCTTTCTACATCTACCCAGTTGGAAAAGGTAATCGTCTTGCTCAGTACCCTGATGGCGCGGCTGGCACGACGCACATCGTATGGAGAGCTCAGGCTCTACCCTCCGAGTTTCCCCTAACACCATCACCCGCATTCTCCGAGTTCTCGACCGTTCCGGCAGTTAGTGACAACACAAAGCTGAGACTGGCTGTAGCGACGTCTAAGGGGCTGCCCTACTGACGTCAGTTGAGAGCCGTAGCATCGGCGCATGCGCAGCTTCAACCTCATCCGCAGCGTGGACAGCAATGTCTTCACGGTCCTCGAGTCTGTTGAGGGCGACCTCCGAATGACGCCCTACCTGGTGCGGGAACCGTCTGGTGCGGGACTATTCTTCCTTGGTCACGCCACCGACCAAGACGCTGACATGGAACTCAGCCTGCTCGGTAATTCAAATACGCCTGAGGGGGCTGTGGAGCGCCTAGAAGAATATTTGCAAGCGCACGATGTCTGAGCCGAGAGCTTGCTGTGCCTTCTACTCCTTACCCGGAAAGTAGCATCGCCTCTCACTGAGGGCTGACGACAGCCTCAGTGATAAGGAAAGTCTCCTTGCCTCTTCTCGTCCGTCCCTGATTTGGGCGCGGAGGAGTTTCGGTGGTCCATGCCGCTACCCTGGTTCCAGATGTCGCGCAATTGGAGCACGACTCTCAGACTGCCTGGGGGGAGAAATGGGAGAGCCGCTAAGTATACAAAGGATCGTGGACCGAGTTCTGCTCGGAGAAATCCGAGTGCCGGGCTTTCAGAGGCACTTTGTTTGGCAGCCAGAACAAGCCGCCCTCCTCATGGACAGCATCTATAAGGGATACCCCTTCGGTTCATTGCTGCTCTGGCGCACCTCGACGGTTCTCAAGACAGAGAAGGCGTTGGGAGGTTTCGAACTCCCTAAACCCGCGAAAGACTATCCGATTGACTACGTCTTGGATGGTCAACAGCGCATCACTTCAATCTTTGCGACCTTTCAACGACAGTTGGAGGCGCGCAAGGAGGATCCCGAAGTTTGGCTTCCGATCTATTACGATTTCCAATCCCAAGATGATCCCCAGGTCTCGCGATTCGTAGCCCTTCAACGCGACGATGTGGTTCCCGGGCAGCACTTTCCCCTACGATCATTCTTCGCACCCGTCGAATTCGCTAAGGAGACTGCCGCGCTTTCGAATGATTCGAAGCTTTCTGAGATTGCCGCCGTGCATCAGACCTTCTTGAGCACGCTTATCCCTGTTCAAACGTTCGAGAGCGAGGATCGTAAAAGCGTGGCAATCGTCTTCGAGCGGGTAAACCGGCTTGGCGTCGAGCTAGACATGTTCCAACTCCTCACCGCATGGACCTGGAGCGACGAGTTCGACCTGCAGCAGCAATTCGAGGAGCTTTCAGAAGAGTTTGAGGATTTCGGATTCGGTGAGGTTGGTGCCGATAACGACCTGATGCTGCGCTGTTGTGCTGCGATCCTGGTGGGCGATCCAGATCCCACTTCGCTCATCAACATCAATGGTTCGACGGTTCGCGCGCAGTTCGAAGAAGTGCGCAAGGCACTAAGGCTTGCGATTGACTTCCTGCGCCGAAACCTGCATGTCCGGCACTTGAAGTACCTTCCGTATTCTGCGCTTCTCGTGCCTCTCTCCGCCTATTTCTCTCTCAAGCAATCGAGTAGCGTTCCTGACGCAGAACGTCGCGTACTACTTAGGTGGTTCTGGAGAGCTGCTTTCACACACCGGTACAGCGGAAATCCATATCGCAACGTGCGCTCTGACGTTGAGGAGGCAATTGCTCTGAGAAGAAACGGGCACTCGGAGCTCGGTCAGATAAAAATCAATTTCGACCCGGGCTTCTTCCTTGACAACATCTTCAGCGCGCGCACCGTTGCATCACGCAGCCTGATACTTCTGCTTGCGTCGAAGAATCCTCGGAGCTTTCTTAGCGGAGAGCGCATTGACCTCGACGAGGTACTTTCGGAGCCGAACCGCAAAGAGTTCCATCACATCTACCCCAAGAAGTACGTCGCGGATCTCGAACTACCGGCAATGTCTCCCTCGGTGAACTGCCTCGCGAATATCGCATTCATCGGCAGAGCAGACAACCGAGACATATCGGCTAAAGCGCCATCGGTCTATCGGCGAGACATGAACGACGCATCCATAGATGAAATAACCGAGGCTGCACTACTGCCAAAGCAAACATTCGATGACGACTGGGATCTTTTCATCAATTTGCGAGCGTCGCTTCTGACCACCCATGCTCGCGAACTAATGAATGCATGATTAGGGCTCGCGGATAGCCCTTTGCCTTGCGTCAGCACGTCGGCAACGCACTTAGCATTGAGGCTCATCTGTGATCGCCAGTCGTCTTACTTAGCGCGGTTCGATAGCGCCTCGCCAAAGCCACGCCACGCTTCGGCTGCCGTCTCCGTTCATCCACTCGACCCGCACGGCTCGGCGATTCCATGCCGTCACGACTGCATCTCTCGGCAGAGTCCCGCTCGACAGAGGCACCCATGCCCGCACCTCAATTGGTTCGGCTGGCTCGACGGGCTTGTCTCGCTCAGCGTCTATCTGATCTAGGGTGAGGCTGACGACCTTCGGTGCCAGGTCGCGCTCGCGGATACGGCGAGCCATGCGCTGGTCGATGCTGTCGCTGTATCGCCGGTTCGTTCCCACCACCTCAGAATAATCGAAACTATGTTCGAATGTCGCGCAGACGCGGGTGGTCGGCGTTTGGCGGGTACTCGCAGCCTCTCCGAACCGCTAGCATCCGGAGAGGCATATCGACAGATGTCTGCCTCGCGTCGAGTCAACGCAGACGTTCGCTTGCGCGGCAAATGAAAGGGTGAACCACGTGTTTGAAGATCAGGTTCCATCAAGTGCCCCCCTCGGTTCCGCACCTGCCCCGCGCAGGAACGCGTGGGTACTACCGCTTGTCACGGGCATCGGTGGGCTGCTCGTGGGCATCCTTCTCACGACGGGCGTCGGAGCTGCCGTCTTGCTCTCGCAGAACCCCAGACTCGCAGACGAAGCCGCGAGCGTGCCGACTTCGTCGCCAATAGCTAAGCCGACGCCGACGCCTACATCGACGCCACTGAAGGAAGATGAGGGGACTCGGGAGAATCCCTTCCCTCTCGGAACTCCGCTGACGTTTACCTTGTCGGGGCGTGAGAACTGGGATGTCACGGTCAACTCAGCAATATTGAACGCCAATGACGCAATAGCGGCAGAGAACCCTTACAACGAGGTGCCCCCGGAGGGCATGCAGTGGGCGCTGGTGTCGATTGATGCCACGTACAAAGGTGTGGATGCGGGCGACCCCGGAAACGCAATCCGCATCTCCTATGTCTCGACCGACGGGCGCACCTACGACGAATTTGACGTGTCGGCTGTGACCCCAAACGGCTTGTATGGACAGAACGAGATTTACGCGGGAACGTCCACGTCGGGAAATATTGCCGTGATGATTCCTAACGCCGAAGCGGACAAAGGGGTTTGGGCACTGTCCGTGGACTTCGGTCCCAAGGTATTCTTCCGAGCGCAATAGCGAGCACGTCTCGGCAACGAAGGCTCAGCGCCCTCTCAGCGGCGCTGTGCGCCCCGCAGAGCCATTTTCAGGGAGTCACAGATGGCATATGCGACGAGCGCCTATAGCGGCGTAAAACAAGAGATCCCCAGTACCAGTTTGGCGCTGGGGAATCTCATTGTTGCTGCCTACTTATTTTCGCTCAGCACACGGTATACGGTCGCACGGGAGACGCCCTTCTTCGTGGCAATCTGATCCGGGGTCTTACCCTGAGCCTTGAGCTTGAGCACGTCTGCAACGCCCTTAGCGTCGAGGCTCTTCTTCCTGCCGGTGCTCTTGCCTTGCGTTTTTCGTGCTGCCCGAGCCTCTGCCACACGCTCAGCAATATTCGCACGCTCCCAGGTGGCGAGTGCCGCAAGCATCGTCAGGATGAGTTCGCCGTTCACGCCGTCAAAGTTGATGCCATCTGACTTGATCGCACGAAGCTGGATGCCACGCTCACGGAGAGCTTTGACGGTTTCGAGAATCTGCGTGGTGCTGCGTCCGAGTCGATCCACCGAGTGCACCCAGATCGTGTCGCCCTCACGAGCCAAGCCCCCTTCACGTTCTCCCTTGTCGTTCAGGGTGCCGATGAGCTTGTCCAGACCTGGACGCGAATCCTTGGTGCCCGAAATCTTGTCAGTGATGAAGTGCGACTCCGGAATATCCAGACCATCGAAGGCGGGGCGTTGGCGGTCAAAGCTCTGGGATGCGCTCGAAACGCGGAGGTAGGCGAAGGAGTGTGCTGTGCTCATGCGACTACTGTCGCAGAATGCGTGAAGAAAGTACAGCTGATTTGAGAAGATTCTAAAAACTTGTAATCGATACGTTTTTAGTGAGAATCGAGGTGTTATGTCGACCCTTCTTAGGTCGTCTCAGTTTTAAACATTTGAGACGACCGGCTTCGACTACTTTTGTAGATGGCAAACACTGGCTAGAAATCTGCGGGCGGGAGGGCGGCGAGCTTTGGGTGAGAAGAAATGGAACAACGGCGTCTGGGAGATTGACGGAGTGCCGATTACCTACAGGGTGACTTGGAAAACCTACGAATCCCCCGATGAGGTCTTCTCCGAAGAATTCAGTGACGTGGACAACGGATATGACTTCTACGAAATGAAGAAGCGTTCAGCTGATAATTTCGCGGTCACCTGGGATCACATCCCCTGGTAGAAAGACCCCGGCGCTACCGGATGACAGAGGGTAGAGCGCCGGGGTCTTTCTTGGTAGTACGTCTTCTCTATCAATGTCGTACTACCCACGCCGGGAGGAGCGCCCGGCTATCCTCAGGGTCGCCACTCTAGAAGCTCCCGAGGAATCTTCTGTATGAAGTTGTAGAGGTCGCCCCGCCCTTTCCGCGAACGAAGGCGACCCGTGCGTTCCCCGCGTCAGCCATCTTGAGGCGGAGAAGATTTTTCTAGGGCGACTAATCGTCGCCGCGTAGGAAATTCTTGATCGAGCGGACGTAGGCTGCTGCTCTTCGCCTGTCTTGAACAGAGACGTTCTGCTTGACTCCGGCGAGCATGTCCATAGCTGCGTGGAATCTCGCCTGTACTTCGAACGGAAGATCGCTCAGACTGAGTGGTCGCTTAGCTGGTAGTCCGAAACCCGACCGCACAAGATTCTCGGTTTCCCGGTCGAGGGGCACGGGGCGTCCGTCCCTGGTTACGCTCACCGAGCCGTTGGAGAGGGTAAAGACGAAGCCCCCTGCTTCGTGGGTACGATCACTGCTCATGCTGTGCTCGATCCCTGATGAGGTTCGAAAAGACCGCTAGATCGAGGAGTACATAGCTTGCTCCGACGTTCTCGCTGCCCTTTCGGTGCATCACGACGGCGTAGTTTTCGCTGCCCTCACCTTCAGCCGCTTCCTTGGCTTCATCGATGAGCTTGGGTACGTTGACTGCGTTGTGATTGCGGATGATCAACGTCCAATTAGGCAACCCCAATACGTGGGTACCCCCATTGACGCGGTAGGGGTCAGTGGTGCGAACCACCCTGCCGGATGCTGCGCTGAGCACACGCGCCACAAGATCACGAAACTGTTGAGTGAATGCCTTCGCACTCGGTGACGTGCCCGCCATCAGAAGGAATCCTCCTCTTCCCGGCGGGTGCGGCGTGAGTAGTTCATTGCGTTCCGCGATCCCTGCCACTTGCCGTAGACGGCATCAATCTCAGCGAGTCGCTGAGCCTGCTTGCCCGCGTCTTTCTCTTGAAATGCGTTTGCTCTTGCGGCTGCTCGCTGGTCGTCTCGGGCAATGCTCCCCGGCTCGGTTCGAAGCTGGTCAGCGGGCCACGGCCCGCTAGCTACGCGGATCACCCCGTGACGGTTCGGCTGATCGACGCGGGTAAGCCATGACTCCCTCTCGCCGTAGCCGTAGTAATCAAGAATCTTCTGCGTCAGCGTGAGTTCTCTGCCGTATGTCATCACCTGCGGGGAGTTGAATCCGAGGTCGTCGTCAATGATGGCTACGGTGCTGAAGAAGTGCACGACATCGCCAGCCTTTAGCTTCTTACTTGCTGTCATTGGGATTTCTCCTTTTGTCGAATGGCGAGGTCTTCCACCGACGCCGAGAGTTCTTCTGACGCGCCCCTGGCGCGTAGCTGAGCGGCTAATTCCTGCGTGAGCAGATAATC
This sequence comes from Herbiconiux sp. SALV-R1, assembly GCF_013113715.1. GTDB lineage: Bacteria > Actinomycetota > Actinomycetes > Actinomycetales > Microbacteriaceae > Herbiconiux. Next base: position 2,790,244 of record NZ_CP053344.1, read on the forward strand.
TCCACGGCTGCGAACGAGGGCACCCACAGCGCTGCCGAGAGCCTGAGCGTTTGCCTCAGTCTCGGCGGCGTCCATCTCAGGGACGAGCGACAGAAGATCACCCAGCACGCGGCGTTCCTCACCGGCAGCGAGAGTCTGGAGTCGCACCTGACCTTTCGCACCCGCCGTTAGACGAGCGTGTCGAAGGTCGGCAGCAATACCCGCGAGACGCCGAGCAATGCTTACCCGGCTCAGATTCTCCGCAGTATCAGCCGCTTCCCGGTCACGTAGGAGTGCCTGCTTCGACCTGTACAGCGACGAGAGGCTGATGCCGGAGCTTTGGGACAGCTCGACAATATTTCGACCCTCGATCAGCGCAGCTTCAATGCTGTCGCGGTCTGGGTGTGCTGCGAGCGCCTTGGGTCTTGCCATGCGCCTAGCCTTCCTGCAAAGATTCGTACTTCCTTACTATTACTATCGTCCGAAAGTGCCCAGGAACACACGGATTATGGAAGATTCTTTGCTTCTTGTGCCGATTGGCTCGCAATAATTCTCGAATCATCTCAGAATCCCGCACGGTGGGTGATCACAGGTCTACGTAGGTGGTGACAGTGGATGGGTCTTCTCTCGCTCGTCGCTCTCCGCGTCGCGTCGCTCCGGCTCTACGAGATATTCAATGATCTTCGATGATCTTCTGATTCGTAGGTGGCTGGGGAGGATGCTGGGAGCTATACCCCCCTGCACTTGTAAAAGATGCAAAGGAGTATTAGTGCTCTAGAACTTGTCTGGGTTGGGACGAGATCGCAGTAATACGCACGAGATGTGCCAGGACGGGATTACCCCACAAGATGCCTCGAAGTGTCCGGTCTGCCGTGATGCCACTACTTGAAGGGTCGGTAGCTCCGTGACCCTCTAACGGCGGATGTCCTCTGGTGCGAGCAGAAGGAGAGGAGCTTGTTTACTCACGGTAGATGTCTTGCCGTGGTTGCCGGAGAGTTCGAACGGTTCCGGTCCCTATAGGTAATGGTGAGGGCTTCCGAGTACTCCGCGCCGTAGAGAGGGGTGTGACCTCGGTACGTCCAATTTTACCGGACCAATTTCGTCAGAACCCAGATTCTGCAATATTGCTATTGACAAATCTAGAATTTCTGTAGTAGGGATTCGAGTCCGATATAATTGTCTATAGGTGATGTGAGAGCTACAGTTGCCCCTCCGCTGACGACCAATCCTGCGGAGGGGCATTCTCGTTCTCCCCACGATTATCAGCTGGACGCCGTTGTCAGCTCTCGCAGCCTCGAAAGGGACTCTCGGTATAACGCGACCGTCTCGACGTACTGGACGAAAGCGCTCGTGACGGCTTCCACGGCAGAGAGTTGGTTCACTGCTCTAAGCAAGCGGTGGCGACTTTGAGGATCGGCTTCGAGAGTAAGTAGTACGTCGTCCTCCGCGGCATCTCCGTACGCTCGTGCGCGTAGCACCCGCTTGATGGCGGGCAGGGGTATTCCGGTACTGCTCGCAATCTTCAGCCCGTGCAATTCCATTGCCGCCTCAAGACCCGTCGCCTCATTTTCATAGGTCGAGCGAACTCGCATGAAGGCATGAACCATGTCGATCATCGGATCGGGCTTCTTCATCGCCTTCGACCAGGCGTGCAGTGGCTGTCCTTCAATCGCCTCGTGTACGGCGCTGAGCGCGACGGGTGGAGGCAACAAGTCATCAAGGTTTGTAGACCATGAGCGATGCACGGCACTTCGGATTTTTGGCTTCAGCCCTTCCCATCCGATTTCTGCGGCAAACCGTTGCTTGCGGCTCTCCACAATGTTTTGGGCGAGTAGCAAGAAAAGCCCCACCACGGTGCCCGTCATCACTCCGACGATGAGGTCGGGCACAAACGAGTCCCACGGAGTTGATGCTGCGCTGATCATCATGAGTCGAACTTAGTGGCGGTCATCAGCGGAGGCGGGTTGGAGCAACTAGATGATGCTTGTAGCCATCGATAGATTGATGACATGACCTCCATCATCGTGATGAGCATCTTCACGGTCGCTGGCATAGGTGGGGGCGTTTGCATCTTGAGATGGGCTGTACCCCTGGCTGACTTCTTCAAGACCGGTGCTGACATGGCGTATTCGGAGAAGATCACGAAGAGGGTGTACACCCCTAGCAATGTGCGTCAGGCGGGGGTGGGCTTCATCCTGTTCGGCTGCCTCACCTTCGTCATCCTGCTTGTACTTATCTTTCGTTGAGTGAACACCTGATCGGCGCTCGCCGGATTGGTCGGCGGCGATGGCAGGGGTCTCCCCGTCTCTAGGAATCTTTCTGAGCCATTAGTTGCTGCGCCCGCAACTTCCGTCGCGCGAGTATTTGAGCGCCAGCCTGCGCCATCTCCAAGGTGTAGCCGGGGTCGCGCTCGAAGTCCTTCACGCAGGCGGCGACGAATTGCTCCCATGCTTCGCGATTGTCAACCAGTACTTGGTTCTCGTTGTTCTGTTTCTTCATCCTGCAATTTTACCAGCCAGCGAGGATTTACCCTGGTCAAACGCTATTTTCTTGAGTTTCGTATGGGATGACCAGTCGCTTGTAGGTGCTCGCCGCTGTACGCCTCGTGGAGGGCTTCAGGAGGTCGAGGAAAGGGAAACGTTTAATACGCATTTTCCGTGCGACAGTAGCCAGCGTGGCGATCGCATACTCAGCGGTTGCGGCGCCGCCATCGTCGGAGAACCGCACCACGAGCCCGCGCACCCGTGCCCACCACGACAGTGCTCGCGCCCGAGTCGTCCCAGCACGCGGGCGGGGTGACGGTGTCGAGTGGCGCTGATCGCGAGGTTGAGTGTCGTCCAGCCTGGGCAGCGCGTACAGGCCGGAACCGGCAGTCAGGGACGGGGAGCGAGGTGGGGTCATGGGGGTAGTTCCTTCGATTGAGTAGACGGATGGGTGGACAACTGGAGGCGCGAATGTGGGCGCAAGCGCATGAGGTCGCGGACGGGGGCGGCTACTGCGCGACGTCAGGTCTGAGGGACGGTGGTGGTCAGGATCGCCAGGAAGGAGGGGACGACGGAGAGGAAGAGGAAGGCAGGGAGGATGCAGGTGCCTAGGGGTAGCATCAACCAGACGGCGAGGGAGGCGGCCCGGGCGGCGGCGCGGGTGGAGGATTCGTGGCGGAGGCGGGCGGCCTCGCGGCGGAGGAGGGTCGCGGGGTGCGCACCCGCACGCGTCGCAAGGGTCATCGTCGCGCGTGCCTGGATCTGCCAATCCGCATCCCGCGCATCGACGCTTACGACACCGGCACCTCGCGCATCGGCACGCCGGGTGGGAAGTCCTCGGGCAACGGCATCCCGGGCACCATCACCATGCGCCTCAGGGTGGCGGGCGGCGGCACCCTGGCGGCCATCACCACGAGCCACGGCAGCGCGGGCGCCATCACCACGAGCCACGGCAGCGCGGGCGCCATCACCAGGAGGCACGGCATCGCGGGCGCCATCACCAGGAGGCACGGCATCGCGGGCGCCATCACCAGGAGGCACGGCATCGCGGGCGCCATTACCACGGGCGGCAGCATCGTGGGCGGCGCCATCGCGGGCACCGTCACCATGAGCGGCAAGGTGGGTGGTGGCATCGCGGGGTGGGGCGGTGTGGGGAGTGAGGGGGTTGAAGCGGGTGATGGCTATCTCGACAAGGGTTTCGGCGGTGGGGGGTGGGCAGCCGGCGGTGAGGGCGATGGCGAGCAGGTCGAGGCCCAGGCCCGGTGCGGGGCCGTCGGCGCGGGCCGAGCGGAGGAGGCGGGCCGACCACAGGTGAGCGAGGAGGAGCAGCACGGAGCCTGCGGCGAGGCAGAGCCAGCCGAGAGGGGTGGTGAAGAGCACGCGGGCGGAGTCGATGCCGATGACCGATCCGGCCGCCATCGCGACCAGTGGGAGGCAGAGGACGAGGCGGGCGGTGGCCTTCGGGCCGGCGAGAGCGACTGTGGTGTCGCGTTCGACGGCGGCGATCGCGGTGAAGGACGACGCCATGTCGGAGAGGGTTCGGGCGAACGGCGCGCCTGACGCCTCGGCGACGAACCAGACGCTCGCGAGGGCAGCCCAGTGGCGGCGCCGCGACTCCAGCGTGGGAGCAGAGCGGCTGGTCGTGCGACCGGTGGTGGTCGCGCCAGCGGCGGCGATGGCCTCGGGGACCCGTGCTCCCGAGCGGATGCGGTCGGCGACCAGCGCAACCGCTGCGTCGTCGCCGAGCTCGGCGAGATAGAGCCAAGCGTCGCGGGGCGCGACTCCAGCCTCGAGCAGGGCCGAGAGCCGCTCGCACAAGGTGGAAAGAGCCTGGGCCTCAAGCCGCCTGGGCACGACGCCTCGCTCGGCGAGAAGGGCCGCTCGACGCAACCGACGCGCCATCCGCGCCGCGCGCACCAGACACGACGGGCGTGCCGAGCCCACCAGGCACTCCGGGCGCGCCCAGCGCACCGGACCCGACGGGCGCGCCGAGCCCACCGGGCACTCCGGGCGCGCCCGGCGCACCGGGCGCGACGGGCGTGCCGAGCCCACCGGACAGTCCGGGCGCGCCCAGCGCACCGGACAGACCAGGCGCCCCGGGTGCGCCAGACACAACGGACGTGCTGTCGACGTCTGGAGCTCGGAGCGCATTGGGCACGACGGCCGCGCCGGACTCGATGGTGGCAACGGACGGGACCACCAGAGCGCGGCCCCCGCCCAGTGCCCGCACCGCGAGGCGGTCGCGCTGGTCGAGGCAGAGTTCTCCGAACTCCGCGAGTTCGCGGCGGTCGCCTACGCGGCGCAGGTGGCAGACGAGCCCGATCGCGCTCACGGCCTGCCGCGCCACGGCCGAGGCGTCGAGACCGGCGAGTGCCCCGAGCGCCTCGAGTCGGGCCGGAACGTCGGCGAGGGCGTTCGCGTGCAAGGTGCCGGCACCTCCGTCGTGGCCGGTGTTGAGGGCCGACAGCAGGTCGCGGATCTCGGCGCCGCGGCACTCCCCCAGCACCAGCCGGTCGGGTCGCATGCGGAGCGCCTGGCGCACCAGCTCGGCGAGGCCGATGCCGCCGGCCCCCTCGAGGTTCGGCTGCCGAGCCTCGAGCCCGACCACGTGCGGATGCGCGACACGCAGCTCGGCGACGTCTTCGATGACGACGATGCGCTCGGTGGGCGACGCGCTGCCGAGCAGGGCGGAGAGGAACGTCGTCTTGCCGCTGCCGGCAGCACCCGTGATGAGCAGGTTGGTGCGCCGGCGCACGGCTTCGTCGACAATCCCCCGGCGGGCGGCGGCCGAGCGAAGACCCGAGGCCGAGCCGGAGCCGCCGCTTCCGAAGAACCCACGCGCTTCGAGATCGTCGAGCGACGGGAACACCGCCTGCGGCACTCTCACCGAGACCAGCGTTCCCCCGCCCGCAACCGGCGGCAGCACCACGTGCACCCGGCACCCCGTGACCGTCACGTCGACGCACGGCGTGGCCTCGTCGATGTGCCGCCCGCCCGCGGCCACGAGACGCACCGCGAACTCGCGCAGCCGTTGCTCGTCGGGGCACGACCACCCGGGCTCACGTCGAGGGCCGCCGCCCCGATCGACCCAGAGGTCACGGTGCCCGTTCACGAAGACGTCGGTGACGCTATCGTCGTCGAGGTAGGGGGCGAGAGGTCCGAATGCCGCTGAGCGAGGAGATGTCATGCGGCGACGGTAGGCGGCGGCCGAACGGGAAGACGCGCAGTCGACGATGCCGGTGGACAACGAAGCCGAGAACTGCGCCTGTGCAGAACCCGCCTACAGCCCAAACCGCTCACACAGCACGACGCGCTTAAAAAGAAGGGGCGGCACCCAATGGGGGGAAGGGTGCCGCCGCAGCAACGCTGGATTGGGGGGAATCACTAGTGCGTTGCATCCGAACACGAGGTTCGGTATGTCCGAGTTTACTCGCTCGTAACATGGGCGCAAACCACCCCAGCGAATTCCCAGTGTGCGTACGACCGAGATTCGGAGTGGATCACGCGAACTCGGCGATGAGCTCCACCTCGACCGCCGAATCGAGCGGCAGCACGGCCACTCCGACTGCCGACCGTGCGTGCACGCCGCGGTCTCCGAACACCTCGCCGAGGAGCTCCGAGGCACCGTTGATGACCCCCGGCTGACCCGAGAACGACGGGTCGGAGGCGACGAACCCGACCACCTTCACGATGCGCACCACGCGGTCGAGCGAACCGATGGCGCTCTCCACCGCGGCAAGCGCGTTGAGGGCAGCCGTGCGGGCCAGCTCCTTCGCCTCGGCGGGCGACACCAGGCCGGGCTGCTCGCCGACCTTGCCGGTGACGGCGAGCGCTCCCCCGACGAAGGGCAGCTGACCCGCCGTGTAGACGAGGTTGCCGCTGACGACGGCGGGAACGTAGGCGCCCGCGGGCGCGGAGACGGTGGGGATCTCGATTCCGAGTTCCCGGAGCTTGGCGGCGACCTGCGACACGACTACGCCTCTGCCCCGGCGACCGGCCGCTTCAGGTACGCGACGAGCCCGCCTTCAGGCCCCGTCACGACCTGCACGAGCTCCCAACCGTCAGACCCCCAGGTGTTGAGGATGGCGGCGGTGTTGTGGATCATGAGCGGTGTCGTCACGTATTCCCAGGCAGGCACAGCGGGCACGGGCGCCCCTTTCTCGGTTTTTCACAGAGTTCTCGCTTACCCTTGATCTTATGTCTGCCCCGAAAGCCTCTGCTACGGGTGCGGTCGGAGCCATTCTGGGCATCGTCGGTATGAGCGCAATCGCGGGCATCCTGGTCACAGCAATGGTCACGCCCGCCCTCGCCGTCACCGGCATTGCCGCGAACAACTCGATCGGCATGTTCGAGAACCTCCCGAGCTACATCAAGCCGGATGCTCTTGCCGAGAAGACCAACATCTACGCCACCCAGAGCGATGGCTCCCCCATTCTCCTGGCCTCCGTGTTCGAGCAGAACCGCGAAGAGGTCGGGTGGGACCAGATCAACCAGTTCGTCAAAGACGCGGTGATCGCCACCGAAGACCCGCGCTTCTACAGCCACGGCGGTGTCGACATCGCGTCGACCCTGCGTGCCGCCGCCGGCAACGCGCTCGAGACCAGCGCGAGTGGCGCATCGACCATCTCGATGCAGTACGTGCGCAACATCCAGGTGCAGAAGGCCGAGGCCATTCAGGACGAGGCCCAGCGCGACGCCGCCTACGAAGAGGCGACGAAGACGAGCATCGACCGCAAGCTCAAGGAGATCAAGCTCGCGATCGGCCTCGAGAAGGAGTACTCGAAAGACGACATCCTCCTCGGCTACCTCAACATCGCTCCGTTCGGTGGTCGCGTGTACGGCATCCAGTCGGCCGCCCAGTACTACTTCGGGGTGAACGCCTCCGACCTCACCCTCGCCCAGGCCGCCAGCCTCATCGCCACGGTGAACGAGCCGAACGGCCTCCGCATCGACGAGCCCGAGAACATCGAGGCGAACCAGGCCCGCCGCGACAAGGACGTGCTGGCGTCGATGCTCAAAGAGCACAAGGTCACGCAGGCGCAGTACGACGAAGCGATCGCCACCCCGGTGACGCCGAACATCGTCGAGCCCTCCACCGGCTGCCAGACGGCCAACGCCATCGCCGCCGGCTTCTTCTGCGACTACGTCACCCACATCGTGAAGAACGACCAAGCGTTCGGGCCAGACGAAGACACGCGCTGGAACAACTTCAAGACCGGTGGCTACCAGATCTACACCAGCCTCGACGTCGACCTGCAGAACGCGGCGATGGCGGCGATGAACGCGAACGTCCCCAAGGTCGCCGACTTCGACCTCGGTTCCTCCCTCGTCACCGTGCAGCCCGGCACCGGCCGCGTGCTCGCCATGGTGCAGAACAAGGACTTCAGTGACGACCCCGAGGTCACCGCCACCAACCTCGGCGCAAGTGCCATCAATTACAGCACCGACTACCTCTACGGCGGGTCGACCGGCTTCCAGGTGGGCTCGACCTACAAGATCTTCACCCTCGCCGAGTGGCTGAAGACCGGCCATTCGCTGGGTGACATCGTCAATGGCTCCCCCGGCACGCTCAACCTGGCGCAGTTCAAAGACAGCTGCACCGGCGGCAACGGCGGCACCTACTCGGTGAAGAACGACGGCGGGGCGAACCCCGGCAACGTCACCGTGCTGAACGCCACCGCGAACTCGGTGAACCTCGCCTACCTCCGCATGGCGCAGAAGCTCGACCAGTGCGAGATCCGCAAGACTGCCGAGGCCTTCGGCGTGCACCGCGCCGACGGCAACCCGCTCGGCGAGAACCCCGCCGACGTGCTGGGCACCAACGAGATCGCCCCCCTCACCATGGCCGCCGCGTTCGCCGCCGTCGCCAACGAGGGCACCTACTGCTCCCCCATCGCGATCGACAAGATTCTCGACGCGGAGGGCAACGAGCTGCCCGTTCCCACCTCGACCTGCTCGCAGGCGGTGGCGCCGAACGTCGCAGCCACCATGGTGACGGCGCTCGAAGCGGTCATCAACAGCGGTACGGCCACGGCGTCGAACCCACGCGACGGCATCCCGCACTTCGGTAAGACCGGTACCACCGACTCCGAGAAAGACACCTGGTTCGTGGGCGCCTCGACCGAGCTCGCCACCGCTGTCTGGGTGGGCAACGTCGTCGGCACGGTCTCCATCCGCAACACCTCGATCGGTGACCAGAGCGGCGGTAACGTCAGGCACAGCATCTGGAAGCAGTTCATGACCGATGCCGACGGCAAGTACGGCGGCACCGAGTTCCCGACCGCCGACAGCACGCTGGTGAACGGCGTGCAAGTGCAGATTCCGAACCTCGCCGGCATGTCGATCGACGCGGCCAAAGCGGCTCTCACCGCCGCGGGCTTCGACTTCGACGACGGCGGCGTCGTCGACTCGACCGCGAAGGCGGGCACCGTCGACAGCTCCTCGCCGAGCGGCACCGCCACGAAGGGCTCGACAGTTACCGTCTACACCTCGAACGGCGAGCTGCGCACGGTTCCGAACCTCGTGGGCCTCAGCCCCGACGCGGCGAAGTCCGCCATCGCGGCAGCGGGCATCGACTCCTCGCAGGTGGTCTTCAACGGCCCCTCGAGCGGCAACGCGAAGGTGACGGGGTCGTCTCCGAGCTCCGGTGAGCCGATCCGCTTCGGCACCGACAAGCTCAGAATCACCACGAAGGCCGGCTGAGAGTGACCTCTCTCGCGCGGGCCACCGCGGGCACCCTCGGTGCTGTCGCGGTGGCCGGCGCCGCCTGCGTCGCCTACGGCACCTTCGTCGAACGCAAGCAGTACACCCTGCGCACGGCGAGCATCCCGGTTCTTCCGAAGGGCGCCGCCGACATCAGGGTGCTGCATCTCTCCGACCTGCACATGGCCCCGTGGCAGACCGACAAGCAGCAGTGGGTGCGCGACCTCGCCGCGCTCGACCCGCACCTCGTCGTCGACACCGGCGACAACCTGGGCCACCGCGACGGGCTCACGGGCCTGCGCGCAGCGCTCGACGTGTTCGCCGGTGTGCCCGGTGTCTACGTGAACGGGTCGAACGACTACTGGGGGCCGTCGTTCAAGAACCCCCTCCGCTACTTCATGGGCCCGTCGAAGCACGCCCACGCGGCCGAGCGCCTCGACACGGATGCTTTGGAGCACTACCTCGATTCGCTCGGCTGGAAGAGCCTCAACAACGCTGCCGCCACCACCGAGGTGCAGGGCACCATCATCGACTTCTTCGGGGTGAACGACCCGCACCGCGGCTACGACCGCCTCGACCGTATTCCCGGCGCCCTCGACGAGCTGCGCGAAGACGACGACCGCGGGCCGCGCCTCTTGGTGGGGGTGGCTCACGCGCCCTACCAGTACGTGCTGAACTCCTTCGTGACGCACGGCGCCGAGGTGGTGTTCGCCGGGCACACGCACGGCGGGCAGGTCTGCATTCCCGGGTACGGCGCCGTGGTGACGAATTGCGACATACCGCGCCGCCAGGTGAAGGGGCTGAGCCTGTGGCGCCACGGCTTCCACAGCGCCTACCTCAACGTGTCGGCCGGTCTCGGCACCTCGATCTACTCGCCCTTCCGCTTCGCCTGCAAGCCCGAGGCGACGCTGCTCACCCTCACCGCGAAGGGCTGACGAGGGCGACCGATGCTCGCGGTCTCGCAGCCCGGAATTATCAGCTATCCTTGTTGAGGCCTCAGCCGCGGTTCTCCGTGGCGATCCACTCGGGGTGTGGCGCAGCTTGGTAGCGCGCCTCGTTCGGGACGAGGAGGTCGTGGGTTCGAATCCCGCCACCCCGACAGAAGAAGCCGGGCGGAGACAGGTTCTCCGCCCGGCTTCTGCATGCCGGCTGCGAATGCGCTGCGACGCGCCGGGGCGTTGCGAGCGGTGTGGGCGGCTCGGTCGTACTCTCTGAACAAGAGACGCCAACCCGAATGTGGCGACATCCGTGTGACGAGGAGGTCATGATGGAGCTCGTAGCTATCGCAGTGATCGTGGGAACCACCTGGCTCGTGAGCGCCACCGGGTTCGCCTTCGTCATAGGCCGTTCGATCAAGCTCCGCGACCGCGTGCGCTGATCGGGCGACCCGCCCCGGGCGGGGTTGCCGCTCGGCACCCCCGGGGGCAGGGTTGACCACATGAAAAGTGTCTCCTACGCGGGCCTGACCTTCGAGACGGCCGACGAGATCGCCGACGCGCTGCTGCAGCTCGCGGCGGCGCTCGGGGTGAACGAGCGTTCGGAGACCGTCGACATCCCGGTGGTGGAGCAGAACGGCGACCTGTCGTCGGTGCAGCTCGTCATCGGCCCGGCGAGCCAGTTCATCTCGAAGCCCGTCACCTCGCCGTACAACGAGCCGGCGAGCGCCGAGGTGGTGGAGCGGCTCACCTACCGCACGCGACTGCTCGATCTGCCCCGGGCCGCGGCCATCAGCGACAGTGAGATCGGGCGGCTCGACTTCGACTCCCCCGCCTAGACCCGCCCGACACGCCAGAGCACCCCGCCCGACGGCCTAGACCCGCCCGAGCACCCCGTTCGACTCCTCGAGGTAGCACGCCCCGCAGAGCGACTCGTAGGTCACGTCTTCGCCGTCGATGGCGACCTGGGCGCCGTCGAACACGTAGCGGTCTCCGATGCGCCGGGCGTTGAAGATGGCCTTGCGCCCGCACCGGCAGATGGTCTTCAGCTCTTCGAGGCTGTGCGCCACCTCGAGCAGCCGGATGCTGCCGGGGAACCCCTCGGTCTGGAAGTCGCTGCGGATGCCGTAGGCCATCACCGGCACGCTGTCGAGGATGGCGATGCGGAGCGCGTCGTCGACCTGCGCCGGGGTGAGGAACTGGGCCTCGTCGATGAGCAGGCAGCTCACGTCGTGCCCCGAGCTCTCGAGCTCGCGCCGGCGGAGCGCCGCGAACTCCTCGCGCAGCGAGGTGTCGGGGCCGATGAGGAAGTCGGCGTCGCGGGTGACGCCGAGACGCGACACGATGCGGCGGTCGCCCTTGGTGTCGATGGAGGGCTTGGCGATGAGCACGGTCTGCCCGCGCTCATCGTAGTTGTAGGCGGCCTGGAGCATGGCCGTGCTCTTGCCGCTGTTCATCGCTCCGAACCGGAAATACAGTTTCGCCACCCGTTCACCCTAATCCGGCTTCAGCGCCCGGCCGCACCCGCAGCACCCGGCCGCCCCCGCAGCACCACAGCCCCCGCGCTCAGAACAGCATCGGCTGCGAGTCGCCGACGGGCCCGAAGGTCGGCAGCCCCGGCTTGTCGGCGCGGCCGGGCGGCAGCAGCCCGCCGATCGATGACTCCCTGCCCTCGGCCAGCCGGTGCTTGCGCAGCAGCGGGCGCATCCGCTCCCCCAGCCAGCTGCGGTACTCGGGCGGCGCGTAGACGCTCGTGCCGTACAGGCGCGAGTAGGCGGGCAAGAGCTCCGGATGCTCGCGACCGAGCCAGGCGAGGAACCACTGCTTCACCCCCGGCTTGAGATAGAGCGTCGAGTACACGACGCTGTCGGCGCCCGAGGCCGCCACGAGACCGAGCGCGTGATCGAGCTGGTCGACCCCGTCGGTGAGCAACGGCAGGATGGGCATCATGAACACCTGGCACGGCAGCCCCCGCTCGCGTGCCGCCGCCACCGTCGCGAGCCGCGCCTTGGCGGTGGGCGTGCCCGGCTCGATCGACTGCTGCAGCTCGTCGTCGTAGACCGCGATCGACATCGCGAGCCCGACCGGCACCACGGCGGCGGCCTGCTCGAGGAGGTCGAGATCGCGGCGCATCAGCGAGCCCTTGGTGAGGATCGTGAAGGGTGTGCCCGAGTCGGCGAGCGCCTCGATGATGGAGGGCATGAGCGCGTAGCGCCCCTCCGCCCGCTGGTAGGGATCGGTGTTGGTGCCGAGAGCCACCGGGTGCCGCTGCCACGACTTCTTCGCCAGCTCCTTGCGCAGCACTTCGGCGACGTTCACCTTCACCACGATCTGCTGGTCGAAGTCGGCGCCGCTGTCGAACTCGAGGTACTCGTGGGTGGGCCGGGCGAAGCAGTAGACGCAGGCATGCGAGCATCCGCGGTAGGGGTTGATGGTCCAGGCGAAGGGCATCGCCTTCGAGGTGCCGGGCACGTGGTTGAGGGCGCTCTTGGCGAGCACCTCATGGAAGGTGATTCCCGCGAACTCCGGCGTCTGCACCGAGCGCACCAGCCCGCTCACGGCGGCGAGCCCCGGCAGCGTCGAGGTGTCTTCAGCCGTGAGTGTCTGTGTCGCCCATCTCATCGCTTCATTCGAACATAGTTTCGAATGAGGGTCAAGCGGTGTCGTCGGCGTACTGCCGCAGCAGCTCCTGCTCGCGCTTCTTGCCCGGGTAGAACAGCATGGCCACAGTCGCCCCCACCAGCATGAACGCCATGCCGGTGAGATAGGCCCAGTCGGCGCCGCTGAGGAACGAGTCGCGCGCAGCCTTCACGATGCCGTCGGTGTACTCCGGGTACTGCCGGGCGATGGCGATCGCTCCGTCGAACGACTTGAGCAGCTGGGTCTGGATGCTGCCGCTGATCTCGCTCTGCACCGCGGCCGGTGCCGCAGCGATGGAGGAGGCGATCGCCGACGCGTAGCCTGCGGTGAGGATGGCGCCGAGCACCGACTGCATCACCGACCCGCCGAGGTCGCGCTGCAGGTCGGAGGTGCCCGAGGCCATGCCCGCCTTCCGCACCGGAACCGAGTCGGTGAGCGACCGCGACGCCGGCGGCCCGGCGAGCCCCACGCCGAGACCGATGAACGCGTAGCCGACGGCCACGGGCAGGTAGCTCGCGCCGACGTCCCAGAACAGGTACATCACGAGGAACGCGAGGAGGCACGACACGAACCCGGCGAGCAGCACCGCCCGCGCCCCGAACCGCGGCACGAGGCGGCTCGACACCGGCGACGCCAGCGTCATGAGGAGGGCGGCGGGCAGGATGGACGCCCCGGCCTCGAGCGCCGAGTACCCGAGCACGTTCTGCAGGAAGAGCTGCCCCACGTACATCGCACCCATGAGGGAGCCGAACACGACGGTTCCCGCGACGGCCGCCGCCCAGAAGGTGCGGCGGGCGGCGACCCGCAGGTCGTAGAGCGGGTTGGCTGCACGCCGCTGGCGCACGACGAACCCGACACCGGCGATCACCGCGACCGAGCCGAGCACGATCGAGAACAGCTGCGCGCCCGGAACCGCGGCGAAGTTGATGGCGAGCACGAGCGACGTCACCAGCAGCACCGAGAGCACCCCGCCGAGGTTGTCGACCGGCTCCGTGCCCTCGTTCACCTTGGCGGGCACGACCGCGACGACGAGCACGAGGGTGAGCGCGGCGAGCGGGGGCGTCATGAGGAACACCGAGCCCCAGTCGAACACGCTCAGCAGGAATCCGGATGCGAGGGGCCCGAGAGCGCTGATCGCACCACCGAGGCCCGACCACAGCGCGATGGCGGCGATGCGTCGCCGCCCGCTCCAGAGTGCGGCGATGAGCGCGAGGGTGGTGGGGTACGCCATGCCCGCGGCGACGCCGCCGACGACCCGCGCGGCGAAGAGCACCTCGATCGAGGGGGCGAACGCGGCGAGCAGAGCGGCCGGGATGCTCAGTGCGAGACCCAGCACGAGCATCCGTTTGCGTCCGTAGCGGTCGCCAAGGGCACCGAGGTAGAGCACGGAGCCCGCGAGCCCGAGCGAGAAGCCCACCGCCACGAGGTTCAGCGCCGTCTGCGAGGCGTCGAAGGCCGCGCCGATGGAGGGCAGGGCGACGTTGGCGATCGACAGGTTGAGGTTGGCGACCCCGGAGGCGAGGATGAGCGCCACCAGCACCAGCCCGCCGCGCGCCGGCGCGCGACCCGCGTCGACGCCGGTGGCGGGACTGTCGGGCGCACGCATCAGGCCTCGTACAGCTCGAGCGGCAGCCCGTCGGGGTCGGCGAAGAACATCATCGCCTTGCCCGTGTGCGGGTCGACCCTGAGCTCCTCGCAGGCGACACCCTTGCCGAGCAGTTCGGCCCGCGCATCCGCCACCGAGTCGACCTCGAACGCGAGGTGCCGGAGGCCGAGCGCCTCGGGCCGGGTGGGCCGCGCGGGCGGGTCGGGGAACGAGAACAATTCGATGAGGTACTCGCCGTTCAGGGCGAGGTCACCCATCCACGAGTCGCGCTCGGCGCGGTAGACCTCGCTCAGCAGGGTGCAGCCGAGCACGTCGAGGTAGAACGCCTTCGAGCGCTCGTAGTCGCTCGCGATCACCGCGATGTGGTGCACACGATTCAGCTTCATGAGCACATCTTGGCAGCCGCCGGCGCCGCAGCCGCCGCCAGCGCCCGGCCCCGACGTCCCCCGGGCAAAAATTTAGCGGGATGAGAGGACCCGATACTCTCATCCCGCAAGGAAACGCCAGCAAGCCGACCGCGTTGAGCCGTTACCCTTACGACCGCGGTCGAGCCCGCACTCGGCGTACCCGTTGGCCTCACATTACACTGTCACGCCACTCTCAGGCATGGGATTGCCTGGCCGATCACCCCCATGAGAGGGTGTTCGCCCCGAAAGGGGGCTGGACACCGTTGTCATGGCACGAAATCGGGCGGTTCGGTCGAAGGATTGCCCGAGCGCAACATTTCTTCTTCTGGAAACATTCGGCGTGTCGGAACCGGATATGGTCGCTTCCATGAATGAGATCGTGCTCCATCGCAAGACAGAGACCATCGCCATTCTCATCGGGGAGAACGACGATCCGCAGACCGCGACGCCCCTGGCGACGGTCTACCGCATGAAAGACGGGTGGCACATGAAGCTCACCCACCGGCACGACCGCTTCGCCTGGTCGGGCCCGTTCGCCGAGCCCGCTGAGGCGATCGAGCGCTACACCCCCACCGACGTCACGGGGCCGCTGCAGCGCATCGCCGTCTGAGACGAGCGGATGCGCGGCGGACGCGCACCACGAACGCCCGCCGCACCGCCTCACGCCGTGAGGGCGATGTACTTCTCCTCGAGGAACTCCAAGATGCCCTCGCTCGACCCCTCCCGGCCGAGCCCGCTCTGCTTGACGCCGCCGAACGGCGCCGCCGGGTCGCTCACCACCCCGCGGTTCACCGCCACCATGCCCGCCTCGAGCCTGCGCGCAACGGCGATCGCGTCGCGCTCCTCGCCGAACACGTAGGCCATGAGCCCGAACTCGGTGTCGTTGGCCATCTCGACCGCCTCGTCGACGTCGTCGTAGCGCACCACTGCAGTGACGGGTCCGAAGATCTCCTGCGTCGTGATCGCCGATCCGTGGCGCACCCCGGTGAGCAGCGTCGCGTCGTAGAAAGCGCCCGCCTCCGAACTCTGCCCGCCCTGCACGACGGTGGCGCCCTCGCTCACGGCCACGTCGACCAGGGCGGCGACCTTGTCGCGCTCCTTCACCGACACCAGCGCACCGAGCTCGTTCGCGTGATCGAGCCCTGAGCCGACGCGCACCTCGGCGAGTGCCGCGCGCATCCGCTCGACGAAGGCGTCGTGGAGGCTCGAGTGCACGTAGAAGCGGTTGGCCGCCGTGCAGGCGGAGCCGCCGTTGCGCATCTTCGCCAGCAGCGACTCGCGCACGGTGAGGTCGAGGTCGGCTCCCGGCAGCACGACGACCGGCGCGTTGCCGCCGAGTTCCATCGACGCGCTCACCACCGTGTCGGCGCAGGCGTGCAGCAGCTCGCGGCCCACCTCGGTCGACCCCGTGAACGAGAGCTTCCGCACGGCGGGGTGCGCGAGCATCTCGGCGACGACCGGGCCCGTGTTCACCGGGGTGACGAGGTTCACCACGCCGGCGGGCACGCCGACCCGGCGCAGCACGTCGACGACGTAGGCGGCGGTGAGCGGGGTCTCGCGCGCCGGCTTCAGAATGACGGTGCACCCCGCGGCGAGCGCCGGCGCGAGCTTGCGGGTGGCCATCGCCGCCGGGAAGTTCCACGGTGTGATGAGCAGCGACACCCCGATGGGCTGCCGGTCGACCACGATGCGCTTGTCGCCCGCGGGCGACAGCCGGTACTCGCCCGGGATGCGCACGGCCTCCTCGGCGAACCAGCGGAAGAACTCCTTGGCGTAGTTCGCCTCGCCGATCGCGTCGGCGTACGACTTGCCGTTCTCCCTGATCATGATCTCGGCGAACAGCTCCACCTCCTCGGTGAGCACCTCGTAGGCGGCGCGCAGCAGCTCGCTCCTCCGCCGCGGCGGGGTGGCGGCCCAGTCGGCCTGCGCGGCGGATGCGGCGTCGATCGCGGAGAGACAGTCGTCGGGCGTGGCCACGGCGAAGTCGGCGATCGTGCTGCCGTCGCTCGGGTCGATGACGGGGAAGGTGCGGCCCTCCTGCCCCGCCCGCCACTCGCCGCCGATGAACAGCTCGGCGACGAGGGGAACGGATGCGCGGGGCGCGTCGGCAGCGCCGGTCGCGGCGGCGCCGGTCGCGGCAGCGCCGGTCGCGGCACCCCCGGTCGCGGCGGATGCGGTGGTGAACGTCACGAGAGATCTCCCTTTCAGCGGCCCGGCCGGGCCGAGGCGGCGATGAGACTGCGGTCGCCCGCGTGGGCGGCCTCGAGGATGGTGAGGAGGGTGCTCGGCTCCGCCCCGATGGGCGAGATGGCGAGCAGCCTTGCCGACCCGAGCGCGAGCTCGGCGATGCGCGGCAACTGGTCGCGGGTGATGCCGATCTCGGCGAGGCTCGCGGGGATGCCGATGCTGCGGCAGAGCTCCGCCACCCGGTCGACCGCGTCTTGCGCGGCCACCCAGGTGTCGTCGTCGCGGCCGCCGAGCGCGAGATCGAGCGCGGCGAGGCGCTCGGGCACGGCGGGCACGCAGGCCTGCAGCACGTACGGGATCATCAGCCCCGTGCCGAGCCCGTGCGGCGTCTTGGTCAGCGCACCGATCGGGTACTGCAGCGCGTGCGAGAGGTGCGTGCCGGTGGGCCCGAACGACATGCCGGCGAGCAGGCTGCCGTAGGCCACCTGCTCGCGCGCCTCCCGGTCGGAGCCGTCGGCGACGGCCCGCCCGAGGTACGGCGCGATGCGGCGCACCGCCTCCAGCGCGAGCTGGTCGGCGAACAGGTTGCTGCCGGTGAAGACGGGGAGCACGCCGTTCCAGTCGAGCGGCAGCGGCGCCGCGGTGTACGACTCGAGGGCGTGCACCAGCGCGTCGATGCCGGCGTACGCGGTGACCGAGGCCGGTGCGCCGAGGGTGAGCTCGGGGTCGACCACGGCGGCGGCGGGCACGAGGTGCGGGCTCGAGATGCCGAGCTTCATCTCGCGGTGCGGGTCGGAGACCACCGCCACGGGCGTCACCTCCGAGCCCGTTCCCGCGGTCGTGGGCACCGCCACGACGGGCAGCACCGGCCCGGGCACGCGGTTCTCGCCGTAGTAGTCGGCGAGCGACCCGCCGTGCGACACCAGCAGTGCGATGAGTTTCGCGGCGTCGAGCGAGCTGCCGCCGCCGTAGGCGAGCACGACGTCGGGTTCGACGCGGGCCGCCGCGGCCCCGGATGCGGTGAGCGAGTCGACCGGCAGCTCCGGCGACACCTCGCTGTGCACGGTCACGGTGAGCCCGGCCGCCCGCGCCCGCTCGACGAGCCGCACGAACTCCGGGGAGTCGGCGAGGAACGGGTCGACCACCGCGAACACCCGCGAGCCGTGCTCGGCGAGCAGCTCCGGAATCTGCTCCCGCACCCCGAACCCCACGTGGATGCGCGACGGCAGCCTCAGCGTGCCGGTCGGCGGGAGAGCTGAGGGAGCCCCCTCGCGCTCAGGCACTGAAGCCTCCGTCGACAGGCAGCACGACGCCGCTGATGTGGCTCGCGAGATCGCTCAGCAGCCAGGCCGCGGCCTCCCCCACCTCCGACCCGGTGCCGACCTTCCGCAGCGGGGTCGCCGCCACGCGGGCCTCGACCCCGCCGGGGATGGCCGCCCGCGTCTGCTGCAGCATCGGCGTCTCGGTCGGCCCCGGCGCCAGCACGTTCACGCGCACACCGAGCGGACCGTTGTCGTGCGCCGCCGTGCGGGTGAGGCCAATGACCGCGTGCTTCGTGGCCTGGTAGGCGCCCATGCCCGAGCTCCCGCGCAGCCCCCCGATGCTGCTGACGTTCACGATCGACCCCGCTCCGGCCAGCCGCATCACGCGGAGTTCCTCGCGGAGGCACAACCAGACGCCCTTCACGTTGACGGCGAGGATGCGGTCGAAGTCGTCTTCGCTCACCTCGTCGAGCCGGCCCGCCTGGGTGAGCCCGGCGTTGTTGAAGGCTCCGTCGAGCCGCCCGAACCGGGCGACCGTCTCGTCGACGACGCGCGCCACATCCGCACCGACACTGATGTCGCCGGTGGCGTAGTGCGCGGTGAGTCCGTCGGCGGTGAGCGCGTCGGCGACCGCGCGCAGCGGCTCCTCCGTGCGCGCGACGAGCATCACGCTCGCGCCGTGCTCGGCGAACACCCGGGCTGCGTCGGCCCCGATGCCCGCACTCGCCCCGACCACCAGCACGACCTTGTCGTGGAGCAGGCCTGTTCGGCTGTCGCTCATCTCTTCCTCCTCGAATCGACTGTTCTGATTCTCATGCGTCGCGTTCTCCTTCGTGGTGCTCCTGCGGCCCGGCCGACTCCGCGGCGCGCTCCGCCGACACCGACCGGGCGGCACGCACCGCAGCCGTGGCGGCGCCGCCGAGCAGACTCGCGTCGTTGCTCAGCATCGTGAAGTCGAAGCCGGCATCGATCGACGCACGCACCGCATCCGTCGTCGCCCCGCCCGCGTTGCCCACCGGCACGCCCACCGCGTGTGCCGCCTCGACGGCGTCGGCGATGAGCCGCAGCACGCGCGGGTCGCTCTCGTCGAGCCCCTCGCTCACCGAGAGGTCGGCGGCCCCCACGAGCAGTGCGTCGACACCGTCGACCGCCGCGATCTCGCCCGCCGCCCGCGCCGCCGCGGCGCTCTCGATCTGAGCGATGAGCACCACCTCGTCGCCGAAGCGCAGGTACTCCTCGCGCGGCACCGCTCCCCACGCTCCGGCACGGCTGGTGCTGCCGACCCCGCGTGTTCCTGCGGGAGGGAAGCGCACCGCGGCGGCCGCGGCCCGCGCCTCCTCCACCGAGTCGACGTGCGGCAGCATGATGCCCTCGGCACCGGCGTCGAGCATCCGCTGCACCAGCCCGCCCGCGAGCGACGGTACGCGCACGATCGGCGACAGCCCCGCCAGCAGCGCGACGCCGATCTGGCGCGACGCCGACTCGGCGCTCATGGCCGAGTGCTCGAGGTCGATGACCACGAAGTCGAAGCCGGCGAGCGCCAGCAGCTCGACGGTCTCCTGCGCGGGGATCTTCGACCAGGTGCCGAGCGGCGGCCCCGACGGGCGCGCGAGCGCCGCACGGAAGAGGCTCGTGCGTGTTCCCTGCCCGATCATGCTGCCGGATAGTCGTCGGCGTTCAGCACCCAGCCCGAGGCCGAGAAGTCGTGACGCGGCGGCGAGAAGATGTCGAGCAGCTGCTGGTGCTCCCCCACGCCCTGCGTGGTGTGCACGGTGGGCGGCGGGATGACGCAGATCGACGGGGTGCCGATCTCGCGGTGCTCGTCGTCGCGCCAGCTCGCGGAGTCGGGCCCCCAGGGGTAACGGATGTGGTGCACGAACGTTCCCTTCACCCCGAACGAGATCTGCTCGAAGTCGTCGTGGTGGTGCGGCGAGAGCTTGTGCAGGTCGCGCGGCGCCGGCTCTTCGGCGAGGAAGTTCACCATGAGCGTCGTCGTGCGGAAGATGCGCCCGAAGCGCCCCTCGGCGATGGGGGTGTCGGCGAGCCGGTACACGCGCAGCGCGAAGCCGCCCACCGGGTCGGGCCACGGCTCGAGCGGGGCGGCCCGCAGGTCGGGCGAGGCATAGGCCGCGGCGTTGAGCGCGCTATCGCGCAGCCCCCCGTCGACCGTGGAGAACACGCGGATGACGGGCCCGTCGGCGAGCACCTCGATGGTGCTCGCGCCGGGCGGCACCACCACGAAGGCCTCCTCGTCGACCTCGACGGAGGAGGCGCCGGCGGTCACGCGCAGCGGCGCGCTCTCGGAGTACATCAGCACCGCGTACTCGTCGGGCTGCTCGTCGCGCGCGAACACCTCCCCCGCCTTGGCCTCGGAGTAGGCGATGACGAGGTTGGCGGCGCGCGCGATCCACGTGCGGCTGCCGAGCGCACTGGTCTCGCTCGGCTCCTCGTCGTGGAACGCGATCCACTGCGAGGGCTTGATGGGGGTCGACGCGTCGATCCCCTCGCGCGTCGCCACCGGGGCGGTGGCGAGCCGGGAACGGATGTCGTCTTTGGCGTACATGGTCATGGCAGTGGTCCTCAGTGGGTGGGAACGGAGACGCGCTCGGCGCCCTTGAGTGCGAGCATGCGGCGGGCGTCGTCGGGGGTGGCGATCTGGCGGCCGAGGTCTTCGACCACGGCGCGCATCTTCGTCACCTGCTGGGCGTTGCTCGTGGCGAGCTCGCCCTTGCCGATCCACAGGCTGTCTTCGAGCCCCACCCGCACGTGGCCGCCGAGCCAGGCGGAGTGGGTGGCGAACTGCATCTGCGCGCGCCCCGCGGCGAAGGCCGAGAACGAGTAGTCGTCGCCGAACAGCTTGTCGGCGACCGCCACCATGTGGGTGAGGTTCTCGTGGTGCGCCCCGATACCGCCCAGGATGCCGAACACGCCCTGGATGAGGAACGGCGGCTTCGCGAGGCCCCGCTCGGCGAAGTGGGCGAGCGTGTAGAGGTGCCCGATGTCGTAGCACTCGTACTCGAACCGTGTGCCGAGGCCCTCGCCGAGCTCGCGCAGGGTGTGCTCGATGCGGTCGAAGGAGTTGATGAACGGCTGCGAATAGGTGTTCAGCACGTACTGCTTCTCCCAGTCGTGCTTCCAGTCCGTCACCTTGTCGGCGATGCCCGAGTAGACGAAGTTCATCGACCCCATGTTGAGCGAGGCCAGTTCGGGGGCGAAGCGCAACGCCCCGGCGAGCCGCTCCTCCATGGTCATCGCCGACGAGCCGCCCGTCGTGATGTTGATCACCGCATCCGTCTGATCGAGGATGCGCGGCACGATCTCGTCGTACACCTCGGCCTGCCAGGCGGGCCGGCCGTCGGGGTGCCGCGCGTGCAGGTGGATGATCGCCGACCCCGCGGCCACCGCCTCGAGCGCCGAGGTGACGATCTCGTCGGGGGTGATGGGCAGGTGGTCGCTCTGCGAGGGCACGTTCACCGACCCGGTGACGGCCGTGCTGATGATCACCTTCTCGGCGGTGCGCATCAGGCCGACTCCTCGAGGCCGAGGAGGAACGCGGTGTTGCGGCAGATCATCTGCCGCACGTCTTTCTCCTTCACCCCGTGGTCGAGCAGCTGCTGGATGACGTAGATGTAGCCGTCGACGGGCAGCGGGTTGGTCTTCTGCCCCAGGTCGGAGTCGATGACGGTGCGCTCGGGGCCGACCCGCTCGATCCAGTCGACGAGCTGCTGGATGGGGAAGCCGGGCGCCGGCACCGCCGGGTGGTACATCGACATCTCGTGCTCGACGAAGGCGCCATAGCGCAGCATCTCCTCCACGTCGCCCTCCGACGCGTTGATGATGAAGTCGGGGTGGTGCAGCAGCAGTCGGCGCACGCCGTTCTCCTGGGCGGTGGCGAACAGGGCCTTCATCGACTCGGCGTCGAGGTGGCCGCCCGAGAGCATGATGCCGGCCTCGGCCACCAGCTGGGTGACCCGCACGGCCTCGGGCGAGACGGTGCCGTCTTCGGCCCAGATCGTCTCCTCCTTCTCCTCGAGGTTCGACCCCGCGGTGGGGAAGCCGTCGTCGTGGCTGTGGGCACGGATGTGCTGGCCCGCCGAGACGGTCGGCCCCCACACGGCACGGCCGCCCATCTGGATGGTGACGGCCACCGCCGACGGGTTCACCCCGCCGACCTCGGAGTTCAGCGCGACGCCGCCATAGGCGGGGGTGGGTGCGTCTTTGAGCAGCTCCTTCATGGCCAGCAGATCCATCACGGTGTTGTGGTGGTGCGACTTGATGAGGATGGCCCGCATGTTGATGCGCGCCGCGTCGTAAGAGGCCTCCACGTGATCGAGTCGGCGCGGGAAGGGGCTCGGGCCGGAGTGCACGTGCAGGTCGACCGCGCCGTCGAGCACCTTGAGCAGGGCGGGCGAGGGGATGGGCGAGTCTCGGGTGTCGAGCATCCGTGAACCTCCTTGTTCGGATTATGGGATTGGCGTTCACATTACGTACTTTCCGGTGGCCTGTCCAGCCGGTTCCGCGACTTGGCGGGATTCCGAGCGTTCGTGTTATGTTCGTCATCCGGATTGAGGAATTGCATTATGAACATTTGCTTGCTTTACTGAGTGCGGCAGCACAGCCCGACCCTCGAGGAGGAGGTGACGATGAACGGCACGACTGACCAGGCTCACGAGCCCGAACCCGTGGTCTCGATCCACGACGTCGACCGCGGAGGCATCCAGTCGATCGAGCGCGCGGCCATGGTGCTCGCGCTGTTCGACCAGAACACCCGGGTGCTCTCCCCCGCGCTGGTGTCGGAGCGCCTCGGCCTCAACCGCACCACAGCGCACCGCTACCTCGCGTCGCTGCAGGTGTCGGGCTTCCTGAGCAGCAGCTACGGCCCAGGCCCGCTGGTCGATCAGCTCTCGGGGCTGGTGTCGGGGCGTCAGCAGATCCTCTCCCTCGCGCCCACCATGCTGCGTGAACTCTCCGATCGCACCGGGCTCACCGCCGTGGTGAGCTTTCTCGGCAGGTCGGGCGCCGTCGTGGGCCACGTCGAAGAGGCGGGGGCCGGCACGATCGTGCTCACGGTGCGGGTGGGCACGGTGCTCGAGACGAAGGCCGCGCAGTCGCGGGCACTGCTCGCGTTCCAGTCCGACCCGGCGGTGGTGGCCCGGATGCACGCGGGGCTCGACGCCGACGAGGCCCGTCGCGAGAACGCCGAGCTCGCGAAGGTGCGGCGCGACCGTCTGGCCTGGGCCGATCTCGGCCGGGTGGGGCTGTCGTCGGTCGCGGTTCCGGTGTTCGGCCGACACGAGGTGCAGGCGGCCATGGCCGTGCTCGGCACCACCACGATGCTGCCCTCCTCCGGAGAGTCGGAGGAGCGTGTGACGATGCTGCGCGAGGCTGCGGAGCAGCTGACCGCCCAGGTGAACGGATAGACGACGATGACGACGACGACTCGAACCTCACGGGCGAGCTGGCTGCTGCTCGTGCCGGCCCTCGGCCTCCTGGCCGTGGTGCTGCTGACCCCGCTCATCCAGAGCTTCTTCCGCAGCATCGGCACCCCCGAGTTCACACTCGAGCACTACGCGAGCCTGTTCACCGACGGCGTCACCATGACCGTGCTGGGGCGCACGGCGCTCACCGCGGTCATCGTGACCGTGGTGGCGTTCCTCCTCGGCTACCCCTACGCCTACCTCATGACGCGGGTCGGCCCCAGGCTCCGCGGGGTGCTGCTCGTCATCGTGCTTATCCCGTTCTGGACCTCGGTGATGGCCCGCAACTACGCCTGGATCGTGCTGCTGCAGCGCGGCGGCCCGGTGCAGAGCGTGTTCGAGTTCTTCGGCGTCACGAACGTCACCTTCCAGGGCAGCGTGGTCGGAGTCACGATCGCGATGAGCCAGGTGCTGCTGCCGTTCATGGTGCTGCCGCTGTTCAGCTCGCTCGGCGCCATCGACCGCCGGCTGCTGCTCGCCGCGCGCGGCCTCGGCTCCTCTCCCCTGGTGGCGTTCTGGAAGGTGTACTGGCCGCTCTCCCGCGGTGGCGTGGTGTCGGGGCTCATCCTCGTGTTCACCCTCAGCCTCGGCTTCTACGTCACCCCCGCCCTCCTCGGCTCGCCGCAGCAGTCGCTCATCGCGCAGCTGCTGGCCCAGCGCACCACGCAGCTGCTCGACTTCGCCGGAGCCGGCGCCCTCGGCATCCTGGTGCTCGTCATCACGCTGGCGCTCGTGGCCTGGGCCAACCGCTTCGGCGGAACCATCTCGGCGCTCGGCGTCGCCAGCACCTCGCAGACGAAGGACCAGTGATGACCGCATCCGTTCCCGCCGTGCGCCGGCCGAAGCGCCGCGACCGTGGAGTCGACCCCATCCCGTGGTGGCTCGTGGTCGTCGGCACCCTCGTGGCGCTCTACTTCATCCTCCCCACCCTCATCGTCATCCCGCTGAGCTTCAGCTCGGCCTCGGCCTTCGAGTTCCCGCCGAAGGACTTCTCGCTGCGCTGGTACGAGAACTTCTTCACCGACCCCATCTGGCTCGGCTCGCTCGGCAACTCGTTCCTCGTGGCGATCCTCGCCGCGCTCATCGCGACGGTCGTCGGCACGGCGGCGGCGGTCGGCCTCAACCGGCTCACCGGCCGCTTCGCCGGCTTCCTCCGTACGCTGCTCATGGTGTCGATGGTCACCCCGGCGATCGTCGTGGCGGTGGCGGTGTACATCTCCTTCCTGCAGTGGCACCTCGTGGGCACCCTGCAGGGCTACGTGCTGGCGCACGCGGCGCTCGGCGTGCCGTTCGTGCTGGTGTCGGTGACCACCGCGCTCGGGGGTTTCGATCCCAAGCTGTTGCGCGCATCCGCTTCTCTCGGCGCCCCGCCGTTCCGCTCGTTCCTCAGGGTGACGATGCCGCTCATCAGCCGCGGCGTGCTCACCGGGGCCATCTTCGCCTTCGTGACCTCGTTCGACGAGGTGGTGATCGCCCTGTTCCTCAGGGCGCCCACGTTCCAGACCCTGCCCGTGCAGATGTACAACAGCGTCACCTTCGAGCTCGACCCCACCATCTCGGCGTCGTCGAGCCTCGTGGTGGTCGTGGTGACCGTCATCTTCCTCGTGCCGCTGCTCATCGGCAGCCGCAAGAAGACCCGTTAGGAGACCCCGTGTCCACCCAGATCAGGCTCACCGAGGTGACCAAGCGCTACGGTTCGGCAGCGCCCGCCGTCGACGCCATCTCGCTCACCATCGAACCGGGCGAGTTCATGACCCTGCTCGGCCCGAGCGGCTCGGGCAAGACCACGACGCTCAACCTCATCGCGGGGTTCGAGACGCTCACGAGCGGCACGATCGCGCTGAACGGAACGGATGTGGGGCGACTGCCGCCGCACAAGCGCAACCTCGGCATGCTGTTTCAGAACTACGCGCTGTTCCCGCACATGACGGTGGCGCAGAACGTCGCCTACCCGCTGCGCGAGCGCAGGGTGTCGAAGGCCGAAACCGCGCGTCGGGTGGCCGAGGTGCTCGAGCTCGTGCAGCTGCCGGGCCGCGACGGCGCCTACCCCTCCGAGCTCTCGGGCGGGCAGCAGCAGCGCGTGGCGCTCGCCCGCGCCATCGTGTTCGACCCGGCGGCGCTGCTGCTCGACGAGCCGCTCGGCGCGCTCGACCGCAACCTGCGGGCGGCACTGCAGACCGAGATCCGCCGCATCCACCGCGAGGTCGGCTCCACCTTCGTGTTCGTCACGCACGACCAGGAGGAGGCGATGAACCTCTCCGACCGCATCGCGCTGTTCAACGCGGGGCACATCGAGCAGGTCGGGTCGCCCGAGGAGCTGTACCGGGCGCCCGACACGCTGTTCACCGCGCGGTTCCTGGGCGACTCGAACGTGTTCGACCTGGGCGGCTCGGGGGTCGGCGCTGGAGTCGGCGCCGGGCTCGACTCCGGGGTCGGCTCGGGCGCGGGTACCTCGGCGACCTGGGAGGGGAACACCTGGTCGGTCGACCCCGCCACCGTCACCGCGCATCCGGGCGTCTCCGCCCACGCCGCCGTCGTGGTGCGCCCCGAAGACGTGCGCATCGCCGCCTCCCCCGCCGAGGTGCCCTCGGGCGCGAACTGCATCGCCGCCACCGTGCGCGACCTGGAGTACATGGGCGCCTACCGCACGGTCATGCTCGAGCTCTCGGCGACCGGTCCGCTCGGCCGGGCGCGCATCGACGCGCTCGACTCCGCCCTGTCGCTCGGCGACCAGGTCACCGCGTGGTGGCGGCCTGAGCGCCAGCGCATCGTCGCCGCCTGAGCGACCCCCGCATCCGTTCCACCCTCCCTGCACACCCTCACCAGCAAAGGAAAGAATGACAATGACGTCCCGATCCAGAATCATCGCGGCGGGTGCCGGCCTCGTGGCCGCCACCGCCCTGCTCGCCGGTTGTGCCGGCGGCACCCCGGCCGGCACCGGCGCCTCGGGCACCGACTCCGCCTCGGGCGGCGACGCCCCGGCCACCATCACCTTCGTCGGCTACGGCGGAGGCGGGCAGGACGCCCAGATCGAGGCCTGGCAGAAGCCCTACACCGAGGCGCACCCGAACATCACCTTCGTGAACACCTCGCCGCCCGACGTGGCGCAGGTGAAGGCGCAGGTGGAGAGCGGCGCGGTGCAGTGGGACGTGATGGCCACGGCCCCCTACGCCGCCCAGCAGAACTGCGACACGCTGTTCGAGCCGCTCGACCTGAGCGGCATCGACCAGACCGACCTCGTCGAGGGCACGGTCGGCGAGTGCTACCTCGGCAACTGGATCAACGCCACCCCCGTCGCCTACCGCACCGACGCCTTCCCCGCGGGCGAGGGGCCGAAGACGGTGGCCGACTTCTTCGACACCGAGAAGTTCCCCGGCCAGCGCGGCATCGTCACGAACCTGCAGAACGGCATTCTGGAGTACCCGCTGCTCGCCGACGGCGTCGACCCCGAGGAGCTCTACCCCCTCGACGTCGACCGCGCGCTCGACAAGCTCGGCGAGATCCGCGACGTCACGACCTTCGCACCCAACGTGGGTGCGCTGCAGCAGGCGGTCGAGGCCGACCAGGTCGACATGTTCCTGCTGCCCGACTCGCGGCTGGTGCCGCTCCTGCAGGGCGGTATGGGCATCACGATCGTCTGGGACGAGACGGTCGCCTCGCTCAACGCCTTCGCCATTCCGAAGGGCGCTCCGAACAAGGATGCGGCTGTCGACTTCATCTCGAGCGTCGTCGAACCGGAGCAGGTGGCGAAGATCTCGGAGCTGCTCGGTGTGGCGCCGGTGAACACCGCGGCGAAGCCCGAGCTCGACGAGTTCACGAAGCAGGTCGAGGTCTACGGCCCCGCGAACACCGGGGGCACGGTGCTGCAAGATGTCGACTGGTACGCCGAGAACTTCAACGACGTGTCGACCAAGCTCACCACCTGGCTCGCGGGCTGAGACCCGCCCATGTCGGCTCCGGATGCTCTCGAACTCGTCTCCGGCGATGTTCGCCCCCTGAACTACGCTTCAGTCATGGCGAACACCGACGGCGCGAACGAGGCATCCGGATCCGACATCCAGGCGGTGGCCCGCGTCGGCCAGATCTGCGCGTTGTTCGGCCCCCACACGGCCGAGCTCACCGCCGCAGACGTCGCCGACCGGCTCGGTCTCAACCGCACCACGGCGTATCGCTACTGTGCGTCGCTCGTGGCGGCGGGCATCCTCGACCGTGGGCCGCGGCGCGGCACCTTCGTGCTGGGCGGGCTCATGCTGCAGCTCGGCATCCACGCCCTCAGCCGCCGGCAGGTGGTGGAGATCGCTCCCCCGCGGCTGGCGGAGCTGAGCGCCGCGGTGCGCATGACCGCGGTGCTCAGCCTGTGGGGCGCTCGCGGGCCGGTGGTGACGCTGGTGGAGGAAGACCGCAGCCGCACGGCCGTCGTGACGGTGCGGGCCGGGTCGCAGCTCGACGCCACGGCCGCGCAGTCGCGGGTGTTCCTCGGCCAGCTCACCGACGAGCGGGCGATGGGCTGGATGACCGAGGGCATGACCTCGGCCCAGCGCGCCGAGCTCGAGGCCGCCGTCTACACCGCGCGCCGCGCCGGCTACTGCATCGCCTCCCAGTCGGGAGGGGTGTTCTCCGCGGCAGCCCCCGTGTTCGACGAGTTCGGCATCGCCGCCACCGTCGGGCTGCTGGGCGCCGACCCCCAGGCCGACCTCTCCGCGGGGTCGACCATCATCACCGAGCTGCTGAGAACCACGTCAGCGCTCTCCGCAGAACTCCGCGGAACGCGAGAGGCACGACCTCATGAGAATTCCGAGCTATGACGAGCTCCTCCGACGCACACCGTCCGGCTCCAGCTGGGGTGTGTTCGGGCCCGGCGATGAGCTGGGCACCGCCAACTTCTTGACAGCGGAACGGGTCTCGGCGGCGTCGCGCCTCATCCGCACCGGCCGCCGCTTCGGGCTCGACCACCCGGTGACGGCGTTCGAGCCGTACCCCACCGGCACGCGGCGCGCGCTTCGCCACGAGGTGTTCTCGAACAACGAGTGGCATCGCGACGACTGGGTCGACTCGTTCTACCTGCAGTCGTCGTCGCAGATCGACGCGCTGCGGCACATCGGCCATCCCGAGCACGGGTTCTACAACGGGCTCTCGAGCGCCGAGAACTCGCCGGAGTCGGTGGCTCTCGGGGTGCACGCCTACGCCGAGTCGGGTCTCGCCGGTCGCGGCGTGCTGCTCGACCTGCCCCGCTACTTCGCGCGCCACGGGTTGCCCTACGACCCGACCGCCACCATCGCGGTCGGCCCCGAGATGCTCGACGAGATGGCGGCAGAGCAGGGCGTCGAGTGGGAGGGCGGCGAGCTCCTCCTGCTGCGCACGGGATGGGCGGAGCAGTACCTCGCGCAGACCGAGGCCGAGCGGGCGCGCATCCCGTGGCGCCGGTCGCCCGGGCTGGCGCAGCGCGAGCAGGTGGTGCGCTGGCTGTGGGACCACCAGATCGCCCTCGTCGCCGCCGACAACCTCGCGGTGGAGGCCGACCCGGTGCTCGAGAGCGACTTCCGCTCGGCGGGCGAGAAGCCGCCCGAGCGTGGGGTCGACCACAGCGGCATGCTGCACCGCCCCCTCATTGCGCTGCTCGGCATGGCGCTCGGCGAGCTGTGGCGGCTCGACGAGCTGGCGGCGGCGTGCGCGGCCGACGGGGTGTACGAGTTCTTCGTGACGTGCAAGCCGCTCAACCTGATCGGCGGGGTGGGGTCGCCGCCGAACGCGATCGCGATCAAGTGAGCGGATGCTCGTCACGGCCTCAGATAGAGCCCGAGGCGGTGCAGTAGGGCCGCCAGCAGCATCCAGAACGCCACCATCGCGACCGTGAAGGTGAGCTGCGCCTGCCCACCGATGGCGATCGCCGCCGCGATCTCGGCGGCGGGCGTACTCCCCGATGGTGCCGCTCGCGTGAGCACGCTCATGAGCGCGTGCGACCCGAAGTAGACGAGCAGGCTGTTGCGTCCGAGCGCGACGAGCGGCCACACCGCCGCGCGCACGCCGCGCCCCACACGGCGACGGTCGACCGCGAGGTGCGCCACGAGCAGCGCGAGCGTGGTGCCAGACGCCACCCAGAGGGCGAACGGCGCCGTCCACAACCTCTTCATGACGAGCGGATGCACGCCCGCCACCATCTCGGGCACCCAGATCGTGAGGAACCCGGCGAGCGCCGCCCCCCGCGGCGACCCCGATCAGAGGCAGCACACTCCGCCCCACTCCCCCGTTGCGAAGCCGCGGTGCGAGCAACAGATGCCCCACCGTCGCGCCGGCCGACGCGCTCACCAGCGCTCCGAGCAGGGCGACGAGCCCCACGGGGTCGTGCCCCAGCGCACCCTGGTGGTAGGTGTGCTGCGCCCCGAAGACGGCCGGGTCGATGACCCCCGACGGGTTGCACTCGGGTGTGAGAACCAGCCCCGCGCATCCGCTCGCCCACACCGAGAGCAGCACGGTGTGCCCGGTCGCGAAGACCGCGGTGACGATCGCCCACCCCCACCAGGTGCGCGTGACGAGGTGCACGAGCCCGAGCACCGGACCACCCCGGCGTACAGCTGCAGCACGCCCGTGAGCCACCAATCGTCGAACCGCCAGCTGTTCAGCGCGATCGCGTTGTAGACGAGCCCGGCCGCGAGCAGAATCGCGACTCGCCGCAGCAGCGGCCACGCCCGCACCCGCCGATGCATCGCGAACGCGAGCCCGCACCCCGACAGCGTCACGAACACGGGGAACACGAGATCGACCGGATGCACCCCCTCCCACACCGCATGCCCGAACCACTCCGGCTGCGCCAGCAGCGAGTCGACCCCCACGCTCACCACGAGCATCACCCCCCGCACGACATCGAGACTCAGCATGCGGGCGGCGGGCACCCGTCAATAGTAGATGATTAACTCTCATTTATAGATGGAGGGGAGAGGCGATGCTGGTTGCATACGTCGACGAGTCGTACAACGCGGGCCATTACTTCGTCGCCGCAGCGGTGGGTCACAGTCACACATGGGAGCAGATGAGCGAGCGGCTGGCGGAGATCGCCGCAACCACTTCCCGGCTACACGGAACTCCGTTAGACGCCGAGTTCCACGGACACGAGCTCATGGGAGGCGCTGGGGAGTGGGCGTCGCTTCGCGGCAAACACCGCGAGGCCGCGGGAATCTACCTCGCCGCCTTACGCGCAGCCCGGCATGCGGAGGTCCAGTACCTCTTCCGCGGTCTGGACATTCATCGCTTGAACGCTCGATATGCCTACCCTGACCAGCCGCACTCCATTGTCTTCCGCCATCTGCTCGAACGCTTGGATCAGCATGCCGAACGAAGCGTCAAAGACGAACCCATTGTCATCGTCGCAGACGAGATCGCCACGCAAGAGGCGCACCGTCGTCAATTTGCGAGCTACCAAGAAGTCGGCACGCGCGGCTATCGGTCGAGCCGGCTCACCCGTATCGCGGCACCTATCAATTTCGCGCGTTCGAGAGAGACGCCAGGACTTCAGGTAGCTGATCTTGCAGCCTACGTGCATTGTCGCCGCCACACCGTGGTCGACAGCCACCCGGCAGCCGCGGCAACTCTCCGCCGCCTGGCGAGGGAGATCGATCCGGTCACCGTGCACAGTTGGACATGGAAACCGTGACAGACGAACGAAGGCCCCGCAAGCGGGGCCTTCGGCTGGCGACGTTCCGGTAGCCGGCCCGTCGTAGGCCCATTATCGCACCGGCCCCGCGACACCACAACCGGGGCACACCCATCTCCTGGCGTGTGCGGTTCGTTCATTGCGCCACCTGCGCACGGTGCGGCGATCATTGATCGTCGTACGCTCGCAGCATGAGGCCTCGACACATGACGGTTACTGCGTCGGCGGCCGTCGCGCTCCTCGCCGGCATTGCGCTAGGTGGGTGCACGCCCACTGCGGCCCCTGCCCCGACGAGTACGACCACTCCCATTTCGACCCCGACGTCTGCCCCCACGCCCTCCGCAACCCCGACGCCCCCACCGTTGCCGACCGGCACGGCCGCGCCCGAGCCGACGGCCGCGGCGGCGTACGACCTCGAGGCCGTCTACGAGGTCTGTGTCGACCTCTCCGAGGAGACTGTCGCGAGCCCGGGCACCTACATGCCGTTCGACCCCGCCGACACCAACCCGATCGCCGAGGAGAAGATCACTACTCCCGTCTCGGACGACCCCGACGCGCTCATGATGCACGTGACGTGGACCGCGGAGACCGGCGACTGGACCTCCACCAGCTTCTGCTCGATCAGCGGCCCCTTCGACGACCCGACCATCACCCTCGAAAGAGCCAGCACCAGCAACTGACGACGCCTGTGTCGACCACGGAACATACTTGCCATATTGGAAACTAGGTGCCATCCTTGAACAAAGGAAGGCGGCATCATGCAGAGCAACGACACCATCACCCCCATGGAGGCTCGGGAGCTGCTCGCGCGAGCGGAGCGCCTCAGCCGGTCGGCGCACAACGCGACCCGGTGGCCGTACATCACGTTCATTCTGGCGTTCGGTGTCGCCACTGCGATGGGCACCTTCGCCATGGCGCTCACGACGGGGAACGCCTTCGGTCTCGCCTATGTCGGCACCCTGGGCGTCGCCTTCGCGCTGCTCATCTTCTTCATGGTGAGCGTCCGCGGCAGGTCGGCCTTCGCGCGCAGCCGGCGCTGGACCATCACCATCGCCGCCTGGTTCGCGGCCTACGCCTCAGCGATCGCGGTCGTCGTCTGGGCGCACGGCTCTCTGCCGCTCGCAGCCGTCACCTCGGGCCTCATCCTCGTCGTGACCTTCGTGAGCGCCGCACGGGAGGCGCGCTCGTGACCGTCACCGAGCCACACCCGCACCCGCACCCCCGGCACCGCCTCGACGACCTGCTGCAGAACCCCGTGCGCTTCTCGATCGTCGCCGCCCTAGACCGCGCCGGCACCCTCTCCTTCAAAGAGGTGCGCGACGCCGTCGAGATCACCGACTCCGCCCTGAGCAAGCAAGTCTCCTCCCTCGAGACCGCCGGCTACCTCAAGGTCGGCAAGTCCTTCGCCGGCAAGATGCCCCGCACCTCCCTCACCCTCACCCGCGAGGGCCGCACCGCCTGGCGCACCCACCTCACCACCCTCCGCGAAATCGCCGGCGACGCCGCGGGGTGACGACGGGAGCGTCTGTCTGCCTATGGCGCGAGGTCCCCAATCAACCTCGGGTAACGCATCGAGACAGGGGGCACTCACTGGGCACTTAAAGGGCGTGACTCTCGACGTTCGCCATTGGTGAAGCATCTGCCGGGGCAATTCGTGGGCTCAGCAGGCCAGCACGGCCTCTGACGATCTGCCGGCCGGGTGCTGCCGCAACAGGCAAGCGGAGCACCCTTGGCCATGGCCCCATTCTGGGGTGGCCAGGGGCCTTGACCCGGAAGGCGTGGACAGACAGCATGGCCTGCATGGGGGATATATCGAGGCGAACCGTGGTTCGAGCCGGAGTCTGGGCCACACCAGTAGTGGCGATAGCGGCGGCCGCACCTTTGGCGACAGCTTCGACGGGGTCGCCGATGCTAGCCTTCGGAGCCAACGTGACGACAGTTGCGGGCACCCAGGGCACCATACCGGTGAACGTGCTGCACTTGGAAGGTCCAGGCCAGATAGTTATCGTTGTTGGCGATGAGCCGGTATTGGGGTCCGCGCAGTTTCGACTGCAATCGGCACGTGTTGACGGGAACTGGGGCAGCGCTCCTGACGTCTTGATCAGGTCGTTGACGTCGGATATGGCGGTGATCGTTCCGACTGGCCTCGGAAGCACAGACGTTATCTTCACGGTTCCCGCCGGAATTGCGCCTCATTCTCCGGTCGTGATCGACATCGGGGTGGGGTATGCGGACACACCGCCCGCCGATTTTAACGAGGACCCCTTGTGGGACATCACTGCGACTGTCTCGACTTCGGGTGCTACATCTTCGGGCCGGTGGGCGAACGCGATCAACCGGATCACCAGCGGCGTGCCCGTGCATGGGCTCGAGGCCTGACCGCGCCCGCGCCTCTCTCGTTGGTTAGAACTCGAGGACGCCATCAGCGACGCGACGGCTTTGGGGCGAAATGGTCCCGCCGCGCGCGGTGGACCGTGTGCAACTGGGAGTCGCCGCACGACCGGCAGGGAATGGCCTGATAAGGCAGTCTTGCAAGTGGAGACTGCTGCGGCAACGTACGAGACGGCGTTCGTTAGCAGCACTCGGCCGCTAACAGACCTGCGCAAGTGCGAGGCAGCGGATCACTAGGCATCACCGCGCCATCCCCATCGGGGGTTGTCACTTCGCAACCACTGATTGGCTCGATGACGACTGGCTCACGAAAGTCGCTCACCTTTACACACGCAGAGCCTATTCTGGTCACACCACTGAAAGCGAGGTGGTCGGTCGCCGCATCTGTTCGCTAGTGAACTAATGGTTCGCTCAGGCAAAAACGAGTTGGATCACCGGCACGACCGGGTTACCTTCGGGCGCCAGAGATCCGATGAGCACGTCGGACACGTTCGATCGGGCGAGGTATGTGATGGACTGAGTCGGGAGAGAACTGTGCGGTGGCACAGTCGCCATAAGGATCAGCCGGTCGCCCGTTTCGGTGGGAGCCCACGCCCCGGTCCCATAGGCCTCGAGCTCAATAACTCCTTGCGACATAGGGGCTGAAAATACGACATCAACTGCAACGTCAAACGGGTTCGTCGCCGTGAAGACCGTATCAGCGCGACGCGCCGACGAATACTGGGCGGTCCACGTCCATGTCAGCCTCTGAATGCTCGCGGCAACTGCCGGCGCCGCCACCGCAAGCGCGACGACTGGCACGCTCCATGAAGCAGCACGAACAACGCTCCTTCTCGTTAGGTCCCCCATGTTCGACATGCTACCGGGCCTTACGAAGGGATCTATTGGTAACATGTCGACATGGAGCACCCGGGGGCGGACCAGCACGTTACTCGGCGTAGCTTAGTTGGCTTAGTGTGGGCCGCCCCCGTGGTCGTCGCTGCGATAGCTGCGCCCTCAGCCGCGGCATCCGGCAGTTACAGGATCAGCGTTCGCGATGCATTCCAAGTCGGCCCGATGAACAACTCGACCGCAGTAATCACGGGATACGTATTTCTCCGTAACGACCGAACCAAGCCCGCGCCGGGTGTATCGCTTACGATTACGACCCTTCCAGGCGGGAGCGTCGCTCTGACAACCACAAGCGACAACGGCTTCTTCCTCACAAGGATTAGCACCGGCACAAGACGGGTCTCGTACCAGGTCGTCGCATCCGACGGGTCAAAAGTGACTGGAGCACTTCGCTGAGAGCAGACCCTCTTCGTGCGTGACCACGGAGAGAACTTAGACTCGGTTCGTCGATGAGGTCGACGACCCCAGTGCGGCCACCCGTCCGTGCCGCCTTCACGCCCCAGACAATTGTGCGGACAGTCTCAGCCCAGGTAGAAGATATCGTCGGCACCGCAGCGACCATCAGGCACGTACTCTAGGCGAGAGCTAGCCCATTGTGCTTCTTAGCGCACCGCCCTTTCCGGCCTCAGCGGGACATAAGGGCGCTCAGCTCAGCTGGAACTGTCCCCAGCTCCTGGCACATTGATCTGTGACAGAGTGTCCGTCGCCAAATCGGGTCCAAAACAGGATGTGGAGATCGCCGAGACAGCCCCGCCCCACCGCCTGTGTGACCGAGACGCTTGTCGCCAGCGCTAGAAGTTTGCGTCGAATGCACTTCATCACCAGCTGCCAATAAGCACGCCCGATGACGGGATAGTGGGCTGACAGCAACCAACCATTTCCCTCCGGCCGACGGGCACGTCTAGGCTCGGGGCACGCGACTGGAAGGGGAAGTCGATGTCGGGAGTCCACACGGTGAGGCCGGTCGCCCCACGCACGCAGGGCGACCGCGTGGTCGTGCCCGATGTGGCTCGCGGGTTCGCGATCTTCGCCATGCTCGTGGCCCATGCCATTCCTCTGGTGCCCCAAGTCCCCGGCGCCGTCCGCTTCCTCGAGCGTCAGCTCAACGACGTCGCGTCTCCCCTGTTCGCGTGCGTGATGGGAATGGCGACGGCGATCGTCATCGCGAAGACGCGCCTCGAACCGCATGGCGTGCGCGCCGTGATCGTTCAGAACGTCATCCGCGGATGCATCCTCGTCATTCTGGGCGTCTGGTTGCAGACCTGGGGAAGCTGGATCGCCATCATCCTGTCGTTCCTCGGAATCGTGCTGGCGATCGGCACGCCGCTTCTGCTTCTCCCCACGAAGGCCCTCATTGCGGTGATCGCCGTAATCGTCGTCGCCGGCGCGCCGATCAATGCTTTCGTGCTGGACGTGGTCGAACCCACCATGGCGCTCCCGGGCAGCCTGGGGGCGACGTTCATCGACTGGGTGTTCTTGAACCCGCACTACAGGGTGACGAATCTGCTGCCCTGGTTCCTGTTCGGTGCCGTGGTGTTCAGGATCGGCTTCACCTCGCGGAGGCTGGCCTGGACCATGCTCATCCTGGCTCCTTTGGCTTGGGGAGGTGACTTCGTCATCCGGCGCGTCTTCTCAGTCGAGCGCGGCCCGTCGGGCAGCTACCTCGACACGCTCCACGACACCGGCCTCGTGCTCGGCGCCCTCGCCGCCATCATGCTTCTGGCAGCCGTGCGAGCCGAAGCGCCGGCCAGAGTCATCCGCGCCGTCTTCGTGCCTTTCCGAGCCATCGGCACCGTGGCGCTCTCCCTTTATGTGCTGCAGGTGGCGATCGTCGCCTGGCTGGCCCGAAGCGGAGCCCTGACGTTCAGCGAGAACAACTACGCCGCCTGGTGTCTTGTGGTGCTCGCCGTGCCGGCCGCGGGCATCCTCTGGTGGCGATTCATCGGCAAGGGGCCCATCGAGTGGGTCATCGGCTTCCTGTCCGGGCGGTACCGCGTCGCCCGCGTACCGCGGTCTGCGCACACAACCACCCCAGCCTGATCGGCTAAAGTCCTGGTTCCATATGAGGAACTCGTCTGCGCCCGTGCTGCGCACCATCGCCGCAGTCCTGCTCGTGCTCTACGGCTTGGGCGTCGCGTTCGTCGTGTTCTGGCCGTCACCGGTCGACGCGGGCTCGCGGTCTGACCTCCTACGACTCATCTCGCAGCTCCACGCACACGGCCTTCCTCGTTCGATCGGCTACCAGCAGGTCGAGTTCGCGGCGAACGTCGGCATGTTCGTGCCTCTCGGCATCCTCATCGGTCTCGTGCTGGGGCGCCGCTGGTGGTGGCTCGCGCTCGTCATCTGCGCTGCGGCCTCGACGTCGATTGAGCTCCTC